>NZ_JBLRWA010000048.1:0-30324 GCF_048159585.1 Kitasatospora sp. SC0581 | reverse complement strand
GCAGGGGGTGGCCGCGGAGAGGGGCGTGACGGGTGATTTTCAGACTGCCAACGGTCTGAACGCCCCACCTCCAGGGTCGGCAGTCTGAAAATCATCCAGCCCCCGGAGCGACCACCCCCGGAGCCACCCCCGGCCCCCCACCCTCCCGAGAGCCCACCCCCCCACCCCAAACCCCCACAATGGACCCATGTCGGGAGCCGAACCCACCATCACCGTCCCCACCTGGCTGACGCACAGCGTCACCGCCACCCAAGGCGAAGCCGCCCACCCCTGGCTCGCCACCCTCCCCGCCAGGACCGCCGCCCACCTCGCCGCCTGGAACCTCACCCTGGAACGGGTCCTCGACCCCGGCGGCAGCCTCAGCCTCGTCGCGTACGTCCACCGCGACGACCTCTCCCCCGCCGTCCTCAAGATCGGCTTCCCCACCCCCGAGACCGTCCACGAGCACACCGCCCTGGCCCACTGGGCCGGCCGCGGAGCCGTCCTCCTGCTCGACTCCGCCCCCGCCGAGGGCGTCCTGCTGCTCGAACGCCTCCACGGCGGGATCCCGCTGCGCTCGCTCGCCGAGCCCAAGGCCATGCTGGAGGCCACCAGCCTGCTGCACCGCCTCTGGACGGAGCTCCCCGAGGGCCACCCGTTCCCCGCGCTCTCCCAGCGGGTCGACGCCGCCGCCCGTCTCGCGGAACTCCCCCACCCCGTCGCCGCCGAGGCGCGGCCGCTGATCGCCGAGGCCCTGGACACCGCACGGGGCCTGGCCGGCTCCGCCGAGGAGTCCTTCCTCCTGCACGGCGACTTCCACCACGGCAACGTCCTGGCCGCCGACCGCGCCCCCTGGCTGGCCGTCGACCCGCGCCCGCTGGCCGGCGAACGCGCCTACGACCTGGCCCGGCTGGCGCTGGACCGCGCCGACACCCTGTTCGGTTCCCCCGGCGCCCCCGCCGCCGTCCGCCGCCGCCTGGGCCGGCTCTCCGAAGCCCTCGAGGTCGACCAGGACCGCCTCCGCGGCTGGGCCCTCTTCCGCGCCGTCGACCTCGCGCTCCGCGCCCTCGCCGCGGACCGCCGCGAGGACGCCGAGCTCTACCTCGAGTTCGCCGACACCCTCTGACCCACCGGCCCCGCCAACTCCCCCCGCCCCGAGGGCAGTTACCCCCCGGCCCCCCGCAGGGGCAGCGGCGCCCCCATCACCGCGTACAGCCGGTCCGTCGCCGGGAACCGCACCGCCCGCGCCAGGTCCCGGTACCCCAGCGCCCGGTAGAGCCGCCGCGCCGGCGTCTCCGCGTCGATCGCCGAGAGGATGCTCCGCTCCAGCCCCGACCCCTCGCACAGCGTCCGGATGATCCGCGAGCCGACCCCCTGCCCCTGGAACTCCGGCAGCACGTGCAGTTCGGTGACGGCGAAGACCCCGTCCAGCCAGTCCCCGTACCCGCGGGCGGCCAGGTAGGGCTCGATCACCGTGCTCCACCAGTGCTCCCGCTGGTTGGGCATCCCGTACCCGAACCCGACCAGCCGCCCCCCGCTCATCGCCCCGAGCGCGATCACCCCCGGCTGCTGGGCGTGCCGCCCCACGATGTGCAGCCGTACCGCGACCTCCTCGGGCGTCAGCCCGAACGCCACCGCCTGGACCTCCAGCGCCTGCGGCGCCCAGTCCGCGAGGTCGATGGCCCCGATCGTCACCCCGGTCAGCTGATCCATGCTCCGGACGTTACTACCAGCGGCCCCGCGGCGCGGCCGAAGATCCCAACAGCGCCCCGCGCGGCCCGAACGGGCCGCTCAGAACAGCACGCTCATGAACGCCCCGACCTCCTGAAACCCCACCCGCCGGTACGCGGCCCGGGCCCGCAGGTTGAAGTCGTTGACGTACAGCGACACCACCGGCGCCACCTCCCGCAACGCGACCTCCAGGACCGCCGCCATCCCCGTCTCGGAGAGCCCCCGCCCCCGGTGCTCCGGAGCGACCCAGACCCCCTGGATCTGGCAGGCCCCCTCCGTCACCGCCCCGATCTCCGCCTTGAAGACGACCTGCCCGTCCTCGCCGAACCGCGCGAACGACCGTCCGGTGGACACGAGTTCGGCCACCCGGGCCTGGTAGAGGAGCCCTCCGTCCCCGGCGAGCGGCGACACTCCCACCTCCTCGGTGAACATCGCCACGCAGGCCGGCATCAGGGTCTCGACCTCGTTGCGCCGCACCCTCCGCACCAGCGGATCCGGCGCGATCTCCGCCGACGGCACCGAGGTCGCCATCAGCGGCTGGTGCGCCCGTACGTCCCGGGGCGGGCCCCAACTGCGCTCCAGCAGTGCCCAGAAGGCCGCCGTGGCCGCCGCCGGCCCGACGATCGAGGAGCAGCGCCGCCCCTGGCGGCGGGCCCGTTCCGCGAACGCCGCGACCGCTTCCGGCCCGGCGTCGACCAGGACCAGGTTCGCCCCGGCGTAGCAGAGCGCGCCCAGCACGCCGTCCCCGTCGTACCAGCCCCACATCTCCCCGCCGAGCCGCCACGGGTCCAGCCCGACGGCCTCGACCCTGGTCGCGACGAAGGCGTTGGCCACCGGGTCGCGGTGGAGGATCTCCAGGGCCTCCGGCAGGTCCGGCGGCTCCAGCACGCGGGTGGTGGCCAGGGCCCGGGCGGCCTGGAAGGAGCTCGGGAGCATCACACCGCGATCGAGCATCGGGACAGCACCTCACTGAGACGACTCTGGCCGCACCCTACTCCGTGGCCCCACCCGGCTACGGCCGCGGGGCCGTCCGCGAACGGACGGCCCCGCTTCCGGAAAACACCGCGCGGACGCTCCCGCACGGTCAGGACAACCTACGGCTGTCGGAAACACGCTGCGCGGGGGCCGCTCCCCCCGCGGCCCTTCACTCCCCGGCGACCACGGTCGGCGCCCCCGCCTCGACACCCGCCGCCTGCATCTGCTCGGCGAGCTTGAGCGCCTCCTCGATCAGGGTCTCGACGATCTTCGACTCCGGAACGGTCTTGATGACCTCGCCCTTGACGAAGATCTGGCCCTTGCCGTTGCCGGAGGCGACCCCGAGGTCGGCCTCCCGGGCCTCGCCCGGGCCGTTCACGACGCAGCCCATGACGGCCACCCGCAGCGGCACCTCCATGCCCTCCAGCCCGGCGGTGACCTCCTCCGCGAGCTTGTAGACGTCCACCTGGGCGCGCCCGCAGGAGGGGCAGGAGACGATCTCCAGGCCGCGCTCGCGCAGCCCGAGCGACTCCAGGATCTGGTTGCCGACCTTGATCTCCTCGGCCGGCGGGGCGGAGAGCGAGACCCGGATGGTGTCGCCGATGCCCTCGGCCAGCAGCGCGCCGAAGGCGACCGCCGACTTGATGGTGCCCTGGAAGGCCGGCCCGGCCTCGGTCACGCCGAGGTGCAGCGGGTAGTCGCACGCGGCGGCGAGCTGGCGGTAGGCGTTGATCATCACGACCGGGTCGTTGTGCTTGACCGAGATCTTGATGTCGCGGAAGTCGTGCTCCTCGAACAGCGAGCACTCCCACAGCGCCGACTCGACCAGCGCCTCCGGGGTGGCCCGGCCGTACTTCTCCAGCAGGCGCTTGTCCAGCGAGCCGGCGTTGACGCCGATCCGGATCGGCACGCCCGCGTCCTTGGCGGCCTTGGCGATCTCGCCGACCTTGTCGTCGAACTGCTTGATGTTGCCCGGGTTCACGCGCACCGCGGCGCAGCCGGCGTCGATCGCGGCGAAGACGTACTTGGGCTGGAAGTGGATGTCCGCGATGACCGGGATCTGCGACTTCTTGGCGATGATCGGCAGCGCGTCGGCGTCGTCCTGCGTGGGCACGGCGACCCGGACGATCTGGCAGCCGGACGCGGTGAGCTGGGCGATCTGCTGCAGCGTGGCGTTGATGTCGGAGGTGACCGTGGTGGTCATCGACTGCACCGAGACCGGGGCGTCGCCGCCGACCGGCACGTTGCCGACCATGATCTGCCGGGAGTAGCGGCGCTTGGCCAGCGGCTTGAGCGGCAGGGACGGAATACCGAGCGAGATCGCGGTCATGTGCGCAGGGTTCCCCGGGGTTGAGGTGTGGTCGACCGCCCGGCCGTGACACGGCCGAGGCCGGGCGCGCTGACGATCGCGCACCCGGCCTCCACGGTACGGCACCGCAACGGCGCCCAGCACACCCGTGGTACCCGAACGCCCTAACTGATCTTCACCGGGTTCACCAGGTCGGCGACCATCACCAGGAGCGTGAAGCCGATGAAGATGCTGGCCACCACGTACGCCACCGGCATCAGCCTGGCGACGTCGAACGGGCCCGGGTCGGGCCGCCTGAACAGCTGTGCGAAGCGGCGCCGGACCGCCTCCCAGGCCGCGCCGGCGATGTGCCCGCCGTCCAGCGGGAGCAGCGGCAGCATGTTGAAGAGGAAGAGCGACAGGTTGATGCCGGCCAGCAGGTTCACGAAGAACGCGATCCGCTGGGTGGCGGGCAGGTCGAGCGAGAAGACCTCGCCACTGACCCGGGCCGCGCCGACCATGCCGACCGGGGAGTCCGGGTCGCGCGGGGCGTCGCCGACGACGGCGTTCCAGAGCCCGGGGATCTTGCCCGGCAGGGCGGCCAGCGACTTCACCCCGTTCTCGGCCATGTCGTACATCCGGTCCACCGACTGCCCGAAGCCGAGCTGGACGGTTTCGCTCTTCGGGGTGAACCCGAGGAACCCGGCCTGCACGGTCTGGCCCTTCAGCGGCACGCCCTTGCCGTCGTACTTCTGCACGTCGTTGACGGCGATGGTGGGCGTGAAGGTGAGCCGCTCGCCACCGCGCTCCACGACGATCGCCACCTGCTTGCCGGCCGACTTCCGGATGTCCGCCTGGAGCTGGTCGTAGTCGCGGATCCGGTCGCCGTCGAAGGAGAGCACCTTGTCGCCCTGGCGCAGCCCCACCTCGTTGGCCGGGGTCTTGGGCGCGTCGACGGGGCAGGTGTCGGTGGGCTGGCCGGCCTTGACCACGCACTGGGCGACCGAGCCGATGGTCGGCACCGTCATCGAGACGCCGAAGCCCATCATGACGGTCAGGAAGAGCCCGAACGCCAGGACCAGGTTCATGAACGGCCCGGCGAACATCACGATCATGCGCTTCCACGGCTTGCGGGTGTAGAAGAGCCGGCTCTCGTCACCCTCCTGGAGCTCCTCGTAGGAGGCCTCGCGGGCGTCCTCGATCATGGTGCGCCAGGGCGAGCTGCTGCGCTTGGTGATCCGGCCGTCCTCGCCCGGCGGGAACATCCCGATCATCCGGATGTACCCGCCGAACGGGATCGCCTTGATGCCGTACTCGGTCTCGCCCTTCCGGCGCGACCAGAGGGTCGGGCCGAAGCCGACCATGTACTGGGGCACCCGGATGCCGAACAGCTTGGCCGTGGAGAGGTGGCCGAGTTCGTGCCAGGCGATCGAGACGAGCAGCCCGATGACGAAGACCAGGATGCCGACCACCGTCAAAACCGTTGCCACCGCTGGTCCTCCGTCATGCCGCTCCGCTCATCGTCTCGTCCTACCGCAATCGGGGTCGTCGGTCGACCGTCAGCCGGCCGCCAGCTCGCGGGCCCGGGCGCGCGCCCAGTCCTCCGCGTGCAGGACGTCCTCGACCGTCAGGGAAGTTCCCGCCGCCGGAGCGCCGTCCCGCTGACCGTGCTCGGCCACGACCTTGGCAACAGTGTCCACGATTCCGGTGAAAGCGAGGCGGCCCTTCAGGAACGCCTCCACACACTCCTCGTTGGCCGCGTTGAACACCGCCGGGTTGGTACCGCCCAGGGTGCCCACCTCACGGGCCAGCTCGACCGCCGGGAAGGCCTCGTCGTCCAGCGGGAAGAACTCCCAGGTGGCGGCCCTGGTCCAGTCGCAGGCGGGGGCCGCGTCCGGCACCCGGTCCGGCCAGCCCAGGCCCAGCGCGATCGGCATCCGCATGTCCGGCGGGCTGGCCTGCGCCAGGGTCGAACCGTCGGTGAACTCCACCATCGAATGCACCACCGACTGCGGGTGGACCACGACCTCGATCCGGTCGAACGGCACGTCGTACAGCAGGTGCGCCTCGATCACCTCCAGGCCCTTGTTCACCAGGGTGGCCGAGTTGATCGTGACGACCGGGCCCATCGCCCAGGTCGGGTGCGCCAGCGCGTCCTGCGGGGTCACCCCGGCCAGCTGCTCACGGGTGCGGTTGCGGAACGGGCCGCCGCTCGCCGTGACCACCAGCTTGCGCACCTCGGCCCGGGTACCGCCGGCCAGCGCCTGGAACAGCGCCGCGTGCTCGGAGTCCACCGGCACGATCTGGCCCGGCTTCGCCACCGCCTTCACCAGCGGACCGCCGACGATCAGCGACTCCTTGTTGGCCAGCACCAGCACCCGGCCCGCCTTCAGCGCGGCCAGCGTCGGCCGCAGGCCGATCGACCCCGTGATGCCGTTCAGCACCGAGTGGCACTCCAGGGCGGCCAGCTCGGTCGCCGCGTCCGGGCCCGCCAGCACGGTCGGCAGCGCACCGCCCGCCGCCTTCGCGGCCAGCGCCTCGCGCAGCGCCGGAACGGCCGCCGGATCGGCCACCGCCACGGTGTGCACGCCCAGCCGCACCGCCTGCTCGGCCAGCAGCTCCACCCGACCGCCCGCCGCCGACAGGGCGACCACCCGGAAACGGTCCGGGTTGCGGAGCACCACGTCGATGGCCTGGGTGCCGATCGACCCGGTGGAACCCAGGATCACCAGCTCCCGGGGGCCGGAGGGGTCCGCCACGGTGGGCGTGAAACGCAGCTGCGGGTGGGCGAGCGAAGTCATGCGCCCATTGTGTCCTGTTCGCGGCACTCCCCAGGACGACTTCCGACCCTTCGGACTACCGTCGGACCATGCGTACCGTCATCGCCGGGGGCCACGGACAGATCGCGCTCCACCTGGAACGGCTGCTCGCCGCCCGCGGCGAGCGCCCCGCCGGGATCATCCGCCGCCCCGAACAGGCCCAGGACCTCGTCGACGCCGGCGCCGAGCCGCTGCTGCTCGACCTGGAGGCCGCCACCGCCACCCGGCTCGCCGCACTGCTCACCGGCGCCGACGCGGTGGTCTTCGCCGCCGGCGCCGGACCGGGCAGCGGCGCCGCCCGCAAGAACACCGTCGACCGGGACGCCGCCGTGCTGCTCGCCGACGCCGCCGAACTCGCCGGGGTCCGCCGGTACCTGATGGTCTCGGCGATGGCCGCCGACGCCGAGGCCCATTTCCCCGCCGACGAGGTCTTCGAGACCTACCTGCGGGCCAAGGGCGCCGCCGACGACGCCGTCCGGGCCCGCACCGCGCTGGACTGGACGGTGCTGCGCCCCGGACGGCTCACCGACGGCCCCGGCACCGGCCTGGTCCGGCTCGCCCCCTCCGTCGACCGCGGCGCGGTGGACCGGGCCGACGTCGCCGCCGTTCTGGCCGCCCTGCTGCGCGAACCGGGCACCGCCGGGCTGACCCTGGAGCTGGTCGCCGGGAACGCCACCGTCGAGGAGGCGGTCGCGGCGGCCGCCGGACACGACGGCTGAGCCCGCGCCGGGGCGCGAACGCGAAGAGGGCCCGGTTCGGCGAACCGGGCCCTCCCGCCTACGACGACACCGCGTCGGCCAGGGGCCTCACGGCCCCGGCGATCTCAGAGGTCTCTGAGTCTCAGAGGTCTCAGAGGTCGAGACCGGTCAGGACCATGACCTTCTCGACGGTGTAGTCGTCCATCGCGTACTTGACGCCCTCACGGCCGACACCGGAGTCCTTGACACCGCCGTACGGCATCTGGTCGGCACGGTAGGACGGCGCGTCGCCGATGATCACACCGCCGACCTCCAGCTCCCGGTGGGCGCGGAAGGCGGTCTGCAGATCGTGGGTGAACACGCCCGCCTGGAGACCGAACGCCGAGTCGTTGACGGCCGCGAAGGCCTCGTCCACGCCGTCCACCCTGTGCAGCGACAGCACCGGGCCGAACACCTCGGCCTTGGCCAGGATCGCGTCACCGGGCAGGTCGGCCAGCACGGTCGGGGCGTAGGTCGCACCCTCACGGGTACCGCCGGTGAGCACCTTGGCGCCCTTGGCGACCGCGTCCTCGACCCAGGACTCGACGCGCTTCGCGGCGTTCTCGTCGATCAGCGGGCCGACGTCGGTCGCGTCGTCGGCCGGGTCACCGGTGACCTGCGCCCTGACCTTGGCGACGACCTTCTCCGCCAGCGCGTCGTACACCGAGGCGTCGGCGATCACCCGCTGCACCGAGATGCAGGACTGGCCGCCCTGGTAGTTCGCGAACATCGCGATCCGGGTGGCCGCCCAGTCCAGGTCGGCCTCCGAGGACCAGTCGGCGAGCACCACGGCCGCGGCGTTGCCGCCGAGCTCCAGGGTGCAGTGCTTGCGCGGCACCGAGTCCATGATCTGGTAGCCGACCTTGTCCGAACCGGTGAACGAGATCACCGGCAGGCGCTCGTCCTGCACCAGGGCCGGCATCCGGTCGTTCGGCACGGTCAGGATCGACCAGGAGCCGACCGGCAGGTCGGTCTCGGCCAGGATCTCGCCCAGCACCATCGCCGACAGCGGGGTCGACGGAGCCGGCTTCAGGATGATCGGGGCGCCGACCGCGATCGCCGGGGCGACCTTGTGGGCGACCAGGTTCAGCGGGAAGTTGAACGGGGCGATCCCCAGCACGACACCGCGCGGGAAGCGGCGCACCACCGCGAAACGGCCCACGCCGCCCGGGTCGGTGTCCAGCCGCATGGTCTCGCCGTTGGTGCGGCGCGCCTCCTCGGCGGCCCAGCGGAAGACCGACACCGCGCGGCCGATCTCACCGCGGGCCCACTTGATCGGCTTGCCGTTCTCGGCGCTGACCAGCTGGGCGAGCTCCTCGGTGCGCTCGGTCAGCCGCTTGGCCACGTGGTCCAGGGCGGCGGCACGCTGGTGCGCCGGGGTGGCGGCGAACACCGGCAGCGCGGCCACGGCGGCGTCCAGCGCCTCCTCGACCTGCGCCTCGGTCGGGATGCTCACCTTGCCGACCAGACGGCCGTCCCAGCTGTTGTGCACCTCGAAGTCGGCGTCACCGCTCGCCCGGCGGCCGGCGAGCCAGAAATCGTACGTGGTGGTCACCGTGGTACCGGCCCTCTCCTCGTCTGTCCTACGGCCCACGGACGTGGGACCCGGTTTTGAGGGTAGGCGCGGCGGCGCGCCGACCGGATTGGCCGACTAGGAGCGTTCGCCCCCGGGGCCACTCCACCGCGTCCTACCGGCGCCCCGCGGGCCGCCGGAACCCCACACCCCGCCGGCGCCTCACTCCTCGCCGGAGCGCAGCGCCAGCCACAGCTCCATCCGCACGTCCGTGTCGTCCAGCGACCGGCCCAACAGCTCCTCGACCCGGCGCATCCGGTAGCGCAGCGTGTGCCGGTGCACACCCAGGTCCGCCGCCGCCGCGTCCCACTGGCCGTGCCGCGACAGCCACGCCCGCAACGAGGCCACCAGATCCCCGCGGGCCGTCCGGTCGTGCTCCCGCAACGGCCGCAGCAGCCCCTCCGCGAAGGCCGTCACCGCGTCCTCGCCGAGCAGCGGCAGCAGCGACCCCGCGCCGACCTCCTCGTGGTCCACCGACCGGCGGCCACCACGCAGCGCCACCGCCAGCGCCCGCTCCGCCTGCGCGTTCGCCGTCCCCGCCTCCTCCAGCGCGGCCGGCGCCGAGACGCCCAGCGACAGGCCCTCGTGCTCCTCCACCGCGCCCAGACAGGCCCGGTGCACCGCGCCGTTGTCCAGCGCCAGCACCATCAGCCGCGGCCCGTGCGCACCGTCCTCCCGCGCCACCAGCAGCTTCTCGCCCACCCGGGCGCCCGCCTGCTCGGCCCGGTCGCCCAGCTCCCCGAGCGCCTCCGCGGCATCCGCGTTGGCCGGACCGGCCCCGGCCACCAGCACCCGTATCGTCCCCTCCGGCAGCCCCCCGAACAGCCCCACCGCCACCTGGCGGGCCGTCGCCACCTCACCGGCCAGCACCATCCGCAGCAGCGCCGCGCCCATCCGCTCCTCGGCCTGCCGCAGCTCCCGCGAGCGCTCCAGGGTGAGGGTCAGCAGCGCCACCGCCGCGTTCAGCACGTACCGCTCGGTCGGCGTGATCCGGTCCTCGGTCCCGACCGCCAGGAAGCCCCGGGCCCGCCGGTCCGCCCCCAGCGACTGGACCACCACGTAGTCCTCGTCCGCCGTGTCTATCCCCGGCGCGCGCCCCTGCAACGCCGCACTCGACGGCGCCGGACGCCGACGCAGCCGGTCCACCTCCGCCGCCAGCCGCCCAGCCCGGCGCGCCGCCCAGTCCGGCGCCACCACCGACAGCGCGCCCGACCCGTCGTACAGCGCCGCCCAGCCACCCAGCCGGGCCGCCAGCCGGCGCACCACCGCCGTCGTGCCGTCCTTGCCCAGCGCCGCCCGGGTCAGCTCCTCCTGCGCCTCGAAGCTGGTCGTCACCGCCTCGTACTGCTCCGCGGCCAGCGCCGCCGACACCACCTTGCTGATCGCGATGAACGGCGTCGGCTCCGGCACCCGCAGCAACGGCAGCCCGCGCTGCGCCGCCGCGTCCACCAGCGGCTGCGGCACCTCCGTGTGCGACAACCCCACCCCGAGCCCCAGCCCGACCACCCCCGCGTCGGCCAGCCGGTGCACGTACGCCTGCAACTGCGCCGCCGTACGGCCCAGCTTGATACCGGTGGTGAGCAGCAGCTCACCACCCTCCAGGAACGGCGTCGGGTCGTCCAGCTCACTGGTGTGCACCCAGCGGACCGGCCGCTCCAGGTGATCCGCACCGGCGAGGACCGTCAGATGGAGCGACGTGTTGCGGACGACGGAGGCGAGTGTGGGGGGCATGGCACCTTCGAAGGATCGACCTGACCGCGCCGTTGCGGCCGGGCGAGGAGAGGGACGTGGGACTGGTGAGGGTCTCTCCCCTTCATTATGGACGCCCCGGACAACCCGCACTGCCGAATCCACCTCGAAGGCGACTTCCCCCGCCGCCCGCCCTCAGCCCCTGAGGTCCACCAGCAGCGGCGGAACCTGCTCCCCCGACACCGCCGTCAACGACACCACCGCATGCCCCGCCGGCAACGCGTGCGCCAGATCCGACGGCGACCACCGCAACCGCTCCACATCCCGCGTCGTCACCGACTCCGTCTGCGCCGTCGTCCCCGACAGCGCCTTCCGCCCGACCCGCCCCGCCCGCCGTATCACCCCACCGGAGGTGTCGGGGGTGTGGGTGACCGCGGTCTCCTGCACCAGGTGCGTCCCCCAGGCCTCCGAGAACAGCTTCCCGTCCCACGGCGCGATCCCCGGGAACGCCATCCGGCAGCCGACCGCGCCGAACAGCGGCGCCCGCAACGCCTCGGGCAGGTCCACCAGCGTCCGCAGCAGCAGCACCGCGCCCGCGTTCGCCCCGCGCATCCGCTGCAGCCCGCGCACGGCGGCGGCGTCCAGCGCCGCCGAGGCGTCGTCCACCACCAGGCCCGCGAACAGCGAACGGTCCTCGCGGGCCCCCGCCGCCTGCACGAACTGCCCCACCACCAGCCGGGACAGCATCCGCGCCGCCTCCGGGTGGCTCCGCTCCGGCAGCTTCACCCGCACCCGCAGCGGGTGGTCCAGCACCCGCATCGCGAACGGAGGCCGACCGGTGCCGTCGGTCGCGAAAGCGCCCTCGAAGGCGGGCCGCTCCAGCAGCGCCAACCGGTCCGCCAGCAGCGCCCCGGGGTCGTCCGCCCGGTCGCGCTGCCGCTCCCGGTACTCCAGGTCCCGCTCGTGGACGGACAGCCGGCCCGCCACGCCGAGCGCCTTCACCAGCGCCGCCAGCACGTCCGGCTCACCCGCCAACAGCGCCCGCAGCTCCCGCACCCCCGGATAGCGGCCGTACGCCGCGTGGAACGGGCCCACCACCTGCTGCAGCGCGGTACGGGCATGCTCCGCGCGGGCCGTCAGCTCGTCCGGCAGCAGCGCCTCGGCCAACCGGGCGGCCGCCTCGTCCGGGTCCCGCGCGGCGCCGTAGAGGTCCAGCCCGTACAGCGAGGACGGGTCGCCGGGCGCGATCACCACGTCGTACCAGGAATCCGGGCCGAGATCGGCGTCCGCCGCCCCGACCACCACCGCACAGGCCGTACCGGACAGCGCCTGCAGGCACAGCGCCTCGGCCACCGGCCGGGCCAGCCGCGCCGTCTTCCCCGTCCCCGCCGGACCCACCGCCAGCAGCGAGGTGCCCAGCACCGCCGGGTCCAGCGCGAAACCGGCCGCCCGGTGGCCCAGCGGATTCTTCGGGACGTCCTGCGCCGTACCGAGCCGGACCTGGCCGAGCAGCAGATCGTGCCGCTCGGCACGGCCGGGCAGCTCGCGCGCCTCGGAGGGGTGGGCGAAGGCCGCCGCGCCGCGGCTGGCCACCTGCTCGGTGAAGGCGGGCACGAACACCGGGTCCGCCTGCGCGGACTCCCAGGCGCGCCGGATCCGCACGTAGTCGACGTCCCCCACGGCCTCGCCCTCCAGCCGGACGGCCGCCTCGGCCGCACCGCCCCGGCGCAGCCCGTCCCACGGGTCCTGCCCGCGCACGGCCTCGACCGCCCCCGGGACGTCCTCCTCGACGGGCTGCTCCTCCGTCACCGTGCGCGACAGCAGCGGCGCGACGTAACGGCGCCACACCTCGGGCCAGCGGCCCATCCGGCCGAAGATCTTGATGACGGCTGCGGCCACCAGCACGTTCACCGACAGCCCGACGACGGTCACAAGGGTCTCGCTGGGGTGTTCGACCCAGACGGTGATCACGATCAGGTGAAGCACCAGTTGTGTGCCGTAGACAAAGGCGAACCACGCCACCACCGCGTTCAGCCCCGCCCGCAGCAGCAGCGGCCAGGTCGCGACCTTGGCCGCCTCCGCCCGCTCCGGGTCGACGCGGCGGTAGCCGAGCCGGTAGACGCCCGGGTCGGCGTCGGGGCGCGGGGCGCAGGCCCAGGCCGCGAGGTCGAAGGAGGAGGTGCCCGCCGCGGGCCGTTGGTGGGGCAGGGGGGTCGGGGGTCTGGTGGTGGTGCGCTCGCCGTGGTGGTGTGCCCCGTCCTGTGCCATGTACGGTCCCGTTCCCTCGCCCGCCCGCCCGGCCCGACCGCCGTCGGTGCCGCCATACCCATGCCGCCGTACCGGCGACACGCCCGCGCTCAGGGTAGTGGAGCGCGGCCTGCGGGTAGTCGCGCCACCCGCGCTGGCCGTGCCGGACAAGTCGGACGGCGCACTGCTACCGAGTGGCGCGTGCCGGGGTGGGGAGGGCGGCCGTAGCCTGCGAAGCACCGAGCCGAGAAGTCTGGAGATACCCCATGAGCGCCGCAACGCCGCTCCCGCAGGAGCGCCGCCTGGTCACCGCGATCCCCGGTCCGAAGTCGCAGGAGCTGCACGCCCGCAAGCTGGGTGCGGTGGCGGCCGGTGTCGGCACCACCCTGCCGGTGTACGTGTCCCGTGCCAACGGCGGCGTGCTGGAGGACGTGGACGGCAACTCGCTGATCGACTTCGGTTCCGGCATCGCCGTGACCAACGTCGGCAACAGCGCCGAGGCCGTGGTGGCCCGGACGACCGAGCAGCTGGCCAGCTTCACGCACACCTGTTTCATGGTGACCCCGTACGAGGGTTACGTGGCCGTCGCCGAGCAGCTGAACGAGCTGACCCCGGGTGACCACGAGAAGCGCACCGCGCTGTTCAACTCGGGCTCCGAGGCCGTCGAGAACGCGGTGAAGATCGCCCGCGCCTACACCAAGCGCCAGGCCATCGTGGTGTTCGACCACGGCTACCACGGCCGCACCAACCTGACCCTGGCGCTGACGGCGAAGAACATGCCGTACAAGCAGGGCTTCGGTCCGTTCGCCCCCGAGGTCTACCGGGTTCCGGTCGCCTACCCGTACCGCTGGCTGACGGGTGCGGAGAACGCCGCCGCCGAGGCCGCCGCCCAGGCGATCGACACCATCAACAAGCAGATCGGTGCCGAGAACGTCGCCGCGATCATCATCGAGCCGATCCAGGGCGAGGGCGGCTTCATCGAGCCGGCCAAGGGCTTCCTGCCGGCGATCGTGGAGTTCGCGAAGGCGAACGGCATCGTGTTCGTCGCGGACGAGATCCAGACCGGCTTCTGCCGCACCGGCCAGTGGTTCGCGTGCGAGGACGAGGGCATCGTCCCGGACCTGATCACCACCGCCAAGGGCATCGCCGGCGGTCTGCCGCTGTCCGCGCTGACCGGCCGCGCCGAGATCATGGACGCCGCGCAGACCGGTGGTCTGGGTGGCACCTACGGCGGCAACCCGGTGGCGTGTGCCGCCGCGCTGGGCGCCATCGAGACCATGAAGGAGCAGGACCTCAACGGCAAGGCGCAGCGGATCGGCGAGATCATGCTGGGCCGCCTGCGGGCCATGCAGGAGAAGTACGAGATCATCGGCGAGGTCCGCGGCCGCGGCGCGATGATCGCCGTCGAACTGGTGAAGCCGGGTGGCAAGGAGCCGAACGCGGAGGTCACCGCGGCCATCGCCAAGGCGTGCCACGCGGAGGGCCTGGTCGTGCTGACCGCCGGCACCTACGGCAACGTGCTGCGCTTCCTGCCGCCGCTGGTCATGCCGGAGCACCTGCTGAACGAGGGCCTGGACATCCTGGAGGGCGCGTTCGCCGCTCTCTGAGCGGTGTCGCCCGTCAGGTCGTGAACCCCCTTCCGGAGGGTTGTCCGGACAGCGCTGAACGGCCCGTGGGGACCTCTGGTCCGCACGGGCCGTTCGGTTGTCCGGGCGCGTCGCGCGGGCGGCCGGGGCATGATCGACGGGGCGCCTCCGAGGTTGCCCCGCGCAGGGTGAAGATGGTGTGCGGAATCGCTGAAGGCGCTCGGCGCGGAAGGGCTGTTGACGTAGTGTCATCGCAGATGGACAGCGAGCCTCAGCCATGGGCGCGGCCGTCCGCGGGGCCCCCTCCGGGGCCGGTTCCGCGGGTGCCGGACGAGGACGACCAGGTCGGCCCGGGAGGGCCGGCGCACACCGAAGGCCGATCGACCGACCGTCCGACCCACACCCCCCGGGGCGCACGGAACGGCGATCATCAGGGCCGCCCCGGAGCTCTCCCCCCTGCTCCGGGGCGGCTGTCCGTCGTCCTGGGCCGGGTGGCCCGGTCGGTGGCCGTCCCGGTGACGGCGGCGGTGCTGCTGGTGGTGGTGTCCTGGCAGGTCGCGGCGGAGGGGCCGCTGCTCGGCGTGGACCGTTCGGTCCGCCGGGCCGTCCGTACGGCCCACCGGGACGTCCCGGACGCGCTGCTCGACCGGCTCGGCCACTTCTTGTCGGACCTGGGCGGCGGCGTCCCGGCGGTCCCGGTGCTGCTGCTGGCCGGCGCGCTGGCCGCCTGGCGGGGGCGCCGGGCCGGGGCCGGGCGCTGGTGGCTGCCGCTGCCGGTGGCGGCGCTGACCTCGGCGCTGATCCCGCTGCTGGTGGTCCCGGCGAAGTCGGCCTTCGCCCGGCCCGGTCCGCTCGGGGAGCCGCTGACGGCGGGCCAGTGGGGCTGGTACCCGTCCGGGCACACCGCGACCGCGGCGTTCTCGTACGGGGTGGCGGCGCTGCTGCTGGCCCGGGTGGCGGGGCCGCGCGCCGCCCGGCAGTTGGCGGCGGGTGCGGTGCTGCTGTCGCTCGGGGTGGGCGCGGGGCTGGTGTGGAGCGACTTCCACTGGCTGCTGGACGTGGTGGCGAGTTGGTGCCTGGCCGTCCTGGTGCTGTGGCCGCTGGCCCGGTGGCTGCCCGGGCCGGGTGCCGGGGGCGGTCAGGCCTCGGGGTCCTCGTTGCGGTGAACCAGGCCGGGCTCGCCGTTGTCCCGGTGCCACTCGATGACGAGTTCGTCGCGGGCGCCGAAGCGGACCAGGTGACGGCCGACGACGTCCTCCAGGCCGGGCAGCTTGTCGCGCTCGCCCTCGACGGTGAGCAGCAGCGCGTCCGGCTGGGCCTCCAGGGTGGCGGTGCCGGCACCGAAGACCATCGTGCCGCGGCCGGTCTCCTCGGAGTAGACGGCCTCGATCTTGCGCCCCATGTGGGCGGTGAGCTGCTTGGCGTAACGGCCCGGGCGGTCGGTGGCGACGCGGGCTTCGGAGCGGGGCATGGGCCCTCCATTGGTCGGGGACGGGAACTTAGGGTTCCCTCACTTGGGAGCAACGCTAACCCAGATACTGAGCCAAGCTCAACATTTTTCCGCGATCGTCTTCCGCCGCCCGCCACGGGCCCCGGACCGACGGCTACCCTTGGGCGGACGCCAGCCGAGGAGACCGCCGATGACCACCACGCCGACCGACGAACCGGCGGACCCCTCCCCCGGCCCCCGGCCCGGCACCCCGGGCACCGCCGCCGAGCTGGCCGACGCGATGACCAGGGCGATCAAGCGGATCCGCCGTCAGACCGGCTGGCGGCTGGAGCCGTACGGCATCACCCCCGGCCAGGCCCGGGCCCTGCGCACGCTCGCCCACGTGCCCGGCTGCGAGACGCCGGACCACGCGATGCGGCTGAGCGACCTCGCCGACAAACTGCACATCGCCCCGCGCTCGGCGACCACCGTGGTCGACGCGCTGGAGGAGGCCGGCCTGGTCGAGCGCAGCCCCGACCCGGCCGACCGGCGGGCGGTGCGGATCCTGCTGACCGAGGCCGGACGGGCGGCGGTGGAGCGGATCGGGCAGGTCCGGGACGAGGTGGCCCAGGAGTACTTCGGCGAGGTCAGCCCCGCCGACGAGGAGGTGCTGCTGCGGGTGCTGCGCTCCGCCGAGGCCCGCTTCCTCGCAGCCGGGCCGCCACGGCGGTAGCGGTACCGGGACGCAGCGCGGTGATCCCGATCCCGGTGATCACCAGCAGCGCGGCCGCGGCGGCCGTCGGGCTGATCCGTTCTCCGAGCAGCAGCCACGCCGAGGACATCCCGAACACCGGCACCAGCAGCGAGTAGGGCGCGACGGCGGTCGCGTCGTAGCTGCGCAGCAGGAAGCTCCAGGCGACGAAGCCGAGCAGGGTGGAGACCAGCCCGACGTAGCCGATCGCCCCCACCCCGGCCGGGGTGATGTCGCGCAGGGCGCGCAGGTCCGCCTCGGGGCCCTCGACCAGCAGGGACAGGCCCAGCAGCGGCAGCGGCGGGACGGCACTGACCCAGACCATCCAGCGCAGCGCGTCCGGCGGCGCGGCCCTGCGGGTCAGCACGTTGGCCAGCCCCCAGGCGACGGCGGCCAGGACGACCAGGGCGAAGGCCCCGAGCGGGCCGCCGGCGCCCTGGTCCCAGGCGCTCAGCGCGATGCCGGCGAAGGCGACCGCCAGGCCCGCCAGCCGCTGCCCGCCGGGGCGTTCGCGCAGCAGCACGGCGGCGAACAGCGCGGTGAAGCCGGCCTGCCCCTGGAGCACCAGCGAGGAGATCCCGGCCGTCATCCCGGCGTGCATGCCGAGGAAGAGCAGTCCGAATTTGACCACCCCGAGGACCACGCCGACCGCCAGCACCCAGCGCCAGGCCACCTTGGGCGGGCCGACGAAGAAGACCGCCGGCACCGCGACGACGGCGAACCGCAGGGCGCAGAAGAGCAGCGGCGGGAAGTTGTCCAGGCCGACGTGGATCAGGACGAAGTTGAGGCCCCAGACGGCGGCCACCAGGACGGCCAGGGCGATGTGGCGGGGGCTCATGCCGCCGGTGCCGCCGGTGCCGGTCGTGCTGCCTGTGCTGCCCGTACTGCTCATGCTGTTCCGGCCGCTCGGAGCGGCGGCGGTTGTCGCGGTCATGGGTCGAGCATGGTGGCGCCGGACCGTTCAGCACCAGCGATGAATTCTGAAGGGGACGCTTTAGGATCGCTGCATGATGGACCTGGGGCGCCTGCGGGCGCTGCACGCGGTGGCGGTGCACGGCTCGGTCGGCGGGGCGGCCGCGGCACTCGGCTTCACGCCCTCGGCGGTCTCGCAGCAGATCGCCAAGCTGGAGCGGGAGACCCGGACGGTGCTGCTGGAGCGGCAGGGCCGCGGCGTGGTGCTGACCGACGCGGCGCGCGAGCTGGCCGTGACCGCGCAGACCGTGCTGGGGCTGGTGGAGCAGGCCGAGGTGCGGCTGGAGGAGCAGCGCGGCCAGGCCGTCGGGCGGCTGCTGGTGGCCGCGTTCCCGTCCGGTGCCCGCGGACTGATGCCCGGGGCGCTGGCCGACCTGCGGCGGCGCTGCCCGGAGCTGGACGTCCGGCTGCTGGAGCGCGACCCGTACCCGGCGGCCGAGCTGGTGGCCCGGGGCGAGGTGGACCTGGCGCTGGTGCAGGACTGGCCGACCGTGCCGCTGCCGGTGCAGGAGGGGGTCTCCCGGATGGACCTCGGCACGGACCCGGTGGACCTGCTGCTGCCCGCCGACGACGACCTGGCCGCGCTCGACCCGGTGCCGGTGGAGCGGCTGTGCGGGCAGCGCTGGATC
Organism: Kitasatospora sp. SC0581; assembly: GCF_048159585.1. NCBI lineage: Bacteria > Bacillati > Actinomycetota > Actinomycetes > Kitasatosporales > Streptomycetaceae > Kitasatospora > Kitasatospora sp. SC0581. Next base: position 11,919 of record NZ_JBLRWA010000048.1, on the reverse strand, counting down.
AGCGTGCCACCGGGCAACATCTGCCACGACTGGCTGGTCCGCACCCTGCGCGAGGCCGGCGAGGAACCGGACGTGCGCTACCAGGTCGGGGAGTTCGAGACCCAGATCGCGCTGGTCGCGGCCGGTCTGGGGATGGGCCTGGTGCCGAGGCTCGGACGGGGCCCGCTGCCGCCCGGGGTGGCGGCCCGCCGGGTGGCGCCGGAGCCGGGCCGCCGGGTGTTCGCGCTCTGGCGCTCCCAGGCCTCCCGGCGGCCGGCCATCACCGAGGCGCTGGCCTCGATGCGGGAGTGCTGGGGGCGGCTTCCGGGCTGAGGGCCGCGGCGGCCGGTCGCCCGACCGCCGGGCCGATCGGTCCGAGGGCGAGGACCGGTGCGGGCCTCAGCCGGCGAAGCCGATCACCAGCCACATGAAGCCGACCCCGGCCACGGTGCAGAGCAGGGTGCTGCGCGAGGGGTGCGGGCTGTGCGCCTCGGGGAGGATGTCGGAGGTCGCCAGGTAGAGCAGGAAGCCGGAGAAGAAGCCCAGGTAGAGGCCGAGCAGGTGCCCCGGGATGGTGAACGCCAGGGTGATCGCCGCGCCGGACACCGGGGCCACCGCGTCCGCGGCGAGCAGGGTCAGCGCCCGCCGCCGGTTGTTCCCGTACAGGCGGGTGATCGTGTACGTGTTGAAGCCGTCGGCGAAGTCGTGCGCGACCACGGCGATGGCCACCACCGTGCCGACCGTGGTGCCCGCCTGGAAGGCGGCGCCGATCGCGAAGCCGTCCATCACGCTGTGCCCCACCAGGGCCAGTGCGGCGGTCAGCCCGACGCCCTGGTGCCCGGCGGAGCGGGCGTCCCCGTGGTGGTGGCCGTGGGAGTGCGCGGCGTACTCGCCCTCGTGGCCGCGGTGGATCGCGACGGCGCGCTCGATCACGTGGATGGTGAGGAAGCCGGCCGCGAACAGCAGCAGCGCCTGCGGGACGCCGTGCACCTCGCCCGGCGCCTGGTGGAGCGCCTCGGGCAGCAGGTCGAAGGCGACCACGCCGAGCATCAGTCCGGCGGCGAAGCCGAGCACCAGGTGGCGGCGGTCGCGGGTGCGCTGGGCGACGAAACCGCCGATCAGGGTCATCAGGAACGCCGCGGCGGCGACCAGTACCGCGGTCATCGGTCCGGCTCCTTCACAGGTCCGGCCGAGTCGCCGGGGCCTTCGCCGGGTGGTGCGCCGAGCGCTCTGCCCATTCCTCTCCCCCTGGGATCCGCCCGTGGCCGGGCCGACCGCCGACCGTACCGGACGCCCGTTCGACGGTGATCACCCGGGGGTGCCGGGGCCGGGGTGCCGTTCCCCCAGCCTCGGCCCGGACCTGCCGGGGCGCCCGACGGATGGGCCGTTCGGGTGAGGCCGGCGACGGGCCGACCCGCCGGGACGGGGCGGTGGGCAAAGGCTGCCGAGCAGGGCTGATATGGCGAGCGGGCGGCGGGTCAACCGCCGGTGGCGAGCGGCAGGCCGAGGTGGGTGTGGGCGAGTTCGCGGACGCCGTCGCCGTCGATCAGGTGGATGTGCCGGCGGCCCTCCTCGGCGGTGAGGTCCAGCACCTCCTCGGTGAACCGGCCGGTGGTCAGCCGCAGGCCGCGCTCGGCGGACTCCTCCCCGACCGCCTCGGCCAGGGTCTCGATCTGCTCGGCGCCGATCGACCCGGTGTCCCGGGAGGCCCACACCACCCAGCGGCCGGGCAGCGAGGTGCCGGGGGCGCCCTCGCCGGTGGCGACCAGCCCGGCCGGGCCGCGCAGCCGGACGCTCCACTGCGCGATCCCGCCGCGGGTCAGCAGGTCCCGCACCAGCTGGGCGAACTCGTTGGCGGACAGGTCGGCGGCGGCCGGCACGGTGGCCCCGGCCTGGGCGGCGGGCCGGACACCGGCCCGGTCGTACGGGTCCGGGGTGACGGCGGCGCCGAGCTGGCGCAGCCGTACCAGGGCCTCGTCCTGCTCGGCGTCGGCGTAGACGCCCTCGTCGTCGCGCTCCTCGTACGGGGTGCCCGGCGGCAGCAGCCGGGTACGGGCCAGTGCGTCTCGGTCGGCGTCCACGCTGACCAGGCAGAGCGGCTCGGCCGCGGCGGGATCGCGCAGCCAGCCGTTGAGGACGACGCCGGCGAGTATCTCGTCGGTGTCCACGGCATCGGCGGCCTGCAGGGCCCGCAGGGCGAGCCGGGCGACCAGCCGCAGGTAGTCGGTGGCCCGGTCCGCGGGCGGGCGCGGCACCGGGAGGATGTCGCCGTCCGGGGCGAGCCGGTAGCCGGCGAGCGAGGGCACCAGGTCGAGCGGCGGCAGGTCGAGGTCCAGCACGGCGGTGCGGGTGAGCGGGCGGAAGACCGCCCGGCACGGGGCGGGCAGGTCCTGGGTGGCGGTCTCGGCGGCGGCCAGCGCCCGTTCCAGCAGCGACTCCACGGCGGCCGGCTCGGCCAGCCGGTAGGCCCGACGGCACTCCTCCAGGCTCTCGTTGTACTCGCGCACGGCGCGGGCCCGGGCCTCCTCGGCCGCCTCGTGGGCGCGCCGGGACTCGTCGGCGGCCGGGCTGCCGGCCTCGGCCCGGCGGGTGCGCCACTCGCGCAGGGCGCGCTGGTGGGTGAGCCGGGCCTGGGCCAGCTCGCGCTGGTAGCCGGAGTCGAGCAGCCGACGGGACGGGCCGCCCTCCGGGTCGGCCACGGGCGGTTCGGCGGGCGCGAAGTCCTGCCAGCGGGGCTCGGACTCCTCCTCGGCGCCGCCGCCGGGGCCGTCGGCCGGGTAGGGGCGGGGCTGGTAGTGGCGCAGCTGGCTCTCGAAGTCCATGGCGGAGACGGGCAGCGCGGCGCGGCGCAGCAGGTCGGCCAGCCGGTCGTGCTCGGCCCGGACGGCGCGGGTGCGGTGGTGGGTCAGGGTCGCGGCCCGGGCGTGCGCCGCCACGGCCTCGTCCGGGTCGGCCTCGCCGGGGCCGGGCTCGGACGGTCCTTCACCGGTCGGTCCGTTGCCAGTGGGTCCGCTGTCGGTCGGTCTGTCACCGGTCGGCCCGTCACCGGTCGGCCCGTCGCCGGACGGGCCGTCACCGGTCGCACCGCCACGGGGGCGGTCGGCGGCGGCGCCGTCCGGCTCCTGGCCGTTCTCGGCTCCGAGGTCGCGGAAGACCGAGGCGAGGAAGCCCGGCCGGGGGAACTGGACGGTGGCGGTTCCGTCGGACTGGCCGTCTGCTGAGTACTGCATCGGTCGTCGTTCCCCCATGCTCGTCCGGCGCCTGCCCGGGGCGATCGGCGAACCTGTGGGCCCGCCCCTGCCGGACATTGTCCCCCGAACGGGCGCGGCGGTCAGCCAAGCCGCTCAGTTGGTCCGGGTGTTGGTGAGGTGCAGGCCGATGTAGCCGACGTAGATCCGGCCGCTGCCGGAGCAGTCGTCCAGGTAGTGCAGCCGGGGCGCGGTGCGGCCGCCGCCGATCCGCAGGTGCGCGCCCATGAACGCGCGCCGGGAGGAGTCGACGCATTCCGGCACCGGCAGCATCCGCTCGCGCTTCCACTTGGTGTGGCTGAACACCGTCCGGGACTCCCCGCGGACCGCCTTGCGGGGCGGGAAGCGGTGACAGCCCTCGGGGGTGCGCTCGCACCACTGCTTGAAGTCCCCGCCGGCCGCGCCGCGCACGGCCGCCTCGGCGTACTCCTGGAGTGCCGTCAGCCCGTCCCAGGCGAGCCGGGCCCAGCCGGCGCCGGCGCACTGCAGCTCGTCCAGGGCGAGCGCGACCTTCTGGTCACCGGTGAAGGTCACCAGCGGGAACTCGCCCAGTCTGGCCATGAGTTCGGTGAAGGTGTCGGGCGTGCCGCAGCGGTCGGGGGGCTGGACCACGGAGTGCGGCCCGCCGACCGGTCCGCCGCCCGGCGCCACGCAGTGGCGCCCGGTCAGGGCGCGGGCTCCGGAGCGGAGACGGCCCTCCCGGATGTCCCGGCCGTCGCGGCCCTCCCGACCCTGGCCGCGTTCCCGGTGTTCGCGGCGCTCCACGCGCAGGGTGTGCCGGACCCGCTCCAGCTCGTCGGCCCTGGCCTGCTGCTCGGCGCGGTCCTGTTGCTCCTCCCGGGCGAGCGCGGCCAGCTCGACGCCCTGGTACGGGGCGGCCGGGCCGGAGGTCCGTTCGACGGCCTGCTCGACGGTCTCCTCGGCCACCTGCACGACGGCCTGATCCGCGCTCGGCTCCACGGTCCGTTCTGCTGCCTGCTCCGCGTCCCGGCGGAGCTGCGGCGGCGGGACGCGCAGCACCGGGACCGCCGCCAGCGGCGGTGGCAGCGGCTGCTCCGCGGCCAGGCGGCGCGGCTCGCGGGCGAGCAGCCCGGCGGCGCGGCGCGGGTCCTCTTCTATTCGGCCCCGGGCGAGTACCGGATGTCGGGCGCTGTCCTGCCGGGAGGCCGGGTCGACCTCGGGCAGGTAGGTGCGCACCGCCCCGCCGTAGACGGTGTGGTACTCCAGCGCGACGTTGAACCCGGTGCGGGCGCCGGGGTCCAGCACGTAGGCGGTGGCGAGGCCGGGCAGCTGCTGGCAGAGCGGGGCCACCACGTCCCGCACCCAGCTGTCGAGCGGCAGGTTCACCGGGACGCTGGCCACCACGGTGGGCAGCCTGCGCTCGGGGTCGCACAGCTCGTCGATCAGGGCGTCGACCTCGTCGGCCGTGATCACCCGAGGGCCGGAGTGCACGACGGTCGGACCGTCGGTGGCGTCGAGCAGCGGGAGGAGCGTGCGGGCGAGTTCGGGCACCGGCACCCGGCACGGGGTGCGCACACCGCTGCCGGTGCTGTGGGTCTCGGCCTCCAGCCGGACCCAGGTGGGGCCGTCGGAACCGGTGGCCACGGTGAGGGTGAGCTGCTGGGTGCCGTGCGGGGCCGGGGTGCGCAGGCGGCGGCGGTCGTACCGCCCGGCGCCCGGGCCGCCGCGCAGCGGACCCTGGTCGCGGTCGAGCAGGACGCGCTCGCCCAGGCGGAGGCGCTCGGCGGTGGGAGCCGGCTCGGTGCCCTGCTCGGCGGGGGCGCGGTGGGCCGGCGGGGGCTCCTCGAAGCCCTCCTGCTTCAGCCAGCAGGCCAGTTGTTCGTCGGCCAGGGCGACGGCCTCGGCGTGTGAGAGGGCCGTGGTGACCGTCATCCGGTAGGGCGTCGCGGGGCCGCGGGGGCCGGGCAGGTCGGCGGCGGCGTGCGAGCGGACGCGGTTCGGGGCGGGGCGGTTCGAGGTCGGACGGCTCGTCGGGTGGTTCGTCGAGTGGCTCGTGGGGCGGTTCGAGGTCGGGTTCGTCGCGGACTGGGAATTCGAGGTCGATCGATCCGAGGTCATGCGCATACCTCCGTGGTGCGGGGTGGGGTCCTGTGTCCTCCATCGATGGTTTCGTCCGGTTCTGCCGGAGCCTTGCCCAGGAAACGCCACGGCCCGGAGCGGAAGTTCCAACTCCGGGCTACGACACTACGTTCGGGTGAATCTGCTCAAGCGGTCTTCCGCGTGGCGCGGGGCCTGGGCTACGGGAAACGGCCGGTCACGGGCCGTCCGACGGATCGTCCGACCCCCGGGGCCCAGGAGCTACCCCCCGCCCCCGCGGCCAGAGCGGCACCTCGGGTCAGACCGGCACCTCGACGTACGTGCGGCCGGCCGGGACCGCCACCGCGGTACCGCCGGTCGCCTCGGCCAGCCAGGTGTGGAAGTCCGCCACGTCCGGCTCCGGCACCCCCACCTCGATCCGCACCCCGGCGGCCTCGTAGGCCAGGTCGCTCACCGTGTACCCGGCCGCCCTCAGGTCGTTCTCCACCCGCCCGGCCCTGACGTGGTCCACCGTCACCGCGAGCAGCGCGACCGGCCGGCGCTCCAGCAGGCCGACCTCGTCCACCGCCTCCGACACCGCGTTCCCGTACGCCCGCACCAGGCCGCCCGCGCCGAGCTTGATCCCGCCGAAGTACCGGGTGACCACGGCGACCGTGTCGGTCAGCCCGCGTCGGCGCAGCACCTCCAGCATCGGCACCCCGGCCGTGCCGCCGGGTTCGCCGTCGTCGCTGGAGCGCTCGCGGCGCTGCTCGTCGCCGACCACGAAGGCGGTGCAGTTGTGCCGGGCGTCCCAGTACTGCTTGCGGATGCCCGCGATGAAGGCCTGTGCCCCCTCCTCGTCGGTGACCCGGGCGAGGTGGCAGATGAACCGGGACTTCTTGATCTCGGTCTCGTGGCTGCCGGCCCGCCGGATGGTGAGGTACGGCCTGGCGGTGGGCTCCGGCGTGGCGGACATGGCGCGGGGGTCCTCCCGAGGACGGTGAAGGCTGACGGCGCGCGCCCCGGGACACCGGGGCGGCACCGCCAGCCTAGTTGGCGCACGACGGGAGGGATCAACGGCCGGGGGCCGGGGGCCGGGAGCCGGCCGAGCCGGAGGATCGACGGCCGGGACCTGACTGTCGGACGCGGCCGGGTCAGCGGCCGGCCAGGGCGTTCAGCCGCCCGCGGTCCAGGCCGGTCAGCGCGGTGACCTCGGTGAGGTCGACGGCGCCGCAGTCCAGTCCGCGCAGCAGGTAGCCGCTCAGCGCCCGGGCGGTGGCCGGCTCGTCCATCACGTCGCCGCCCGCCTTGGCGACGTACGCGGCCAGCCGCGCGGCGGCGGCCGCCAGGCCCTCGCGGTAGAAGGAGTAGACGGCGACGTAGCGGGTGGGCAGGTGTGCCGGGTGCATGTCCCAGCCCTGGTGGTAGGCGCGGGCCAGCGAGCGGCGGACCAGGCCGTGGTGGAGCTTCCAGGCGGCGTGCACCTGTTCGGTGGAGCCGGTCGGGACGACGTTGGTCGAACCGTCGGAGAGCCGCACCCCGGTGCCCGCGGCCGCCACCTGCATGACCGCCTTGGCGTGGTCGGCGACCGGGTGGTCCATGCTCTGGTGGGCCGCGCTGACGCCGCAGGCGGCGCTGTAGTCGAAGGTGCCGTAGTGCAGGCCGGTGGCGCGCCCCTCGGCGGCCTCGATCATCCGGGCGACGGTGGCCCGGCCGTCCGGGCCGAGGATCGCCTGGGTGGTCTCGATCTGGATCTCGAAGCCGATCCGGCCGGTGGGCAGCCCGGCCCGGCCCTCGAAGTCCTCCAGCAGCCGGACCAGCGCGGTGACCTGCTCGGCGTAGGTCACCTTGGGCAGGGTCAGGACCAGGCCCTCCGGGAGCCCGCCGTTGGCCAGCAGGGTGGCCAGGAACAGCTCCAGGGTTCGGATGCCGCGGGCCCGGACGGCGGCCTCCATGCACTTGGTCCGGATGCCGAGGTACGGCGGGGCGCCGCCCTCGGCCACCGCCGCGGCGACCAGCTCGGCGGCGCGGACGGCGGCCGCGTCCTCCTCGGCGTCGGGGCGGGGTCCGTACCCGTCCTCGAAGTCGATCCGCAGGTCCTCGACCGGCTCGCGCTGCAGCTTGGCGCGGACCCGGGCGTGCACGTCGGCGAGCAGCTCGTCGTCCGCGACGCCGAGGGCTCGGGCCAGTTCGGCGGGGGTGGCGGCGTGGCGGTCGAAGGCCTCCAGGGCCCGGCGGCCCCACTCCCGCACGGTGTCGGCGCCGAAGGCGTCGGCCGGGACGTAGACGGTGTGCACCGGCTGCCTGGTCCCGGGCTCACCCGGGTAACGGCGCGCCAGATCGGCGTCGACCGGGGCGAGTAGTGCCTCCACCGCGGCGCGGGCCCCGGTGGAGAAGGAGGCCCCGTCCGCCGGCCCGTTTCCGTCGACCCCGACCCGTGTCATCCGCACTCCCCATGCCGAACCAGCGCTTCAACAGTTTGTTGAGGCGAAGGTAGCTCCGGCGGGATCGGGCGTCAATGGCCGCCCGAGCCCTGGACGGTGGCGGCGGCGGTCAGTCCCGCCCGGCGGCGGCGTAGCGCTCGTTCAGCTCCGGGTAGAGGTCGGCGACCTCCTTGGGGTGGACCGAGCCGTCCGGTCCCTTGCCGGTGACGCCGTACTCCCTGGTCAGCCAGTCGGCGAGGCGCTGGGGGTCGGGCTGGTGGCTGTGGGCGTCCATGTACGAGACGAGCGCCGCGTAGGCGACGTCCGGGTCGAGGCGCGCGGGCGCCGGGGAGAACGCGGACTGCTCGGCGCGGGCCGACTCGGCGGCCGGGACCGGCTGCGCGGGCTCGGCGGGCTGCGCGAACTCGGCGGGCTGCTCCGGCTGCTCGAACTGCTCGGACCGCTGCTGCGGGCCGACCGGGTGCTGGGCCTGCGGACCGGGCGCGGGCACGGGAGCCGGGCCCGGGGCGACGGTTGCGGCAGGGGCGGGGGCGGGCTCCTCGGCGACCGGGCGCGGGGGCTTGAACCAGGGCGAGGCCTGCCCGGGCACCCGACCACCCGGGGCGGCGTCGGTCGGGTGGCCGGTGGTGCGGACCGGGCGCTCGGTCCAGACGTTCAGCTCCTCGCCGCGCGGCTGCGGGGCGGCCTCCGCCGCCGCGTCCGGCTCCTGGGCGGCCCGCAGCCGGACGGCGGCCAGCTTCGCGAGCATCGGCGCGGCGACCTCGGCGGACAGCGGGGCGACGGCAGCGGGCGCCTGCGGCTGCGGCTGCTCGGGCTGGGCCTGCGGCTGCCCCTGGACCTGGTCGGGCTGGGCCTGCTGGGCGTGCTGGACCTGCGGGGCGGCCGGCTGGACGGCCTGCGGTGCCTGCTGCGGGTGCGGGGGCTGCTGGGCGTGGGCCTCGGCGGCCGGGGCGATGGCCGCGGCGACGCGGTTCTCCTGCGGGGCCACCCCCGGCGTCTCCTGCTCCGCCGGCACCTCCTTGACGTCGCGCGCCCGGCCGTCGTCGTCGAGCCGGTCGAGCAGCGCCGGGTCCAGCGGCACGCCGAACTTGGCGAGCTTGAGCGGCAGCAGCGCCTGGATCGGTGCCGAGCGGCGCCAGCCGCGGCCGTACCGGAAGCGCAGCTGCGCCCGGTAGACCAGGCGGTTCTGCTCCAGCCGGATGACCTCGTCGTAGGAGCGGAGCTCCCAGAGCTTCATCCGCCGCCAGAGCCGGAAGGTCGGTACCGGGGAGAGGAGCCAGCGCATCACCCGGACCGACTCCATGTGGCGGTCCGCGGTGATCGCCGCGATCCGGCCGACCGCGTGCCGCGAGGCCTCGACCACGACGACGAAGAGCACCGGGATGACGGCGTGCATCCCCATGCCCAGCGGGTCGCCCCAGGAGGCGGCCGCGTTGAAGGCGATGGTGGCGACGGTCAGCAGCCACGCGGTCTGCCGCAGCATCGGGAAGGGTATCCGCAGCCAGGTCAGCACCAGGTCGAGCGCGAGGAGCACGACGATGCCGGCGTCCACACCGATCGGGAAGGCGTAGGAGAAGGCACCAAAACCCTTCTGCTCGGCCAGGTCGCGCACCGCGTTGTACGAACCCGCGAAGCCGATGCCCGAGATGATGAAGGCACCGGCCGCGACCAGGCCGAGCAGGCCCCGATGGGCCTTGGTGAGCGTTGGGCGTGCCATTACGTCTATCAACCCCTGGATGTCGGCTGCTGCCGTACGCTGCCTCGGCTGCCGGGTCCCGTTTGGTCGGGCCGCCGGACCCCGTTGGTCGGGCCGCCGGACGGCTGGGCAACCTCCGGGCTCGGCTCACCGGAGTTTACTCGTACAGGTGTTTAGCGTGCCCACAGCCTGGGGTGTCACAGTGCGGCGGCCCGACACCCGGCCCCCGGCACCACGCGGGGTCGGAGCGGAGGCGCCGCCGGATCGTCAGCCGGTCTGCCCCGCCGTGCCGTTGAGGTAGGTCAGCACCGCCAGCACCCGGCGGTTGGCGTCCTCGTCGGGGGCGAGTTCGAGCTTGCCGAAGATGTTGGCGATGTGCTTGGCCACCGCGCCGTCGCTCACCGAGAGGCGGGCGGCGATCGCCGAGTTGGAACAGCCCTCGGCCATCAGCTCCAGCACCTCGCGCTCGCGCGGGGAGAGCCGCAGCAGCGGACCGGGCCGGCGCGAGGTGGTCTGCATCAGCTTGGCGATCACGTCCGGGTCCATCGCCGTACCGCCCGCCGCCACCCGGCGGACCGCGTCGATGAACTGCCCGGCGTTGAACACCCGGTCCTTCAGGAGGTAGCCGATCCCCCCGGTGCCGTCGGCCAGCAACTCCCGCGCGTAGAGCTGCTGGACGTGCTGCGACAGCACCAGCACCGGCAGGCCCGCGATCTCCCGACGGGCCTTGAGCGCCGCCTGCAGGCCCTCGTCGGTGAGCGTCGGGGGCAACCGGACGTCGACCACGGCCACGTCCGGCCGGTGGGTCAGCAGCGCGTCCAACAGCTCGGGCCCGGTCTCCACCGCCGCGGCGATGGTGAAGCCGTGCGCTTCCAGCAGCCGGATCAGGCCTTCGCGAAGGAGGTAGAGGTCCTCGGCGAGGACAACTCGCACGGCAACTCCAAGGTGATGGTGGTGGGTCCGCCCGACGTGCTGTCGATGGAGAGGACACCGTCGAAGGTACCCAATCGCTTCTCGATCCCGCGCAGTCCGGTCCCCCGCGAAGGGTCCGCCACCCCCACCCCGTCGTCCGTCACCGTGACCCGCAGGAAGCCGGCCCGGTAGAGGATGTCCACCCACACCTGCTCCGCCTCCGAGTGCTTGGCCGCGTTGGCCAGCAGCTCGCAGATGCTGAAGTACACGGCGGCCTCCACCGGCGCCGGCGGCCGGTCCGGCAGGCTCACGCACACCTCGGTCGGCAGGGCGCTGTCCAGCGCCAGCGCCCGGACGGCGTCGCCCAGCCCGCGCTCGGCGAGCACCGGGGGGTGGATGCCGCGCACCAGGTCCCGCAGCTCCTGGAGGGCCCGGGCCGAGGACTGGCGGGCCTCGGCGAGGAGCTCCCGCGCGGCCTCCTGGTCGGTGTCCATCAGGTGCTCGATGGTGCCCAGCGTCATCCCGATCGCGACCAGTCGCGCCTGGGCGCCGTCGTGCAGGTCCCGCTCGATCCTCCGCAGCTCGGCGGCCTGGTTGCCGACCGCGTCCGCCCGGGTCTCGGTCAACTCGGCCACCCGCCTGGTCAGCTGGGCGTTCGTCGCCCGGCCGTCCTGGTCCAGCACCCGGCGGGCGGCCTCCACGTACCCCCGCACCGCGTACGGTGCCGCGAGTATGCCCGCGACGATCATGGCGGCCCCGAGCACGGCGCTCAGCAGGACGGCCACCATCCGGCTGCTCAACGGGCCGAACCCGTCCGCCGGCACCGGCCCGGCCAGGATGTAGGCGACGCCCAGCCCGAGCAGGACGGCCACCGGGCCGGCCAGGGCCACCACGAGGAACGGGTTCGCCAGCAGCCAGAGCAGCTCGGCGCGGGTGGTCCGGTCCCGCAGGCCCCAGTGGACCACCTGGACGTACTTCGCCACCGTCCGCGACCGGTGGTAGGTGTAGCCCGTCCACCAGTGCCCCCGGCCGTCCAGCTCCAGCTCCGGCCGGGGCTCGTAGACCACCGGCAGCCGGATGCCGAACCAGCGCTCCAGCTGGCCGCGGGTGCGGTTCGCGGTACGGCGGATGCTGGCCGCGGCCACCACGGCGCCGACGGTCGCTGCCACCAGGAGCGAGAGGAAGACGCCCAGGTCGTACGACTGCAGGAGCCGGGCCGTGACCGCCCCCGAGCAGATCGCCGCGCCCACCGGCAGCACCACTCCCGGCACCGCGGCCAACACCACCACACCGAGCCGCGCCAGCCCCTCACCGCCGGCCTTGAAGGCCGCCTGGGCCTGAGCACGTACGGACGCGCCGCTCGTACGACTCACTGTTGTCACGGGAAGCTCCTGATGCCGGTACCGATCGTCCTCCATCAGTCTTCACGAACCGTCCATCACCCACACTGGCCATGGCACCCCAAAACCGAGGTAGACCTAGGACCACCTGTGAGTGGAGGAAGTGACACCGACCGGTGAGACAGTCTGAAAACGCGAAGAACCCCCATCCGGGTCCCGGATGGGGGTTCTTCTGAAGAATTGTTCGGCGGCGTCCTACTCTC
>NZ_JBLRWA010000047.1:0-33951 GCF_048159585.1 Kitasatospora sp. SC0581 | reverse complement strand
GCGCGCGCCCCCCGCCGGGGCGGCGCCAGGGGGGGGCTGTGCGCCCACCGCCCGACGTGCCCTGGGGGCCGTGCCCCGTTCGCCCCCGGGCCCCGGGGGCCGGGGGGCCCGGCCCGACGTCATTCCCCCTGCGTGCGTGAGAAGTCGGCCAGGTCGACTTCTCACGCACACCATCGGGCGGGGCCGGCTGCCCGGGCCTGGTCGTAGCGCCGCAGTACGAGGCGGGCGAGGGTCGGTTGGGACCGGCTGGGGGAGGGCTGCGGACGGGCGCTGGGCTGTTGGTATGACGTTCGGACGGTTGGGCGCGCGGGTGGATCTCCGGGCGGTTAACGTCGGCCGCAATGCGTTCGTACGCCTATACGTCCTCAGACCGGAGGTTTCAGTGCAGCGGTGGATCATCCTGACGGTACTCACCTCGGCCCTCACCGGCCTCACCGGCGCCGCCGGGGCCGCCGTACCGGCCCGGGCCGACGAGCCGGTCCCCACCACCGTCACCCTCGGCGACGCCGTCATCGACCCCAAGCTCCCCGGCCGGGTCCGGGTACAGGTCGAGTACCTCTGCTCGATCGCGGACGAGGCCCGCTCGCTCACCGTCTCCGTCGAACAGAAGGACCCGGAGGACAACACCGTCGTCGCCTTCGGCTCCAGCCGGACCGCGGAGGCGGACGTGATCTGCGACGGCACGCCGCAGACCCGGCAGGTTCTCGTCCAGTCCAAGACCACCAACTGGATCCCGGACGTCGACGCCATCCTGACCACCACCGTCTCCAACATCGGCGCCACCCCGTCGGCCGCTGCCGACTCCAAGCGGGCCAGGCTGCTTGCCACCCCCGCCTGATGCGGACCCTCCTCCGGGCCTCGGCCCTCCTGCTCGCCGCGGCCCCCGTACTGACCGGCTGCGTCAGCTCGTTCATGGTGCCGGGCCCGGAGGAGACCAGCAGTACCGTCGCGCCGCCGTCGCCATCCACGGCCCCGCCGTCGCCCAGCCCCTTCACGGGGACGGTGACGATCCGCGACTTCTCCTTCGAGCCGGCCGACTTCACCCTCAGCCCGGGCACGGCGGTCACCGTGACCAACACCGGCACCACCGCCCACACCCTCACCGCCCAGGACGGCACCTTCGACACCGGCCCGATCGCCCCGGGCGGCAGCGCGACGCTCACCGCTCCCACCCAGCCGGGCGGGTACTCGTACCTCTGTACGTTCCACCACTTCATGCGCGGGATTCTGACCGTGGCATGAGGGGCGCTTGCCCTACGCTCATTCCCCTGCACATGGGGAGGGGACGAGGGATGGTGGACCACACTGCGAACACGGTGAACGGCCCGGTGCACGGGACGGTCGTGCAGGCCGGACACATCGGGGCTGTCTACGTGGGCGGGAGCCAGCCCCCGACGGTGCCGGACGGGGCCGACGACTGGGTGCGGGCCGCTGCCGAGTCACGGGCCTGGAAGCACATCCGGGAGGACCGGGACGCCGAGCCGTACCGGTGCGTCGTCCTGAAGGCCGTCGGCGAACTGGCCCGGCTGCGGGACGAGACGGCGCTTGCCGACGACCCGTGGCAGGACCCTGGGATCGCGGTGCGTTTCGCTTCACGAGTCGAGTGGCTGCTCGGCGACGATCGCCTCGACCTGTACCCGGCCGAGGCGGCGCTGCTGGCTGTCCTGCCGTTCCTCTACCGAGTCCGCGCGCTGCGCCTGGCTTCGGCGCGCGCTTCCGTGCGTCCGACCGAACTCTCCTCCTCACTCGACCCCGACGCCGACCGCGCGGCGTACGGGCAGTTCATCGAGTCCTACGACCTGCTCGTGGGCCGCACCCGGACCCGCCCCGCCTCCGCTGTCTCCCTCGGCTGGTGGCTCTTCCACCGCTGGCTCGACCAGCACGAGGACCTCGCCGACCCCGACGGCGTCCAGGAGATCGTCGACCAGTTGCCGATGCTCGCCGACCTCGGCGAGACCTTCGCCCTCAAGCGCGTCTGCGCCCTGCTGCACGGTCTCCGTCGGGGCCCTGACGTCGGCAACCGTGACTACCTGGCAAGCCTCAGTGCTGACGACCACCTGCGGGCCCCGGGCGAACAGCACGTCCGGGAGCCGAGGTTGGCCCTGTTGCTCGCGCTGGCGTACGGCACCGCCATCGAGATGACCGCCCTGCCCGAGATCGTGGCCGAACACCTCGGCATCCCGCACGAGGTCGACCTCACCGACCTGCGCCGAACGTTGGACGAGGCCGCGTGGGGCGGCTCCTACGACCTGCCGGTACTGCGCGCCGAGTGCCACCACGAGGCGGTAGTCGAAGGACTGCGCGAGTACACCGCCCGGGCCGACGAACTCCTCCACGCCGTCCGCCGTGTCCTCACCGACCATCCACTCCCCACTCGCCTCACCTCCGACGAAGCCGCCCCCGCCGCCGGCGCTTTCACCGGCTGGGCGCGCTTCCGCATGGACGAACGCCGGGTCCGCAGCCTGCTGATGGGCGTAGAGCTCTACCGTGACCGGGACCTGGCGGTTCGCGAGCTCTACCAGAACGCCCTCGACGCCTGCCGCTACGCTCGGGCCCGCGTGCAGTACCTGGACCGGTCGCGGATCTTCCGCCTGGGCCCCCTTTCCTACGAGGGGCGGATCGAGTTCCGCCAGGGAGTGGACGAGGATGGCCGCGCCTACCTGGAGTGCGAGGACAACGGCGTGGGAATGGGCGAGGAGGAGTTGCGGGGAGTTTTCTCCAACGCCGGCGCCCGCTTCGCCGAACAGTTGGACTTCAAGCTCGAACGCGCCGAGTGGCGCAAGGTGGATCCGCCCGTCGAGCTGTATCCGAACAGCCGCTTCGGCATCGGCGTGCTGAGCTACTTCATGCTCGCCGACGAGATCCGGGTCACCACCTGCCGTCTGGACACCAAGGGTCGGTTGGGTCCGCAGCTGGAAGTCTCGATCTACGGCCCGAGCCACCTCTTCCGCATCGCCGAACTGGCGAAACAGGGCCGCACGCCGGGTACTACCGTCCGGCTGTACCTGCGTGACGACATCGATCTGAGAGAGTCGTGGTCGTGCGTCGACGTCCTCGAACGCCTCCTGGCCATCGCGGAGTTCGCCACCTCGGCGGTGCACGGCGAGCGGGAATCCGAATGGAGGGCCGGGATCCTGCGGACCCTAGGAGGGAGCTCGGAGGAGGAGTTCGGGTTCCAAGCATCGGGCACGGTGGTCCCGTGGGAGCACGCTCCCGACGGCGCGCAGGTGATGTGGTGCGAGTACGGCGGGGCCCTGTTGGTGGACGGACTGTTCGTTCAGCCCTCGGCGTTGGGGGAGTTCGTGAGGCCCACCAGGCGTTTGGCGGGGGCTGTTGTGAACCTCTCGGGAGAGTGGTCGCCGAGCAGGTTGTCGGTCGACCGGCGCCTTGTCATCGATGACGTGTCCCACCATGTCCGCCGACTTCTGGAGTCGGCGGCGGTCGATCTGGTCTCGACCGACTCGACACTGCTGAGCATGAAGTGGCTCGCGCGCGTGACGCTCGGCAACGCGGGCATCGCCGATGTCGTGGCCGCCGAATGTGTCCGGCAGGGTCGGCGGTTCGAGTACCGCGGCTTCGTCTTCGATACTCGACGGACGGGGTGCTGCCCTGTGGACGTCGACCTGTTCGGCGCGGTGGGAATCCCGCTGCCCAGCGGAAGGAGCGAGGTGGGGCCGGTGTCCGGCGCGCCGGAGGACTCCGTGGTCCTCTGGCGGCTCCTGGCGCACGACCGACGGAAGGAGCTGGCGGAACTCGCGGAGATCTGGCCACCGCTCCTGACCGCGGGCCGTGGACGTGTGGCGATGCCCTCCGAGCAACTCGCTATGACGACGACCCATGGCAGCAGGACGAGGTACTGGCGTCGCCATCACGAGGCCGGCCGGGGGGACGGCACCCCCGAGGCCGGTAGTCGGCAGGTCACGGTCACAGGGCTGATGACAGCAACGGAGGAGCGGGCCACGTCGGTTGCCGAGGTGGCCGCGGACTGGTCGAGGGAGGGTGTGAACGTTCCCCAGGCCGTGCTCGACCTCGCGCTTGCCATCGAGTCGGATCGGGTGTTCCTGAGAGGAACCGAGGAAGGACGGAGGTTCCGTGGGTGGCCGGAACCGGGGGAGGCCGTCGCCCCCGGGTACCTGGCCAAGGCCGGCGCCACGCTGGGTGTCCCTGTCGCCGAGATCGCCGAGGCCATGGCGGTGTACGGACTGGAAGCCGACGTCACGGGACTTCCCCGCCTGCCGTCGAACGACGTGGCCGTGGTGCTCAGCTGTCACCTCGACGGGGCGTGGCCGTGGCTGAGCCGGGCGCACCCCGTTCCGGTCGCCCATGTGCTGCGGGTGGCGGACAGGACGGGGACCGGGATCGCCGAGGTGCTCGAGTCCTTCGCGGGGTTCGGGTTCCCGAGGCCTCGGCTGCCGCGCGATGCCACGACGGAGGATCTGTTCCTCTTCGACGGAGCACCAGAGTGGGGCGATCCCGCGGACGTCCACTTCCGGTTCGCGTTCTCTCTGTTGAGATATGACGACATCTCCTTGGAGGAGCTGGTCGAGCGGTACCGCGCCTACGGATCGCCGGTGTTCCTTCCGGGCCCGGCCACGCGTCTCGACCGGGAGCTCTTCCAGTCCGGCAGCGTCATGGACTGGGACGATCTGGCGATGGGGGAGACGGTTCCCTTCGCCAAGTTGATCACGGCGGGGTACCTCCTCGACCGGAGTCCCGGGGAGTTGGCCAGCCATCTGAAGTCCCGGGGGATTGCCGTCTCCTGCGACGACCTGGACCCGGAGCTGACGCACCGACAGGCCCTGGAGATCGTCGGAGAGCTCGACAACAGCCCGCACATGGTCCGCAAGGGCATCTCGTTGGCGACTCTCCTGGAGGTCTCCCAACGAACCGGCCGGCCGATCATGCAGATCGTTGACTGGTACCGAGAGTGGGGCCTCCCCGTCCCCGACGTTGCCGAGTCGATCCGCGACGCTCTCGCCCGGGTGCCCATGGCCGACCCCTCCTGAGCGCCGAATCCACCCGTGAACAGGGCTGCTGCAACGTGCCTCCTTGTTCTACAGTTCTGTAGAACATTACGCACGGCGATCGGGGACGAGCATGGACAGGCCGCTTCGGCTGCCGCAGCAGGATCGGGCGGACTTCGAGACGGAGCTCGGGCGGGCGCTCTCGGCGCCGGAGGTGCGGGCGGCGTTGCGGGCGAGTGGGGAGGAGGCCCGGGGGGTGGAGCGGTTGCGGCGGACGGCGCGGGAGAACGCGGAGTTCGTGCTGGCCGCGGCGGCGCCGGAGTACGAGCGGTACGCGGCGTTGCGGGCGGATGCCGATGCGGTGGCGCGGCTGCCGGTGGACGTGCCGGCCAGGGAGCGGGCGTCGGGGTGGTGGGGGGTGCTGGGGGTGGTGGTGCCGATCATCGCGGTGGGGGCGGCGGTGGTCTTCCTGCTGCTGGGTTCCGTGCTGGGGCTGGTCGAGGACATGGAGGTGTTGGCGCACGCGCTGGTGGATGCCGGGTGGGTGTCGGCCGGGGCGGGTGCGGTGAGTCTGCTGGTGGGCGGGCTGGGGTTGCTGGGGGCGGCCCGGGCGAGGGGGCCGGAGGCCGGGGAGGCGGCGGACGGGCCGGGGGAGCTGGTGCTGGCGCGGGATGCCTGGCGGTCGGCGCTGGCGGAGCGCGGGCTGGTGCCGTACCTGGTGGCGCAGGCGAGTGCGGCGCCTGGTCAGCGGCGCTGATCGAGTCTCGCCGTGCGGGCGGCGTCGACGAGGAGCTGGGCGGCGTCCGGCGGGATGGCCAGGCGGCGGGCGATCCAGGGGGCGGGGCGGCCGGCCCGGGCGAGCATCCAGGCGGAGTACAGGTGGCCGAGCTGGGGGGCGTTCTCGGCGAGCAGTATGGGGCGGACGGCCTCCATCGGGAAGCCTTCGAGGGCGCGGGCGCTGTACTCGCGGCCGTTGGGGCCGGGTGGGGGTAGCGGGAGTGGGCGACGGAGGTCGATCCAGCGGCTGAGCAGGACCGCGCCGACCACCAGGAGGCCGGTACCGGAGGCGCCGATCAGGATGCCGCCGATGACGGGGCGGTCCTCCTCCTCGGCCATGCCGAGGGCGATCTCCTCCAGAACGAGCAGGCCGAGCACGGTGAGCAGCACCGCGGCTTCGGCGGGGCGCGGGTGGGTCCGGGACGTCGTCATGCGGAACCTCTTCCTCGGCGGGGCGGCCGGGGGTTTCGGGCGGGCGCGGCGATTCACCTTCCGTACAACGGGCGGTGGGCGGCCCGGGGCACGCGTCACGGTTCAGGCGGTGAAATCGCGGATGAGAATTGACGGACCATCAAGAAGGCGATGTGGACGGCTTGTTGGCCGATCGGGAAGGGTCGGCCGGGTGGGCCGTCTGGCGGAGGCTGCGACCGCACCTCCTTCCGGTCGGGCGCACCTGGGCGGTGCGTGCGTCGACGGGGCGAGGGGCCCGACCAGGGGTGGGCTTCGGGTCAGCATAGCCTGGGCATGCCAACTTCGACAGGCTTGTCGAAGTTGCGGAACCCGGGCTCGCGGTGGCGTGCCCGGAGGTGTCCGACCGGCTACTTTGAGTACGGAGCTCCGCTTCCACGGCCGGCCTTCGCGGCAGGGTTCCACAGCGCCGGGTACCACAGCCGGGTTCCGCGGCCGGGATTCACGGCGGTAGGGGAGGTCGGGGCCGATGGGGCTCACCAACCACAAGCTGCTGGCGCTGACGGCGCTGCTCGCGGTGTTCACGGTGCTCGGCACGCTGTGGGTCTGGCCCCGGCTGGCCGTTCGGAGCTGGCCCGCGATGTTCCTGCGGCTCGGCACCATCGCCGTCACCCAGCTGGCCCTGCTGGTCACGCTGGGGCTCGCCGTCAACGACTACTTCGTGTTCTACAGCAGCTGGTCCGACCTGCTGGGACGCGAGCACGGCGCGGGGGTGATCCGGGGGACGGGCGGCGGTACGGGGACGGGCGGCGGTACGGCGGCGGGCGGCGGCACCGGTGCGGGCGCGGCCGGCGTGCAGGTGCTCGGCCCGGCGGAGATCACCGGCGCGGGGGCGGTCGGCCGCGATCCGGCCCGGATCGGGCGGCTCGACCGGGTGCGGCTGCCCGGGGCGACCACCGGGCTGAGCTCCGACGGCTACGTCTACCTGCCGCCGCAGTACTTCCAACCCGGCGGCGAGGCACGGCACTTCCCGGCCGTGCTGGTGCTGACCGGCTTCCCCGGCGACGCCGCCAACCTGGTCACCAAGCTGCGCTACCCGGCGGCCGAACTCGACCTGCTGCGCAAGGGGTCGATGCAGCCGACCGTCCTGGTGCTGATGCGGCCCTCGCCGACCATGCCCCGGGACAGCGAGTGCGAGGACATCCCGAACGGGCCGCAGGCGCAGCGCTACTTCACCACCGACGTGCCCGCCGACCTGCGGGCCTCCTACCGGGTGCTGGACGGCACCGGCAGCCTGGGGATCGTCGGCGACTCGACCGGCGGCTACTGCGCGGTCAAGCTGGGCATGGAGCACCCGCGGACCTTCCCGGCGGCCGTCTCGCTCTCCGGCTATTTCAAGGCGGCGGAGGACGTCACGACGGGCGACCTCTTCGCGGGCGACCCGCGGCGCCGCGCCGAGGCCGACCTCGACTGGCGCCTGGCCCACCTGCCGATGCCGCCCCTGGCGGTGCTGCTCGCGGACAGCAAGGAGGACGGCAGCACCTACGCCGACTCCAGCGCCTTCGCGGCGGCGGCCCGTCCGCCGCTGGTGGTCGACCAGGAGACGGTCGACACCGGCGGCCACAACTTCACCACCTGGGGCCGGCTCATCCCGCCCGCCCTCGGCTGGCTGAGCGCCCACCTGCGCGTCCCGGAGTAGCGCAAGTGGGCGCCAGCAGAAGGTCGGTGACGATCTGTCAGCGGGCCAGCAGGGGGAGTGGCGCGCCGGTGCGGGCCGGGAGTTCGAGGCGGGTGAGGAGGGCCGAGGGCGAGACCTCGACCACCCGGCAGCCGGCCCGGTGGCGGCAGTGGCGGGCGACCGAGCCGTGCCGCAGGCGGTCCAGGCGGCGGCGGGTGGCGGCGCCGAGGACGAGCAGGTCCGCCGGGCCGGTGACGGCGCCGACCAGGGCGGGGCCGGGCTCGGCGTTGACCACCAGCGGGTGGATGACCAGGTCGGACGGGTAGCCGCCGTAGGCCTGGTCGAAGGCGACGTCGAGGCGCCGGCGGGCGGCGTGCTCCAGTTCGGAGAGCGGCCGTAGGCCGTCCCGCTCGTTGGCGGCCCAGGCGGCCACGGGCACCAGCACCGCCTGGTGCCGGGCCGCCTCGCCGACGGCGTGGTAGAGGGCGGCCAGACTGCTCAGTGATCCGCTCAGGCCGACGATCACTCGGGTGGTCCCGGTCATGGCCGTTCGCCTCCGTCTCTCCGGCGGCTCTCTCCATCGGGCTCCGCCGGTTCGGAACTCCTTGCTTCGGATGTCTCCAGTGAACCCCGGAACGGAGCCGTCCGTACCGCCGCTGACACCACCATGACGCGGGTCGCCCACATTTTGACAGCGCTCTGACGGGCCGGTCGGGATCCCCCGGCCGATCGCTCAGCCCAGCCCCGGGACGAACTGGACGATCAGGTCGATCGCTTTGATGCCGAGGAACGGCAGCACCAGCCCGCCCAGTCCGTACACCCGCAGGTTGCGCCGGAGCAGGTCGGTCGCGGAGGCCGGCTGGTAGCGCACGCCGCGCAGGGCGAGCGGGATCAGGGCGACGATGATCAGCGCGTTGAAGATGATCGCGGAGGCGATCGCCGAGGTGGGGCTGTGCAGCTCCATGATGTTGAGGTGGTGCAGCCCGGGGTAGGCGTTCGCGAACATCGCGGGGATGATCGCGAAGAACTTGGCCACGTCGTTGGTGATCGAGAAGGTGGTCAACGCGCCCCGGGTGATGAGGAGTTGCTTGCCAACCCGGACGATCTCGATCAGCTTCGCCGGATTGGAGTCGAGATCGACCATGTTGCCGGCCTCCTTGGCGGCCGGGGTGCCGGAGTTCATCGCGACGCCGACGTCCGCCTGGGCGAGGGCGGGGGCGTCGTTGGTGCCGTCGCCGGTCATCGCGACCATGTTCCCGGCGGCCTGTTCGCGCCGCAGGTGGGCGAGCTTGTCCTCCGGGGTGGCCTCGGCGAGGAAGTCGTCCACCCCGGCCTCGGCGGCGATGGCGCGCGCGGTCAGCGGGTTGTCCCCGGTGACCATGACGGTACGGATGCCCATCCGCCGCAGCTCGGCGAAGCGTTCGGCGATGCCCTCCTTCACCACGTCCTTGAGCTCGACCACGCCCAACGCCCGTGCGCCGTGCCGGTCGTGGACGGCGACCAGCAGTGGGGTGCCGCCGGCCCCGGCGATCCGGTCCACCAGCGGTTCGGCCTCCGCCGGCAGCCGCCCGCCGGAGTCCGCGACCCAGCGGGCGACGGCGTTCGCCGCGCCCTTGCGGACCAGGCAGGTGGTGCCGTCCGGCCAGGTGAGGTCGACGCCGCTCATCCGGCTGTGGGCGGTGAACGGTACCGGCTGCTGCTCGCCGAGTTCGCCGGGGGAGCGCGGCGGCACCCAGTACTGACGGTTCGTCAGTTCGACCAGTGACCGCCCCTCCGGTGTCCCGTCCGCGACGGAGGCCAACTGGGCGGCCTCGGCGAGCTGTTCGGTGGTCGCCCCGGGCAGCGGGTGCAGGGCGACGGCCCGTCGGTTGCCGTGGGTGATGGTGCCGGTCTTGTCGAGCAGCAGCACGTCCACGTCCCCGGCGGCCTCCACCGCCCGGCCGGAGAGGGCGACCACGTTGCGCTGCACCAGCCGGTCCATCCCGGCGATGCCGATCGCGGAGAGCAGGGCGCCGATCGTGGTCGGGATCAGCGCGACCATCAACGCGACCAGCACGATGGTGGTCTGGGGCGCGTGCGCGTAGACGGCCATCGGCTGGAGCGAGACAACCGAGAGCAGGAAGACGATGGTCAGCGAGGCCAGCAGGATGTTGAGCGCGATCTCGTTCGGCGTCTTCTGCCGGTCGGCGCCCTCGACCAGGGCGATCATCCGGTCCACGAAGCTCTGCCCGGGGCGGGAGGTGACCCGGACGACCAGGTGGTCGGAGAGCACCCTGGTGCCGCCGGTGACGCCGGTGCGGTCGCCGCCGGACTCGCGGATGACGGGCGCCGACTCCCCGGTGATCGCCGACTCGTCGACCGTGGCGACGCCCTCGACCACCTCGCCGTCCCGCGGGACCACCTCGCCGGCCGGGACGAGCACGATGTCGTGCACCATCAACTGCTCGGCGGGGATGACCTCGTGGCGGTGGTCGCGGGTGCCGACCCGCCAGTGCAGCAGCCGCCGGGCGGTGGTGGCGGACTGGGCGCGGCGCAGCGACTCGGCCTGCGCCTTGCCGCGGCTCTCCGCGACGGCCTCGGCGAGGTTGGCGAACAGCACGGTCAGCCAGAGCCAGAAGGAGATCACCCAGGCGAAGACGCCCGGGTGGAGGACGGCGCTGATCGTGGTGAGCGCGGAGCCCGTCTCCACCACCAGCATCACCGGGTTGCGCATCATGGTGCGCGGGTGGAGCTTGCGGACGGCGGCGGGCAGCGCCTCGGCCAGCTGGCGGCGGGTGATCAGCCGGCGGCGGCCGCCCGGCGAGGTGGGCCGGTGGCTCGGCGGCGGCTCGGGCGCGGGGGCCGCGGTGCGCTCCGGGCGGCGGAACCAGTTCTGCTGGTCGGGGGTGTTGTCCGGGGTGGTGAGGGCCGAACGGCGCATCGTCTCGGGGGACCTTCCGGGCCGCCCCGGTTCGTCGGGGGCGGCGGGTTCGGGTGGGGCTGCGGGGACGGCGGACAGCCCACCACCGGAGAACCGGGGGACATGCCGCTCTTGACACAGGATTGGCGGCGAAACCCCCGTCCTTGACGGAGCTCTGACACCGCCGCCGGCCGACCGCCGGACCGCTGTCAGGAAGGCGTCAAGGACGGGCCCCGGGCCGTACGCCCTGCGTCAAGGGCGGGTGCGGTCGGTGTGCGGAGGGTCTCCACTGGAGGGGTGCGGCCGCCCGGGCCGTCGTCTGGAGGGACCCCGCCATGACCACTGTCACCGCCGTCATCGACGTCGACGAGCCGCTGGAGCGGACGGTCCGCCTCGTGCCCGCCGCCTGGCGCCGGGACCGCCCCGAGCCGCCGGAACCGTCCCCGGCCGCCGACCGGGACCGCACCCGCCCCGCGAACTGCCGCTTCGCGATGCACTACGAGGACTGACACCCGTCAGGGCGTCCGCCGCCCACGCGCCCACCCAGAGGAGCAGCCGCCATGACCCAGCTCATCGCCCCGCCCGTCCCCACCACCCCCGGGACCGCCCCTGGAGCCGTCTCCGCCGACGTGCTCGGCGGCCCCTGGCCGGCCACGGCGCGGCCCGGCCGGGGAGCCGATCTGCTGATCGGCGGGGTCGGGCTGGCCGAGGCCGCCGAGCGGTTCGGCACCCCGCTGTACGTGCTGGACGAGGCCGAGGCCCGGGGACGGGCCCGGGCGTACCGGCGGGCGCTGCCGCACGCCGAGGTGCTGTACGCGGCCAAGGCCTTCCTCTGCAGCGCGATGGCCGACTGGGTGGAACAGGAGGGGCTGGGCCTGGACGTCTGCTCGTCCGGCGAGCTGTGGCTGGCGGTCTCGGCCGGCTTCCCGGCGCAGCGGATCCTGCTGCACGGCAACGCCAAGTCCCCGGAGGAACTGCGGCTGGCACGGCGGCTGCGGGTCGGGCGGATCGTCATCGACGGCCCGGCGGAGATCGCGCGGCTGGCCGCCCTGGTGGCCGCCGACACGCCGCAGAAGGTGCTGGTCCGGATCGTCCCGGGGATCGCCGCCGGGCACCACGCGGCGGTGCGGACCGGGGTCGGCGGGCAGAAGTTCGGCTTCCCCGTCGAGGGCGGCGACGCGGCCGACGCGATCGCCCGGGTGCTCGACCAGCCGGGGCTCGAACTGGCGGGCCTGCACTGCCACCTGGGCTCGCAGATCACCTCGGTCGAGCCGTACCTGGAGGCGGTGGACGCGGTGGTGCGGCTGCTCGCCGAGACCCGGGACCGGCACGGCGTCGAACTGCCCGAACTGGACCTCGGCGGCGGCCACGGCATCAGGTACCTGCCCGGGGACGAGGAGTTGGACCTCGCCGAGTTCGCCGTCCGGGTCACCGACCGGCTGGCGGTGCGCTGCGCCGAGGCCGACCTGGACGTGCCCCGGCTGATCGTCGAACCCGGCCGCGCGATCGCCGGACCGGCCGCCGTGGCGGTCTACCGGGTGCTGTCCGTCAAGCACACGGCGGACGGCCGCTGCTTCGTCGCGGTGGACGGCGGCATGAGCGACAACCCGCGCCCGGCCCTGTACGGATCGCCGTACACGGTGCGGCTGGTCGGCCGCCGCTCGGAGGCGGGGGAGACACGGGTCGACGTGGTCGGCCGCCACTGCGAGGCCGGGGACGTGCTCGTCCGCGACGCCGCACTGCCCGCCGACCTTCGCCCCGGCGACCTGCTGGCGATGCCGGCGGCCGGCGCCTACCAGCTGTCCATGGCGTCCGGCTACAACCTGGTCGGCCGCCCGGCCGTGGTCGCGGTGAAGGACGGCCGGGCCCGCCTGTTGATCCGGCGCGAGACGGTCGAGGACTTCCGCCTGCGCGAGGTCGGCCGCTGACGGCGGACGGCGGCTGTGTGGGAAGTCGGCCCGGCCGACTTCCCACGCGGGACCGGGCAGGTTCGCCGTCAGCCGCTCGCGGAGGCCCCCGGACCGGCGCCGCGCGGGACGCAGGGGGCGACGACGGTCAGGTGCAGGGTGTCCGGCGCCGTGCCGGGATCGCCCATCACGACCGAGGCGGTGAACCTGTTCGCGTCATTGGACAGGTCCAGCCGCTTGTCGTCCCTGTGCTCGACGGACTCGATTTTATCGGAGTGATGATCCTTTTCGGGCGGGTGTGGATCGGATCCAAGCGGTCGGGGCCTTGCCGGCGAGGACGAAAATGCAGGTGAAAGGGCTCGGTGGCCGCCGGTAGGGTCCGCGCGTGACGAACTGGCGTGAGATCTACGAGAACGACTGCGAACTTCCCCCGGGGCGCGGGCTGGACGAACTGACCGCGGAGTTGGCGGTGGCTCTGGGGGATCCGGACCCGGAGGTCAGGGACGGTTACCCGTACGCGGTGCTGGACGCCTGGATACGGGGCGGGGTGATCGACGGTGAGGGGTGTCTGGCGCTCGGGGACCTGATGGCGGGGCGCTTCAGCGATCCGCGGATCGAGGCCAGGACGTTCGCCCCGCTCGTCCTGAAGATGATCGTGGGTCAGGGGGTGCTCAGGCCGTCGTGGCTCGACGCGTTCGCCGGCTGGTACCGCGCGGAGGCCGACCTGCGGGGCCGTGACGACGCGCTCGGGTGGCTGCACGCGGTGGCGCACGGCGCGGACCTGCTGGGGGCCTTCGGCCTGCGGCCCGAGGTCGACCCCGAGCCGCTGCTCGCGCTCGCCGCCGAGCGCCTGCTGGCCCCGACGGAGTACCTGTTCGCCGAGCGTGAGGACGACCGGCTCGCCAAGGCCGTGGCTCTCGTCCTCACCCGCCCCGACCTGACGCCGGAGCGTTCGACCGCCTGGCTGTCGCCGATCGCCGAGGCCCTCGCCCCGTACGAGCGCGGGCCGATGCCGGTCTGGGCCTCCAACACGGTGCGCACCCTGCGCGCCCTGTACGTGCTGGCGGACCTCGGTGTTTCGGTTGAGCGCGGGGGCCGGCCCGCCCTGCTCGTCCACGGTGAGGTGGTCAAGGCCCGGGTGGCCGAGGTCCTGCGCCCGGTGCTCCCGTAGCGCCGCGCGGCCGGGAGCGCGAGAAGTCGGCCCGGCCGACTCCTCGCGTGGGCCCCGTTCGCGCCCGGCCCCGAGCGTCCCGGGGAGGCTAGTCCGCCTGCTGGTCCCGGGACGGCATGTCGGTGGTCGCGGGCAGTCCGAGGTGCGCGCGCAGTTCACGTCTGCCCAGATCCGTGACGGCGAGGGCACGGGTGGTTCCGATCCGGGTCAGCCACCCCGCGGCCAGGGCGTGCCCGCAGACGGCGGCGCCGACGGCCCCGCCCAGGTGCGGGCGCCGTTCGGTCCAGTCCAGACAGGCGCGTACCAGCGGCCTGCGGGAGGCGTCGGGCAGTGCGATGCCCAGGTCTCCGAGCCAGGCCGCCCCCTTGACGGTGAGCGACGGATCGGCTCCCCAGCCCAGCAGGCCGCGATCGGCCATCGAGTCGGTGACGGCCAGGCCCAGTTCCCCGGCCAGATGGTCGTAGCACAGCCGGGCCCGGGCCAGGGCCCGCTGTCGCCCCGAGCCCGACAGCGAACGCGGTCCGGGGGCGCGGTGCGGCGCGAGCGCGGCGAGGCTCTCGATCAGGGCCATCACGCGCGGGTCGGCCATCCGCAGGTAGCGGTGGCGTCCGTGCCGTTCCTCGACGAGGAGTCCGCCGCGTACGAGCACGTTCAGGTGCTCGGTCGCGGACGAGGCCGCGACACCGGCGTGGCGGGCCAGTTCCTTGGCCGTCCAGGCCCGGCCGTCCAGCAGGGCCAGACAGAAGTCCGCCCTGGTGCCGTCGGCCAGCAGCCTGGCCACGACGGCCAGGTCCACACCGACGTCCCGGCTCTCGCGCTGATCGTCCATGCCTTCGATTGTCGTCGGTCTCGATTCGGGTCGGGCCGAAGCGTCCGCGCCTTATCGTCCCGTACCGGCCGAGGCCACCGCGTCCTCCGCCCGTACCCCTTCCGCCAACCGCCCTGGGAACCTCATGCCCGCCACCGACACCACCCCACCGAACCCCTGGCCCGGCATCGGCCTCACGGTCACCGATGCCCCGGAGCCCACCGACGTATCGCTCGTCTCCGATGCCCTGGACCGGTTCAACACCGACACGACCGCCATCGACGACCGCCGCCCGCTGGCCGTCCTGGTACGCGACTCCCGGACCGGCCGGGTGATCGGCGGTCTGACCGGTCGCACCTCACTCGGGCTGTTCTTCCTCGACCTGTTCTTCCTGCCGCGCGAGCTGCGCGGTGGCGGCCTGGGCAGCGAGATCCTGCGCCGGGCCGAGAACGAGGCCCGCGCACGTGGCTGCCGCACGGCGGTGCTGTACACGATCAGCTTCCAGGCGCCCGGGTTCTACGCGAAGCACGGCTGGCGACGCCTGGGCGACGTCCCGTGCGACCCGCCGGGCACCAGCAGGGTCTTCATGACGAAGGACCTCGCCCCGCCGGCGGCCCCCTGAAGCCGCCGGGCCGCACCGGGGCGGGTCATGCCGGAGCAGGACCCTCCGCCTGTTGCTCCGGTCAGTCGTGCGGCGGGCGGCGTCCCGGCTGATCGGTTGCATGAGAAGTCGGTTGGGCCGACTTCTCGCGCGGGTGTGCTCACGTGTTGGGAAGTTCGCCGGTCTTGAGGGCGGCGAGGAAGGCGGACCACGCGTCGGCGGGGAAGACGAGCGCGGGGCCGCCGGGGTCCTTGGAGTCCCGGACGGGAACGGTGCCGGCAAAGCCGTCGGCGACCTCGATGCAGTTGCCCTGGTTGGCGCTGTACCTGCTCTTTCGCCAGGTGGCGCCAGCCAGGTTCACTTCGCTCCGATCGGTGATCATCACTCAAGTTCCTTTGCGATCTGCGCGATAAGCCGCCGTGACGGCGCGACGTCGAGGGCAGCTGCCCGAAGCCGGTCAAAGGCCTGGTCGTAGGCTGCGACGTCGTCATCTCGTTCGAGATAGAGACTACTGGTCAAGGCCTTGGTGTACACCACGTCGAGATCTCCTCGAACAGGAAAGCTCAGAATCGCGAACGACCCGTGCACGCCCGCGTGGGCGCCGGCTGAGAAGGGCACCACCTGTACGGTGACGTGCGGTTCCCTGGAGACGGCGACGAGCTGCTGCAACTGCCTCGCCATGATGTTCTGGTTGCCGATCAGGCGGCGAAGCGCGGCCTCATCCACGATCGCCCATAGCTTCAGAGGTTCCTCTCTCCGGAGCGTTGCGTTCTGGCGCGCCAAGCGAACGTCGACCAGTGCGTTGATCTCGTCGGGTGTGGCCTCGGGCTCAAGCTGTCGGATCAGTGCACGCGCGTAGTCGGCAGTTTGGAACAGCCCCGGCACGAGCGATGATTCGAAGTTCCGGATCGATACAGCCTCCGCCTCGAAGCTGATGAACGAGGCGTAGTGCTTCGAGATCACATCCGAGTACGGCTGCCACCACACCCGGCGTTTGCCCTCGCGCGCCAGCGTCTCAAGTGCCTCCCGCATCTCCGGGTCGGTGACTTCGTAGACGTCGAGCAGTATCCCGACCTCGTTCGCGCGCACTCCGTGGCGGCCGTTCTCCAACCGGCTGACCTTGGATTGATGCCAGCCGAGCCGGACTGCTACGTCATCAACCTTGAGGTTGAGTCCCTCGCGGATCTTTCGGAGTTCCCCGCCCAGCATCCGTCGGCGGACCGTCGGTGTTGCGGCCACGCTCCGACCTCCCCTCGTCGCACTCTGTCGTCGGCCCACAGTCTGACGTGATGGCAGCGGGCTCGTCACATCCAATCTCAAAAGACATATGCACATTCTCGGGTTCCGTTGCACCGACTGGCCAACGCAGGGCATGCTACTTCCCGTAGTTCGATGCACCACGCAGCGTGATCTCGGTGCCGATGGACCGGGCATTCCCATGCCTCTTACCGGCCCTCGATTGCGATCGTCCCTCCCCATACCGGAAGAGGCCCTGCCATGCCCGGAACGTCGAAGAAGTACTCCTGCCAGCTGCCCCGTTGCCGCCAGTCCCTCACCATCGCAAGAAAGCTGCCCCGCGACTTCCCCTCCGACCGGGTGGCGGGAATCGGGCCGGCCGGGTGCGGATCGGAGGCTCGCGGTGAGTGACGGGTTCCCCTTCTCCGTGAGTGTCGAGATCGTGGGCCTCACCAAGCCCACCGTCTTCGACAGCCTCTTCGACGCCCTCGACGTCCTCCGGGCCGGACTCGCCCTGCTCGCGCTGGACGCGGACCAGGCCGCCGACCTCAACAGTCGGTTCGGCGCCCGGGCCGCGGGGGAGATCGGCCACCGGCTGTACCACTTCGGTGCGGTGGGGGCCGTCGCTTTCGTCGGGGGTGACCCGTATCCGATCTATGTGCGTCGGGCGGCTTTCGGCTGACCGGATGTGACTGATTCTGTTGCTCCGTCAGTCATGACGCATGAGGCAGTTGATGCGAACGTGACCATTTGTGGTGATCCGCTGTTAGGCTGCGCGCCTGAATACGAACTCTCCACGATGTAAAAGGACTTGGAAGAGCGCGTGAAGCTCTCTTCCTCGCCGTCGCCGCCGACACCTGAGGAGCCACGTGAGACCCGAAGACGTCCCCCTGCTGTTCCAGGAGTTGGCCCGTGAGTTCGCCGACGTCACCGGCATGTCGGTGGCGGCGACCGGTTCACTCGCGCGTGGCGACCACCGCACCGGGCCGGACGGAGACGTCGTCTCCAACCTCGACCTGATCCACCTCGTGGGCGAGGACGCGCACGTACCGGACGTCCGGGCCGTGGTGGGGCGGAGGATGCGGCGGATCTCCGACACCTTCGGGATCGAGACGACGTCCGTCATCGCCAGGCTTCCGGCGTTCCGGCTGGCCGGCCACGCCCACTACCGGATCAGCATGCGGCCCGAGTGGTTCTGCGACGGCCTCGGGCTCGGGCCGGAGGCCTTCGACCTGCCCGGCCACGAGGACGATCCGCGCGCGGCGCTGGCCTGGATGATGCAGCCCGTCCCCTACTACCTGGCGAAGGCGACCGTCCAGGATCCGCCGACCAACCTGGCCAAGGCCCGCAGGGCCGCGACGCGGCTGGCCGACCGGTTCGACCTGGCCGGGATACGCGACGACCTCGACAACCTCCCGCGGGCCCTGCGCACCCTGATCGCCGAACGGGGCCTGACCCCGCTCGAATCCACCGCCCGCTACCTCGACGCCCCCACCCACCCCGCCGTCGCGCAGCGCGTCCGCGACGCGGTCTTCGTCGAGAGCATGGGGCTGTCGTCCGCCGACTCGATGGTCGTCCTGCTGCCGTCCGCCTCGAACTGACCCCCACCGGAGAGCACCCCATGTCCACTCGGCAGCACGTGGAGATCCTGCCCCCGCACCCGTTGCGGGCCGGCTACGACCGGGCCCTGGAGCGCGGGTCCATAGCCGACGACTTCCAACGGCGCCTGGAACCATCCCACTTCAACCCCGGCTACCTCGGCGCCCTGACCTCGCGGGTCGAACAGGCCCTGGTCCGGGACCCGGCCGACGAGGCCATGCGGTGGCGCCTGGCGTTCCTGCTGCTCCAGAACAACGCCACCGCGGCCGCCGTCGAACGGGCCGAGGAACTGCTCGCGGACGCCACCCTCCCGCAGGCCCGGCGCCTGGCCCACCTAGTGGCCGGGATCCGCGGCCGGGCCGACCAGCCGCGTACGGGCCGGCGCGTGCGGCGGGTCAACTGGTCGATCAACAACCGCTGTCCGATGTCCTGCCAGGGCTGCTACAATCCGTTCGCCGCCGAGCAGATCGACCTCGCCCAGGCGGACCGGATCATCGGGAAGCTGGCCGCGCACGGGACGACCGACCTGGTCCTGGCCGGCGGTGACCCGCTGCTGTGGCCGCCGATCTTCGACGTCGTCGACCACGCCATCGCCGCCGGGCTCAAGGTCGGCCTCGACACCACCGGCTACACGCTCACCGCCGAGAAGCTCGCCCGGCTCCGGGGGCTGTCCTCGCTGCGGCTGCCGCTGGACGCCGTCACCGCGGACGTGCAGCGGGCGTTCCGCCGAAGCCCGGACAGCAACCTCCTGCGGGCGCTGCTGGAATCCCTCGCGCTGTGCGACGCCGAGGGCTTCGACCGGGTGCGGGTGCACACCGTGGCGAGTGCCGAGAACCTCCACCAACTGCCGGAGCTCGCGGCCGAGATCATGTCGCACCCCTCGGTCGCCCAGTGGGTGATCTTCCAGTGGTGGGGCCGACGGGCGTCGCCGGACACGGTCCGCAGGCTCGGGGTGGCGGTCGAGGACGTCCGCGAGGTCGTGGACGGCATCCGGCGCGACCACCCCGGCCGGGAGATCCACCTCGCGGAGAGCAGCGAGCGGGAGCTGCTCAACTGGATGATCCAGTCGAGCGGACAGGTCGTCACCTTCGGGTCGGGGGCGGAGGAGGAGTTCATCCTGGGCAACCTCCTGACCGACGAGGTCGAGGAGATCCTGACCCACCCGATCCTGGACTTCGAAGCCATGTCGCGCGGGATCCCGGTCACCCCGGGGACGCGGTTCCCCGGCGCCGACGGGGAGCCGCGGTCGGCAGAAGACTGAGTCCGGGTGAGCGTCTGACGGGCGGCCGGGACGCGGGACGGTCGGACCCCCGGCGGGCACCGGGCGTTCGGCGCTGCGCGCTGCCCGCCGGGGACGGTCGGATCAGGCGGCGAGCAGGTACCAGCCCCCGAGGCCGCTGCACATGCTCGCGTTGTAGGTGCCGGCGCGGAAGCCGGCCGGAACGGGCTGGTAGGGGCACATGTACTCGCCGACGCGGGCCAGTTGCTGGTACCACGAGCCGATGTTGCCGCAGCCGGAGTTCATGTGGCCGGTGAGCACGTACCCGGGCGGGATCGGTGAGCCCGCGCAGGTGTACTGGCCGTCGCGGGGCACTTCCAGGTACCAGTAGTCGATGCCGCTGCAGCCGGTGGCGTTGTGGAGGGTGATCACGTAGCCGGGGGGAATCGGCGAGGTGGCGCAGGTCCAGATGCCGTTCTGCACGGGCTGGATGTACCAGGCGCCGGCCTTGTTGCACCCGCTCGGCTGGCGCTGGGTGATCACGTAGCCGTCCGGTATGGGTGTGCCGGGACAGACCCAGCCGGGGGAGGCCTGGGCGGCGGCGACCGGTGCCGCCGCCGGTGCCGCGGTGGCCGTGCCGGCGGCCGTGCCGGTGAGGACGGCCACCAGCAGGGTGACCACCCCCACCGCGGCGGCGAGCCGGCCCCGGACCGTCGCCGTCCATGAACGACCGGGCACGTGGCGATGCTTGATGTTCACTACTCACCAGTCCAATCGACGGGTCCGCGGAGCGCCGCGCGATGGCCGTACGGCGCCGTGCCGCGAAGCTGGAGCGACCCTAGTCGGACGGGTGGCGGGGCCGGTCGAAAGTGGATGGATGCATGACAAATCTGGCCGGAAACCGATCCGGGGCCAGCCCGCCGGGTCGGGCCACCGGCTGATAACGGAACGGTTGCGGAGCCCGTCGTTCCCCTCTCCAGGTCTTGACGGCACGGGGAGGGCGGGCGTTTGCTGTGTCCGCTCGTTGGAACCTGTTTGGTTCTGGTTTGTTTTGTGTGTTTGAACGTTCAAAACAGCAGAGCAACCCCCGCCTGCGCTCAGCACCCCCTCGCACCACCCTTCGCGCCACCCCCCTTCGCACCACAGCCTTCCGGCGCCACCCCACCGAGAGGAATGCAATGTCACACCTTTCCCGACGCGACCTTCTCCGCGCCTCCGGAGCCGGCCTGCTGGCCGTCGCGGCCGGCGGCTCCCTCGCGGCCTGCGGCGGCGGCTCCGGCTCGGGAGGCGCCGCCGGCGGGGACGCCGACACCGGCACGATCACCGTCTGGTCCTGGGCCACCGCCGCCGACGCCCTGCGCGGCATCGTCCCGGCCTTCGAGAAGGACAACCCGGGGATCAAGGTCGACGTCCAGGACATCGGCGAGCCCGCCATCTGGGACAAGATCACCGTCGGACTGGCGGCCGGCGGCCAGGGCCTCGGCGACGTCCTGCACATCGGCTGTGACTACCTGCCCGGCTACCAGGAGAAGTTCCCCGGCGGCCTGGCCGACCTCTCCGCGCTCGGCGCCGACGCGTACAAGGACAGGTTCGCCAAGGGCCTGTGGCCGGTCGTCACCGGCAAGGACGGCCACGCCTACGCGCTGCCCTGGGAGGTCAACGCGCTCGGCTTCTTCTACCGCAAGGACTACTTCGACAAGGCGGGCATCGACCCCGAGACCTTCGCCACCTGGGACGACCTGCTCGCCGTCGCCGACCGCTTCAAGGCCGCCAACCCCGGCATCGCCCTGATCGGTGTCAACCGGGCCGCCAACCCCACCCCCGACCTGGACTTCCTCCAGGGCCTGATGCAGCTCCAGGGCGCCTTCTACTTCGACCTCCAGGGCAAGATCACCGTCGCCTCGGAGCCGGCCGTGCGCGCCCTGACGATCATCAAGCGGCTGGACGAGGCCGGGCTGATCGGCGACACCCCCGGCGTCCAGAGCTGGCCGCCGGTGATGAAGACCGGCAAGCTCGGGGCGGCCGCGATGCCCACCTGGGTCGCGCACTACCTGGAGAAGAAGTTCCCCGACCAGAGCGGCAACTGGCGCCTCACCAAGCCCCCGGCGGTCACCCCCGGCGGCAAGCGCACCGCCCTGGTCAACTCCACCCACCTGGCCGTCGCCGCCTCCAGCCCGCGCCGCCGCGCCGCCTGGAAGTTCGTCGAGTACGCGCTCACCCGCGCCGCGTCGGTCAACACGATGTTCAACGCGGGCGGCGTCTTCCCGGCCCTCACCGAGGCCTACACCGACCCGATGTACGCCGCCCCCAGCGCCTTCTACGGCGGCCAGCCGGTGCTCAAGACCTTCACCGACCTCGCCGTCGAGGGCGGGGACCCGACCAACTACTCCGGCGACTACGCCCGCGCCCTCAAGCTCGTCAGCGACGCCCAGACCAAGGTCTTCCTCAAGGGCGCCGACCCGGCCGCCGTCCTCCAGGACGCCGCCAAGCAGCTCGCCCAGCAGACGGGACGCGGTATCGCATGAGTGCCGCCAGCCCGCCCGCCGCCCTCGCCGAGGAGTCCGAGGGGTCCGAGGGATCGAAGGGGTCCAAGGGATCCGCGGGGCCCGGCCGGTCCGGCCGGCTCCGCCGCGCCCGCTGGCGCCGCGGCGCCGTGCCGTACCTGCTGCTCGCCCCCGCCCTGCTCACCTTCGGCGTGTTCAAGGCCTACCCGGTCATCGACTCGCTGCTGCTCTCCTTCACCACCGGCTCCGGCGCCGCCACCCGCGACGCAGGCCTCGCCAACTACCGGCGCCTGCTGGACGATCCGCTGTTCTGGACGGCCCTGCGCAACACCGGCGAGATCCTCGTCGTCCAGGTCCCGCTGATGCTCGGCCTGGCCCTGCTGATGGCCGTCGGCATCAACTCCGCGCTGGTGCGCTGGCGTACGGTGTGGCGGCTCGGCGTCTTCATGCCCTCGGTCACCGGCCTGGTCGCCACCGGCGTGATGTTCGCCTACCTGCTCAAGGCCGACGACGGCGCCGTCAACTGGCTGCTGAACGCCGTCGGCCTGCCCTCCGTCGACTGGCTGGGCCAGCCCGTCTGGGCCCGGATGGCCGTCGTCGTGGTGCTCACCTGGCACTACACCGGCTACAACGCCGTCATCTACCTCGCCGGACTCCAGTCCATACCAAGGGAGTTGTACGAGGCCGCGATGGTCGACGGGGCCGGCCCGATCCGCCGCTTCACCTCGATCACCGTCCCCGCGCTGCGCCCGGTGCTGCTGTTCACCGTCGTGCTCTCGACCATCGGCACGCTCCAGCTCTTCGACGAGCCGTACGTGCTGACCGGCGGCGGGCCGGACAACGCCACCCTGACCGTCTCCATGTACCTGTACCAGAACGGCTTCCGGTACTTCGACTTCGGCTACGCCTCCGCCATCGCCTACGCGCTCACCCTGCTCGTGTCGGTGCTCGGCGCCGTCCAGATGCGCCTGATGGGGGAGAAGGACAAGTGAACCTCAAGAAACTGCGCGGCTGGCCGCTGACCTTCTTCCTGGCCGGCGTCACCGGGCTGTCGATCGCCCCCTTCTACTGGCTGGTGGTCTCGGCCACCCGCAAGGACACCGAGGTCTTCGACTGGCCGCCGAAGCTGCTGCCCGGCGGGAGCCTCGGCGAGAACCTGAGCCACCTGGAACAGAAGATCGGCCTGCTCCGGGTGGTCGGCAACTCCCTGCTGGTGGCGGGGGTCCAGACCCTGGGCGCCCTGGTCGTGGCGCTGCTCGCGGGCTACGCCTTCGCCAAGTTCCGCTTCCGTGGCCGCACCCTGCTCTTCGCGCTGCTGCTCTCCACCCTCGTGGTGCCCGAACAGGTCGTGCTGGTACCGCTGTTCAAGATGATGACGGACTTCGGCCTGCTGGACACCTACCAGGCGCTGATCCTGCCGGGCCTGTGCGTGCCGTTCGCCATCTTCCTGATGCGGCAGTCGCTGAGCAGCCTGCCGGACGAGCTCCTGGACGCCGCCCGGGTCGACGGCGCGGGCGAACTCCGGGTGCTGTTCAGCGTGGTGGTGCCGGTCATGCGGCCGGTGCTCGCGGCCCTGTCGATCTTCCTCTTCCTGGGCTCCTGGAACCAGTTCGTCTGGCCGCTGATCGCCCTGCGCAGCCCCGAGATGCACACCCTGCCGGTCGCCCTGGCGACGCTGCACGGCAACAAGTCCAACACCGACTACGGCGCGATCCTCTCCGGCACCGCGCTGTCCACCCTGCCGATGATGGTCCTCTTCCTGGTCCTGCAGCGGCAGTTCATCTCCGGCCTGCTGGCCGGCGCCACGAAGGGCTGACCATGACCGAGACGAACGACACCGGCACGACCGTGAGCACGACCGGCGCCACAGCCGGTACGAGCGGGACGACGGCCGGCGCGGCCGCGGCCGACGTCTGGGAGCCGCACGCCCCCACCGCCGCCGGCGGCCTGCGTCCGCTGTACGCCGACGGGCTGGACCTGCGGGTGAGCGGCACGGGCACGGCCCGGGGCGTCGCCGACGGCGTGGTGGAGGTGACGGCCGAGGGCCCGGGCGAGGTCCGGATCGAGTGGCGGGTGCCCTGCGTCGACGCCACCGCCCTCTGGACCCCCGAGCCGCGCGGCACCGGCTGGCTGCCCGCCGCCTGGAGCGCCCCGCGCCGCACCTCGCTGGCCAACGGCGCGCCGATCGCCGCGCTGGTCGGCACCGGCGACGTCGCCCTGAGCGCCTTCGCGGCCGACCGCCCGGACGTGCTGGCCGGGGCCGGAGTGGTCGAGGAGACCGGCGAGTTCCGGTTCTGGGCCCAGGCCACCGACCGGCTCACCGTCCGGATCGACACCTCGCGCCGGCACTTCGGGCGCGCCCTGGCCGACCTGGCCGCCTGGTGGGGCGAGGGCCGTACGGCCGACATCCCGGAGGCCGCCCGCCGTCCCGCGTACTCCACCTGGTACTCGATGCACCAGGACATCACCCCCAAGGGCGTCGAGACCCAGGCCGCGCTCGGCAAGGAGCTGGGCCTGGACGTGATCATCGTGGACGACGGCTGGATGACCGCCGACCGCACCCGCGGCTACGCCCACTGCGGCGACTGGGAGCCGGTCTCGCTGCCCGACACCGCCGCCCACGTCCGGCGGGTGCACGAGCTCGGGGTGCGCTACATGCTCTGGTACGCGCTGCCGTTCATCGGCAAGGACAGCGCCGCGTACCGGGAGATCGGCCACCTCGCGCTGGCCGACGCCGCCCACATGGGCGCGATCGTCGCCGACCCGCGCCACCCCGAGGTCCGGGCCTTCCTCACCGACCGGCTCGTCCGGGCCGTCGAGGAGTGGGGCATGGACGGCCTCAAGGTGGACTTCGTCGACTGGTTCGCCCGGGCCGCGGAGCGCGACGACGCCCCGGCGGCCCGCCCCGGCGCGGACTGCGCGAGCGTGGACGAGGGCGTGGAGCGGCTGCTCGCCGCGATCCGCGGCCGGATCACCGCCGCGAACCCGGAGGCGATGATCGAGCACCGCCAGCCGTACGTCAGCCCCGGCCTGTGGCCGTACGCCACCATGATCCGCGCCACCGACTGCCCGCTCAGCCCGCAGGAGAACCGGCAGCGGACCATCGACGTGCGGCTGGCCGCCGGGCCCGTCCCGGTCCACGCCGACATGCTGATGTGGCACCGGGAGGAACCGGCCGAGCAGGTCGCCTGCCACCTGATCAACGTGCTGTTCTCGGTGCCGCAGATCTCCGTCGACCTCGCCGCCCAGAGCGAGGAGCAGCGCGAGGCGATCGCCTTCTGGCTCGGCGTCTTCCGCGAGCACGCCGACACCCTCCAGCTCGGCGAGCTGCTCCCGGCCCGCCCGGACCTCGGCTACCCGATGGTCACCGCGCGCGGCACCGGCGGCGGTACCGGCGCCGGTACCGACACCGGCACGGTGGCCGTGGCCCGCTACGCCGCGCTGCCGGTGGACGCCTCCGGCGACGACTGGCGCACCCTGCTGGTGGCCAACGCCGACGCCGACCCGGACGTCCGGCTCACCGGCGGCCGCGGGCAGGTGGCGGTGACGGTGCAGGACGCCCGGGGGCGTATCGTCCGGCAGGGCGAGGTCGAGCTGGACCGGGCGGACGTGATCCCGGTGCCGCGCGGCGGGCTGCTGACCCTGCGTCGCTGACCGCCTCCGGGGCCGCCGGCCGGCCCCCGGGCCCCGGCCCGCTCCGCGCACCGACCACGTCTGGAGAACCGCATGCCCGAGGGACCGCACCGGCCGCGCCGCGGCGCCACCACGATCGAGGAGGTCGCCCGGGCGGCCGGGGTCTCCCGGCAGACCGTCTCCAACGCGCTCAACGCGCCGCAGCGGGTCCGCCCGGAGACGCTGGACCGGGTGAACGCGGCGATCCGCGAACTCGGGTACCAGCCCGACCAGTCGGCCCGCTCGCTGCGCAGCGGCGCCCGGCGCACCCTCGGCTACCTCGCCCCGGTGGACGACCCGCTCGACCCCAACCCGCTGATGGCCGGCTTCCTGGAGGCCCTGGTCGACGCGGCCGGGGCGGCGGGGCAGCGGGTGCTGCTGTTCCGACCGGAGCAGGGCGCGGCCGACCCGGTGGCCGCCATCGACGAACTGGTGGCGGCCCGTCAGGTGGACGGACTGGTGCTGGCGGACGTCCTGCACGAGGACGTCCGGATCGCCCACGCGGCCCGGCTCGGCGTCCCGTTCGCCAGCTTCGGCCGGACCGGGCCCGGCGAGCCCCAGCGCTGGGTGGACATCGGCAACGAGGCGGCGATGGCCGAGGTGGTGCGGCACCTCGCGGCGCTCGGCCACCGCCGGATCGGCTACCTCGGGGACGCCGAGGAGCTGCCCTGGATGGCGGCGCGGCGGGCCGGATTCCTCGCCGAGGCACGCCGGTTGGGCCTGTCCGCGGTGGCGGTGGGGGCTTCCGGGGCGGGGAGTTCCGGTACGGCCGCCGCGGGTTCCGTGGTGGCCTCCGTACGGGCGCTGCTGCGCGGGCCCGACCGGCCCACCGCCTTCGCGGCCGGCAGCGACCTGCTGGCGCTGGACGTGTACGAGGCGGTCCGGGCGGAGGGGCTGGTGGTCGGGCCCGGCGGGGTGGCCGTCACCGGGTTCCACGACACGCCGCTCTGCCGCCACCTCCACCCCGCGCTGACCTCGGTCCGGCTGCCGCTGCGGGCGATCGCCACGGCGCTGGTCGGCCGGCTGCTGGACCAGGTGCGCGGGGAGGCGGCGGCGGGGGAAGGGCTGGAACTGCCCACCGAGCTGGTGGTGCGGGGGAGTTCGGGCCGGCCCGGCTGAATCCTTCGGATCCGTCAGCCGGTTCGGCCCGTGTGGTCCGCCGTCGCGGCCACGATCAGCTCGCCGACCAGTCCGGCGGCGGCCGCCCGCTGCTCGGCGGGCAGGGCGTCGTCGGTGACCAGGACGTCCAGCTGGTCCAGGTCGGCGAAGGAGGCCAGGCCGACCGCGTTCCACTTGGTGTGGTCGGCCACCACGACCACCCGGCGGGCCGAGCGGAGGAAGGCGCGGTTGGTCTCCGCCTCGGCCAGGTTCGGGGTGGTCAGCCCGGCCTCGGGGGAGAGGCCGTGGCAGCCCAGGACCAGCAGGTTGACGTGCAGGGAGCGGATCGCCTGGTCGGCCACCGGCCCGACCAGCGCGTCCGAGGGGGTCCGCACACCGCCGGTGCGGATCACCGTGGCGGTGGACGGGGTGCCGTCCTCGGCGGGCTGTTCCAGCAGCTCGGCGATCCGCAGCGAGTTGGTCACCACGGTGAGGCCCTCGACCGCGCGCAGCCGCCGGGCGACCGCGTAGGTGGTCGTCCCGCCGGCCAGCCCGACCGCCGAGCCCGGCGATACGAGCGCCGCGGCGGCCCGGGCGATCGCCTCCTTGGCGGGCAGCTCCCAGTGCGCCTTGGCCTCGAACCCGGGCTCGCCGGTGGCCGGCGCCTCGACCCGGACCGCGCCGCCGTGCACCTTGTGCACCAGGCCGCGGCGGGCCAGCGCGTCCAGGTCGCGCCGGACCGTCATGTCCGAGACCCCGAGGTCGCGGACCAGTTCGGTGACCCGGACCCCGCCGCGCGCGCGGATCCGCTCCAGGATCAGCACGCGGCGCTGTCCGGCGAGCGGTTGGGCGCTGTCAGCCATCGGGAGGCCTCCTTCGACCACGTCCGGTGCGTGGTCCTGGTGGATAATGTTTGAGATTGTAGCTTTCTGTTGATTCCGGTGTTCCACTCAGAGCTCAGAGGAAGAAGGGCCATGCCCGGGACGTCCCTGACCCAGCCCACCGTCAGGACCGTGACCACCCTCGCGGACGGTCGGCAACTGATCTACTACGACAGCGGCGCGGCCTGCGACGCCGCCTGCGACGCCGCCTGTGACGGCGGTGCGGCCTGCGGTGGTGGCACGGCCTGCGACGGCGGCACGGCCGCCCGCCGCGACGCCGTGGACGAACGGCCGCTCGACCCGCAGACCCCCGGCTCCGAGGTCCGGCTCGACCCGGCCACCGGCGACTGGGTCACCATCGCGGCCCACCGCCAGGCGCGCACCTACCAGCCGCCGCCCGAGGAGTGCCCGCTCTGCCCGTCCCGGGACGGGCGGCACAGCGAGATCCCGGCCGCGGACTACCAGGTGGCCGTCTTCGAGAACCGCTTCCCCTCGCTGGCCGGTTCGCCCGCGGAGCCCGTCCGGGCCGCCGAGGGCCTGTGGACCAGCGGCCCCGGCGCCGGGCGCTGCGAGGTGGTCTGCTTCACCGCCGACCACGAGGCCTCCTTCGCCGACCTCACCCCCGAGCGGGCCCGGCTGGTCCTGGACGCCTGGACCGACCGCACCGCCGAACTCTCCGCCCTGCCCGGCGTGCGGCAGGTCTACTGCTTCGAGAACCGGGGCGCCGAGATCGGCGTCACCCTCGCCCACCCGCACGGCCAGATCTACGCCCTGCCCTTCACCGCGCCGCGCACCGCCCGGATGGCCGCCCGCGCCGCCGAGCACCGCGCCACCGCCGGCCGCAACCTCTTCGACGACCTGCTCGCCGCCGAACGCGCCCACGGCGAGCGCGTCGTCCTCGCCGGGACGCACTGGACGGCCTTCGTCCCCTTCGCCGCCCGCTGGCCGTACGAGGTGCACCTGTACCCGCACCGCCGGGTGCCCGACCTGACCGCGCTGGACGCCGGACAGCGGGACGAATTCCCCACCCTCTACCTGGAGTTGCTGCGCCGCTTCGACCGGCTCTTCGGCACCGGCCGCACCCCGTACATCTCCGCCTGGCACCAGGCCCCCGCCGATCAGCGGGACGAACTCGCCCTGCATCTGGAGCTGTTCACCATCCGCCGCACCGCCGACAAGCTCAAGTACCTGGCCGGGGTGGAATCCGGCATGGACGCCTTCGTCAACGACGTCACCCCCGAGCACGCGGCCCGCCGGCTGCGGGAGGCCACCGCATGAACGACTTCGCGCAGCTGTACGGCCGTCCGTCCGAGGGGGAGTGGGCCGCCCCCGGCCGGGTGAACCTGATCGGCGAACACACCGACTACAACCTCGGGTTCGTCCTCCCGATCGCCCTGCCGCAGACCGTCCGCGCCCAGGCCGCCCGCAGCGGGGACGGACTGCTGCGGCTCTGGTCCGCGCAGGGCCGGGAACTCGTCGCGCTCCCGGTCGACGACCTCGCGCCGGGCTCCGTGCCCGGCTGGGCCGGCTACCCGGCCGGGGTGGTCTGGGCGCTGCGCGAGGCCAGGCACCCGGTCGGCGGGGCGGACCTCCGGCTGGACAGCGACGTGCCCAGCGGCGCCGGGCTGTCCTCCTCCGCCGCACTGGAGTGCGTCGTCGCCGCCGCCTACAACGACCTGTACGGGCTGGGCCTTTCGGCCGCCGAGCTGGCGGTGCTCGCACAGCGGGCCGAGAACGCCTTCGTCGGCGTGCCCTGCGGGATCATGGACCAGATGGCCTCCATGTGCTGCCGCCCCGGGGCCGCGTTGTTCCTGGACAGCCGGGACCTGACGATGCGTCAGGTGCCCGTCGACCTGGCGGGCGCGGGCCTCGCCCTGCTGGTCCTGGACACCCGGGTGAAGCACGACCTCGGCGACGGCGCCTACGCCGCGCTGCGGGCCGGCTGCGAACGGGCCGCCGCCCTGCTCGGGCTGCCCGCGCTGCGCTCGCTCCAGCCGTCCGGACTGGCCGACGCACTCGCCCAACTCCCGCCGGAGCTGGTCCCGTTGGTGCGGCACGTGGTCACCGAGAACGCCCGGGTGGAGGCCGCCGTCGCCCGTCTGGACGCCGGCGACCCCGCCGCGCTCGGCCCGATCCTCACCGCCGGACACGCCTCGCTGCGCGACGACTACCGGGTCTCCTGCCCGGAGACCGACCTCGCCGTCGAGGCCGCCGTG
Organism: Kitasatospora sp. SC0581; assembly: GCF_048159585.1. Classification (NCBI taxonomy): domain Bacteria; kingdom Bacillati; phylum Actinomycetota; class Actinomycetes; order Kitasatosporales; family Streptomycetaceae; genus Kitasatospora; species Kitasatospora sp. SC0581. The sequence continues at coordinate 4,313 of NZ_JBLRWA010000047.1, read as the reverse complement.
GCCGCCGGTGCCCACGGTGCGCGGATGACCGGCGGCGGCTTCGGCGGCTCGGTCATCGCCCTGGTGGACGCGGACGCGGCCGGACACGTCGCCGCCGAGGTCACCGCCGCGTTCCGCGCGGCCGGGTACGCGGAGCCGCGCACCCTCACCGCCGTCCCGGCGGCGGGGGCGCGCCGGCTCCGGTGAACTGCCGGCTCCGCCTCCTTCGGCGGGGTCAGGCCTTGTGGGCCGCCGGGCGCTCCGGAGACGCCTCCGCGAGCGCCCGGGTGACCGCCTCGACACCGGCGCGCAGCCCGTACACCGGGGTGGCCGGCTGCTGGCGCCAGGACTCGTCGATGCCGCCCGCGTCCACGGTGTCGAAGCCCAACTCGTCGACCAGCGCCCGGACCACCCGCTTGGCCGCCTCGTCGTCCGAGGCGACCGGCACGGCCAGCCGCTCCGGGTCGCCCGCCGGGCGCGGACGCTCCAGCAGGTCCTGGGCGTAGGTGCCGTTGAACACCTTCACCACCCGGTGCCCGATGTGCTGCTCCGTCCACCGGCTCTCGGTGAGCCCGCCGTCCTCGATCGCGTCGATCCGGCCGTCGCGCTCCTTCGGGTAGTAGTTGCCGGTGTCGATCACCGCGACGCCCTCGGCGGCGCCGTCCAGCAGCCCGGCGGGCAGGTCCGGCACGTTCTTCAGCGGCACCGTCACCACCACCACCTGTGCCCCGCGGGCGGCCTCGGGGACCGTCACCGCCGTCGCCCCGGTCTCGTCGACCAGCGCCTTGAGCGTCTCCGGGCCGCGGGAGTTCGCCACCGCCACCTCATGCCCCAGCGCGGTCAGCCGCCGCGTCAGGTTGCCGCCGATGTTGCCCGCGCCGATGATGCCGATCTTCATGGGAAGTCCTTCTTCGCGAGTGCCGTAGTGGACCGTCGCCTTGGCCCAACCACCCGGTGATCGCTCCGATTCCCGGTCGGGAGGGCGGATTTCCGGAGCCGTTCTCCAGAGGTGTCTTTCGGAGGGTGGTCCTCCGGGACCCACGGTCGGACCGGGCCTGGTGCCGGCCCGGCGCCGGTCCCGAGGGTGGACGCCATGAACAACATCTCCTCCGACGCCACCACCCCCGCCGTCCTCGTCACCGGCGGCACCAGCGGCATGGGCTTCGCCACCGCCCGCCACCTCCTCGGCACCGGCGCCCGGGTCGTCGTCACCGGCCGCGACGAGGACCGGCTCGCCCGCGCCGCGGCCCGCCTCGACGCCGGCGACCGGCTGCTCACCGTCCGCGCCGACGCCTCCGTACCCGCCGACCTCGCCCGGCTGGCCGACACCGTGGGTGAGCGGTACGGCCGCCTCGACGGGGTCTTCGCCAATGCGGGCGTGGCCGGCTTCCAACCGGTCGGCGAGGTCGCGGAGGCCGAGTTCGACCGGATCGTCGCCACCAACCTCAAGGGCGTGTTCTTCACCGTCCAGCACGCCCTGCCGCTGCTGGACGCCGCCGGCGGCGGATCGGTCGTCCTCAACGCCTCCTGGACCCCGCACCGCGGCCTGCCCGGCGCCGCCGTCTACGCCGCCAGCAAGGCCGCCGTCCTCAGCCTCGCCCGCACCCTCGCGAGCGAACTCGCCGGGCGCGGCATCCGGGTCAACTCGGTCAGCCCCGGCTACATCGTCACCGAGATGTTCCACGCGGCCGTCCCCGACCCGGCCGACCACGAGCCGATCCGCCGCCACGTCCCGCTCGGCCGGCTGGGTACCGCCGAGGACGTCGCGGAGACGGTCGCCTTCCTGCTCTCCGAGCGCTCCTCGTACATCACCGGTCAGGACGTCGTGATCGACGGCGGGCTCGTCCCGGCCTTCCCGTCGCTGACCGGCTGAGTGCCTCCTCGTGCCTGGTCCTGGCAGGACCAGGCACGGCGGCACCCGTCCGGGTGAGAATCCATGACGTGAACCCGAGCAGCGCCCTGAGCGAATTCCTCCGCACCCGCCGAGCCGGCCTGCGCCCCGAGGACGTCGACCTCCCCGACTACGGCGGCCGCCGCCGCGTCGCCGGACTGCGCCGCGAGGAACTCGCCCACCTCGCCGGCGTCAGCGTCGACTACTACACCCGCCTCGAACAGGGCCGCGTCGGCAACCCGTCCGACGCCGTCCTCGACGCCGTCGCCCGCGCCCTGCGCCTCGCCCCCGACGAGTCCGGCCACCTCCACCGCCTCGCCCGCCCCACGCCCAGGCCGCGCCGCCGCCCCGCCGTCCGCCAGCAGCCGCGCCCCTCCCTGCTGCACCTGCTGGAACAGCTCCACCACACCCCCGCCGTGGTGATGGGCCACCGGATGGACATCCTGGCCTGGAACCGCGCCGCCGTCGCCCTGTTCGGCGACTACGGCGCCCTGCCCGTCGAGGACCGCAACATCGCCCGCATCACCTTCCTCGACCCCGCCTCCCGCGAGCTCTACGCCGACTGGGCGGGCTGCGCACGCGAGAACGTCGCCTTCCTCCACCTCGAAGCCGGCCGCCGCCCCGACGACCCCCTGCTCGCCGAACTGGTCGGTCAACTCTGCCTCGGCAGCGAGGAGTTCCGCCAGATGTGGGCCGACCACCCGGTCGCCGACAAGACCTCCGGCCGGAAGTCCTTCCGCCACCCCCTCGCCGGGACGCTCGACCTCGCCTACGACACGCTGCGGCCCGCCGACGACTCCGGACAGGCGCTGGTCACCTACACCGCCGACCCGGGCTCGGCCTCGGACGACGGGCTGCGGGTGCTGCTGTCGTGGGCGGCGTCGGGCTGAGGTCCTCGGGTCAGGTCGCGAAGGTTCTCCGTGGCCAGTGCGGTGTCCGGATGGTCCGGTCCGAGGACGCGGTCCAGATCAGCCACGGCCTGGCGGAGCATCTCCAGCGATCGGTCCCGGAGCCCGGCCTCCCAGTACATGACGGCGAGGTTGTTGCAGGTCAGGAGGGTGTCGGGGTGGTCTGCGTCGAGGACGCGCCGGCGGTCTTCGAGGACCTGTTCCAGGAGGTCGACGGCGTCGTCGATCCGCCCGGTCTCCGACTCGGTGACGGCGAGGTTGTGGCGGGCGGTGAGGGTGTCGGGATGGTCGTCGCCGAGGACGCGTCGGCGGTCTTCGAGGACCTGTTCCAGGAGGCTGACGGCGTCGTCGGTACGTCCGGCACTCCGGTAGGTGACGGCGAGGTTGTTGCGGGTCGTGAGGGTGTCGGGATGGTCGTCGCCGAGGACACGCCGGCGGTCTTCGAGGACCTCCTCCTGGAGCCGCATGGCCTCGTCTGTGTGCCCGGCGTCCGAGTAGGCGGCGGCGAGGTTGTTGCGGGCGGTGAGGGTGTCCGGATGGTCGATGCCGAGAACCCGCTCGCTCGCTGCGGCAAGGCTGCTCCAGTACCGGATGCTGGTGGTGTAGAGGCCCGCCTCGATGAGGCTGATCCCGCAGTAGAACAAGAGCTGGTGAATTCCCCGCGACGGTCGAATCAGGTCGGAGGTGCGGTGCCCGGCAAGCACGCCGGTGTTGGCCCGGAGTGTCGCGGCCAAGCCCTGCGCGCTGTAATCCGCACTCGGCCACAGTTCGGCGAGGGCATCGGCAGCCGCGAGCCACGCTTCCGGCACATCCGGACCGATGTCCAGAGCAGCCCGGGCGGTGAGCGCGTGCAGGGTCACCTCCCGGTCGGTGGTCTCCGTGAGCGTGACGAGGCTGTAGTTGTGCAGTACGGCGAGCGCGTCCAGCGCGTCGTCGGCCGTGACGGGCGTGCCGCGAACGCTGCCGAGATGCTCCAGCACCTCCTCGGTGCTCCACAGCCCCTGCGGGTGCCCGGCCGGGTCGAGCAGCGCCGCCAACTGGAGGGCCGGCCCGGCGAGCCCGACCGGCTCCTCCTGCTGTGCCGCGTCCAGGGCCAGCAGCAGCGCCGCCGTCACCGGTCCCCGGTAGCCGTCGGCGCCGGTGCGGGCTGGTAGGACGGCGTCCAGGCTGCGTGAGCGGTCGCGGAAGAGTTCGAGGTAACGGCCGCAACTGCGGCGGGTGTTGACCATGTAGGCGGCGGCATGGGCCAGCGCGAGTGGCAGGTGGCCCAGTTCCTCGGCGAGCTCGGCCGCGTGTTCGTCGAGGAAGCGGGCGCATTTCGCGCGTTCCAGTCGTTCGCCCAGGTAGGCGGCCGACTCGGCGGGGGAGTAGGTGCTGACGTCCACCAGCGCCCGGTCGCCGCCTGTACTGGCCGCTCCCCGGTGGCGGGTGGTGGCGATGACCCGTCCGCGTCCGCCCCGGCTGGTGACGGGCCACAGCTGTTCGGGGGTGTGCTCGGTGGTGTTGTCGAGGACGATCAGCCAGCCGCGCTCGGT
>NZ_JBLRWA010000046.1:0-36004 GCF_048159585.1 Kitasatospora sp. SC0581 | reverse complement strand
CGCGGCGTACGCGCTGGGCATGGTGTGACGGTCCGCCGGGTGCGGCCTGTCCGAACGGCGGGGCGCACCACCGTCGCGGGGGGGGGGGGGGGGGGGGGGGGCCCCCCCCCCCCCCCCCCCCCCCCCCCCCGCCTCGTCGCGCGGCTTCGGCGTTGCCGCTCCCCCCGACACCCCGGCAAACCCGCCGTTCCCCCCTGGCCACACCCCCCTCCGGCGAGAGCGGTCCGCACAGGCCCGGCGAGCCCCCACCTCCGGGGACGTCGTTGATCTCAAACTAACAAACCGCGTGGTTGGTTTGTCAATAGCGGAATCCACAAAACATCCACATCGTGACGGAGTGCTCCGCGGTGGTCGGAAGGGCCCGGGACCAGCGGTTTGTCGTCCCATCGGGGTGTCCGCCGCCCGAGCCGCCCGACGCCGGGCGCGGACACGTAGTGCTGGACGCCGCCGTGGAATCCGACATTCCGAGCATCGTGGCAGCACGCTGTGACACCGGACGGGCGCCCAGCGCAGCCGGAGAAGCAGCCGGGGAAGCAGCCGGGGAAGCAGCCAGGGAAGCGGCCGGGGGAGGGGAGAGCGGGCGGGCTCAGCGCAGCAGCCGGCGTTCCTTCGCCACCGCCACCGCGCCCGACCGGGTGTCCACGCCCAACTTGTCGTAGATCCGGCCGAGGTGGGTCTTCACCGTGGCCTCGCTGATGAACAGCGCCCGGGCGATCTCCCGGTTGCCCAGCCCCTGCGCCAGCTGTCCGAGGATGTCCAGCTCGCGCTCGGTGAGCTGCGGCGAGGGCGCCCGCATCTGCGCCATCACCCGGGAGGCGACCGGCGGCGAGAGCACCGTGCGGCCCTGCGCGGCCGCGTGCACGGCGGCGAACAGCTCCTCGGGCCGCTCGGCCTTCAGCAGGTAGCCGGTCGCGCCGGCGGCGATCGCCCGGGTGATGTCGGCGTCGGTGTCGTAGGTGGTGAGCACCAGGACGTGCGGCCCGTCCGGGGTGGCGGTGATCCGCCGGGTGGCCTCCACCCCGTCGATGCCGTCGCCGAGTTGGAGGTCCATCAGGACGACCTGCGGGGCCAGCCGGGCGGCCAGCGCGACGGCCTCCTCCCCGGTGCTGGCCTCGCCGACCACCTCGATGTCGCCGGCGCTCGCGAGCAGCGCCAGCAGTCCGGCCCGCACCACGGCGTGGTCGTCGCAGACCAGCAGCCGGACGGGAGCGGTCCGGACGGGAGTGGTCCGGCCGGGAGTCGTGCTCATCGGTGCTCCAGGGTCATCGCTCGTCCGGGCTCATCTGTGCTTCGGGGGACCGGTGTTCCGGGCTCATCGGTCGTCCAGGGGGATCGCGGCGGAGACGACGGTGCCCTCGCCGGGCGCGCTCTCCACGGTCAGCCTGCCACCCAGCTGCCGCAGCCGGGCCCGCATCGCCGGCAGGCCGTACCCACGGCCGCCCTCGTCCCCGGCGCCGTTCCCACCCCCGGCACCGGCCGCGCCCGGGTCGAAGCCCTGCCCGTCGTCGGCGATGTCCAGCACGGCCTGGTCGCCGAGGAAGGACAGCGTGATCGCGGCCGTCGACGCCCCGGCGTGCTCGCGGACGTTGGCCAGCGCGCCCTGGGCGATCCGCAGCAGCGCGGCCTGTGCGGCGGCGGGCAGCGGCACGGGCGCGCCGTCCAGGTGGAAGCGGACCGGCAGCCCGCTCTCGGCGGACTCCCGCTCGGCCAGCGCCCGCAGCGCCCGGTCAAGGGTGCGGCCGTCGGACAGCTCCGCCGGGGCGAGGTCGTGGACGAAGCGGCGGGCCTCGGCCAGGTTCCGGGCGGCCACCGAGGCGGCGGTGCGGACGTGGGTGCGGGCGGTCGCCGGGTGGGTGTCCCAGGTGCGCTCGGCGGCCTGGAGCAGCATCTGCTGGCTGGACAGGCCCTGTGCCAGGGTGTCGTGGATCTCCATCGCCAGCCGCGCGCGTTCGGCCAGGGTGCCCTCGCGCCGTTCGGTGGCGGCGAGTTCGCGCCGGGTGCGGACCAGGTCGGCGATCAGCGCGCGCTGCCGGGCGGCCTGCCGGGCCATGAAGAGGAAGACGCCGGTGGCGAGTCCGGCCACCGCGGCCGGCAGCAGGACGAGGGTGGCGTCGGCGCCGCCGGGCAGCCGGACCTCGGCGGTCACCACCAGCAGGGTCAGCGCGCCGACCAGCGGGATGGCCGCCTTCGCGGGCAGCACCCGCAGCCCGGTGTAGATCAGCGGCACGGCGCACCAGGCGAAGCTCGGCGCGAGCAGCACCAGCACCACCCAGAGCGCCACCACCAGGGCCAGCGCCCAGCGGCGGTGCCGGTCCGGGGCGGTCGGACGGCGGTGGGCGAGCCAGGACCCGGCCGGCTGGGCGACCGCGAGGGCCGCGCTCAGCCCGATCACCCAGGGCGCCTGCGCGGTGCCGGAGTGATGGGTGAGGTAGCGGCTGAGCGCGGCGGCGAGCAGCAGCAGGAAGGCGGAGTCCAGCAGCAGTGCGAGCCGGCCCGCGTCCGGATCGCCGGCGTCGTGGCCGAGGGCGCCGCCGGCGCCGGTGCGGTCCGCGGCGGGGCGGCCAGCGGTCGGGCGGGGCTGCTGCACGGGTGGCTCCTGGCTGAACGGGTGGTGCGTGCGCGGTCGGCGCCTGCCCGTACCGGCCGTGCCGGTCCGTACGGGCCCGTCCCGATCCGCACCGACCCGCACCGATTCCTCGATGGTGACCCGTCCGGCCCGGGGCCGCATCAGCCGATCGGTTGACGCCGCCGTCCCCCATCATGCCCGGACGCCCGCGCCGGACCGCCGATGCGGCGGCCCCTTCCCCGGCCGGAGGATCGAAGCACGCCGCCGGGCGATCCCCCCAACGGCCCGGCGGCCCCCGAACTCCCCCACTCCGCCCCGCCCCACCCCGCAGATCCGCTGAGGAGCTGGACCATGAAGAAGACCTCCGTCCGCACCCGGGTGCTGACCGGCACCGTCGTCGCCGCCGCGCTCGCCGCCGCCACCGTGGGCGCCGTCTCGGCCAGCGCCGAGTCCACCGACACCCCGGCCGTCCCGGCCGCGGCGAAGGCCGACACCCAGAACAAGAACCTGGCCCCGAGCAGCGGCCTGACCATCGACGCCGCCACCCGCGCCGCCCAGGCCGCCCTGGACGCGGCCACCAAGGCCGGCCAGCACGTGTCGGTCGCGGTCGTCGACCGCGACGGCGTCACCCGGGTGCTGCTGAAGGGCGACGGCGCCGGCCCGCAGGCCCCGGTCTCGGCCGAGCGCAAGGCCTTCACCGCGGTGTCCTGGAACGCCCCGACCTCGGAGCTGGCCAAGCGCCTGGCCCAGGCCCCGAACCTGAAGGACATCCCGGGCACCCTGTTCCTGGCCGGCGGCGCCCCGATCCAGTCGAAGGGCGCCCCGATCGCGGCCGTCGGCGTCGCGGGCGCGCCCAGCGGCGACCTGGACGAGCAGTTCGCGCAGGCGGGCGTCGCCGAGCTGGCGAAGTGACCGGGGGCCCGGCGGGCCCGCCCCGCGCCAGGGGCCGGGCCCGCCGGGCCGGGGTCTCGTTCGGGTGAACGCCGGAAGGGTAGCCGCAGAACACGGGATGACCCTTCGAAAAGCCGGTGCCGCTGTCAGTGGCGCGTGGCAGGCTTCCCGGTATGACGGCGTGGACCCTCAACGACATCGAACGCGCGATCCGCTCCTCCTGGGGCGTCGACACCTGTGCGCCCGAGGATCTGGCCCACTGGCGTCCCGACAATCCCGCCCGTGGTCAGTGCGGGGTGACGGCGATGGTGGTGCACGACCTGCTCGGCGGCGAGCTCATGATGGGCGAGGTGTACGTCGACGGGGTGCGGACGGACCTCCACTGGTGGAACCGTTTCGCCACCGGCTTCGAGATCGACCTCACCCGCGAGCAGTTCGGGCCGGACGAGCTGGTCGGCCGCGGCCGTCCGGTCGCCCGCCCGGCCCGCCCCGGCCGGCTCCAGGCCCAGTACGAGCTGCTGCGCACCCGGGTGGTCGCCGAGCTGGAGCGCGGCGCGGCCGCCGACCGCACCCGGCTGCCGTCCCGGGCCCGCGCCTGCGCCTGAGGACCGGCCCGGCTCCGGGTGTGCTTCCGTGCCGACCGGCAGGTAGCGCAGCTCTTCTGACGTACAGTCGGCCGCATACGAGCGGTGCGGCGGCGACGGGAGTGCGCGGATGACCGGGCGGACGATCGGCTTCGTGGGGCTGGGTGCGATGGGGCGCGGCATGGCCGGCAGCCTGCTGCGGGCCGGCCACACCGTACGGGTCTGGAACCGCTCGCCCGAGCCGGTGGCCGCCATGGTGGCCGAGGGCGCGGAGGCGGCCGGCTCGCTCGCCGAGGTGTTCGCCGCCGACACGGTGGTCTCCATGCTCGCCAACGACGCGGCGGTCGAGCGGCTGCTGCTCGACCCCGCGCTGCTGGCCGGCGCCGGGGCGACCCTGCACGTCAACATGGCCACCGTCTCGCTCGCCCTCGCGGAGCGGGCCGAGGCGCTGCACGCCGAGCACGGCGTCGGCTACGTCGCCGCCCCCGTCCTCGGCCGGCCGCCGGTCGCGGCGGCGGGGCGGCTGAACATCCTGGTCGCGGGCGCGCCCGAGCTGCTGGAGCGGGCCGAGCCGCTGTTCGCCGCGATGGGCGAGCGCACCTGGCACTTCGGCGAGAGCCCCCGGCAGGCCAACACCGTCAAGATCAGCACCAACTTCCTGATCGCCTGCGCGATCGAGTCGATGGCCGAGGCGTGCAGCCTGGCCGAGGCGCACGGGATCCGGCCGACCGACCTGGTCGACCTGCTCACCGGCACGCTCTTCCCCGGACCGATCCACACCGGCTACGGCGCGATGGTGGCCGAACGCCGGTACGAGCCGGCCGGGTTCCGGCTGCCGCTCGGCCTCAAGGACGTCGGCCTCGCGCTGGACGCGGGGGCCGCGCGCAACGTGCCGCTGCCGATCGGCAGCGTCCTGCGGGACGCCTTCCTGGACGCGCTGGCCCACGGCGACGGGGACAAGGACTGGGCGGCGGTCGCCGAGGTCGCCCGCCGCCGGGCCGGGCTGCCCGACTGACCTCCACCCGCCGGCCCCCGGGCCGGGCTGCCGGACCGGACCCGCGCCCGCCAATCCCCGGGTGCCACCCGGCGGTTGGCGCGGCGGCGGAATAAACCGGCGTCCGACGGCTGCTCACTCCTGCGTCCGCACCGTACGTACCACGGAGGAGTCCTGATGGGCGATCAGCCGCCCGGCGCCGAGACGCCGCGCCGTTTCCTGTTCCTCGACGCCAGCGCGCGCCCCGACGGCAACTCGGCCCGGCTCGCCCGGCTGGCCGCCGAGTCGAGCCTGCCGGCCGGCGCCGAGCAGCAGTGGCTGCGGCTGGACGAGCACCCGCTGCCGCCCTTCCGGGACCTGCGGCACACCGGCGACGGCACGTACCCCGAGCCGGCCGGCCACGAGCGGACGCTGCTGGACGCCACCCTGGCGGCCACCGACCTGGTCTTCGTCGCGCCGCTGTACTGGTACGCGCTGCCGACCAGCGCCAAGCTCTACCTCGACTACTGGTCGGCCTGGTTCCGGGTGCCCGGCGTGGAGTTCCGCGAGGGGATGCGCGGCGGCACCATCTGGGGCGTGACCGCCCTCGCCACCGAGGACGACGACAACGCCGAGCCGCTGATCGGCACCCTCCGGCTGACCGCCGACTACATGGGGATGCGCTGGGGCGGGGTGCTGCTGGGCCACGGCACCCGCCCGGGCGAGGCGCTGGCGGACGAGCGCGCGGTGATCGCGGCCAAGTCCTTCTTCGCGGGCTGATCCTCCGGGCCGGCCTTCCGGGCCGGCCCCTCGGGGCAGATCGCTCGCGGCCGGTTCCGTACGGCCGACCCCCTCACAGATCGACCCCCTCACGGACCGACCCCCGGCGGGCCGGGTGCCGCGCGCACGCGCCGCCCGCCGCCGGGGGTCGTGCGGTACCGTCCTCCGGGCGTGTACCCGTCATCCGGCCGCCGCCCAGGCCGGGCGCAAAAGGCGTACGGACGGCCAGAGTTGGACGAATCGGGCAGTCCTCTCCCGGGCCCGGACCGCAGTGTGCCACCCGCCTTCCGGACCGGTCCCGTCGTTCGGTACTCTCCGTCGCACTTTCAGCTTTCGCGGGGGGTCCGCGGCGTTCTTCGGCCGCCCCCTCGCGCCCGGGCCTCGCCCGGACACTTCCGTGAGGTCTCCCTTGTCCATACGTCGCAGTCTTGCCCTTGCCGGGGCCGCCGCGCTCGCGTCCTCGCTCGTCCTGGCCGGCGCCCAGGGCGCCATGGCCGTCGGTGCCACCGGCACCCCGTCCGCCGTCGCCTCGCAGGCCGACAAGGCGTCGCGCGCGAGCCTCGACCTCTCGCTGAACGGCGTGCCCGGCACCTTCATCGCCGGCGGCGACGCCCGCGAGTTCACCTTCAAGATCGACAACCGGACGAAGCACGACTTCGTCTTCATCCCGCTGCTCAAGTTCAAGAACAAGGCGGGCTCGCTCCAGGCGAAGGACCTCAAGGTCCAGTACCGGCTCCCCGGCGGTGAGTGGCAGACCGCCGTGGTCGCCCCCGACCAGAGCGGCGAGAAGAACAGCTCCGTCCTGATGATGCTCGGCACCCTGGACTCGGCCGGCAACCCGGTCGCCGACGACCTGCTCGGGGTGAACCGCGGCAAGAACGTCCCGATCAAGGTCCGGGCGTCCTTCACCGACGGCTCCCCGCTCGGCCGGGCCGGCGTCGTCCCGGTCGTCTTCGCCGCCCAGCTCGACGACTCCACCCACCAGCCGGTCGACAACGGCCACCTCAGCTGCGACGGCGGCGTGGGCTTCACCATCAAGGCGCCGGGCGGCAAGCCGACCCCGACGCACACCGGCAAGCCCAGCCCGACGCCGACCCAGTCCCAGACGGGCAAGCCCAGCCCGACCGCGAGCGGCTCGCCGTCGGCCACCGCGACCGTCACGCCGACCGAGAAGCCGACCGAGACGCCCACCGGCAAGCCGACCGACACCCCGACCGAGAAGCCCACCGAGAAGCCGACCGAGAAGCCGACCACTCCGGCCACCGGTGAGCCCTCCGGCTCGGCCACCGCCCCGGCCCCGGTCGAGAGCAGCGGCGACACCTCGGGCCCGATCGACTTCCCGGTGGAGCCCCCGGTCATCACCCCGCCGCCGCTGACCCCGGCCGCCGTCGACAAGGCCAAGGCCGCCGCGGACGGCAGCGACAAGGCCCTGGCCCAGACCGGTGGCGGTAGCAACACCACCGCGATCGCGGCCACCGGCGGCGCCGTCCTGGTGGCCGGTGTCGGCACCCTCGTGGTGCTGCGCCGCCGCAAGTCCGCCCAGCAGGGCTGAGGCGAAGCGCGCTGACGCGAGCGCGCCGACCCGAGGCGCGCCGACCCGAAGCGCACTGATCCGAAGGGCACTGATCCGGAACACCCCCGTGCCGCCCGCACCGTCCCCTCGGACGGATCCGCGGGCGGCACGGGCCGTTCCGGGGGCCGACCCGGGCCGTCCCGCGGGCGGTCCGGACGGTTCTCCTCCGTCACATAGGATGTCCGGCCGGAGGGGGGGCGGAACGGCGGGGAGAGGACAGGTGCGGGTAGCACGCACGGCACGGACCACCACCGACTACGAGGCGACGACCGGGCGGATAGCCGGGCTGCCGCTCCGGAGGCACCACGTCCTGCTGACCGCCTGGACGGTGCTCTGGTTCCTCCTGGTCGAGCCCAGCGGCGGCTTCTCCTGGCACTACCTGCGCCAGGGCGAGCAGTTGCTCTTCAGCGGCCAGCCCGACGGCGGCCTGTCGCTCTACGCCCACCACCCGGAGCTCCAGATCGGCCCGGTCAGCCTGGCCGCGGCCCGGCTCACCGCCCCGTTCGCACCGCACACCGGCGAGCTGATCGCCGAGGCGGTGAGCGCCGGGCTGGGCCTGGTGATGCTGGTCGTGGTCGGCCGCACCGCGGCCCTGTACTACCTCGGCACCGGGACCAACCACCGGCGGCTGCAGCAGCGGCTGCTGATCGCCGGGCTGGCGTTCATCCCGATGTGGGTCGAGGTCTCGGTCCGCTTCGCGCACCTGGACGACGTCCTCGCGCTGTTCTTCACCACCCTCGCCGCGCACGCCCTGGCCCGCGGCAAGCCCGTCCAGGTCGCGGTCTTCCTGGCGCTGGCGGTGGACTCCAAGCCCTGGGCGATCGCCTTCGCCCCGCTGATCCTGGCGCTGCCCCGGCCCGCCTGGCTGCGCACCGCGCTCTGGTTCTGCGCCCTGGTGGCGATCGCCTGGCTGCCGTTCTACCTGGGCAACCTGGACACCATGGCGGCCGCCAAGTTCACCATCCCGAACCAGCCCGCCTCCGCGCTGCGCTGGTTCGGGGTCACCGACCCGGCCACCCCCTGGTGGGACCGGCCGACCCAGTTCGCGCTCGGCATCGGGCTCGGCTGCGTCGCCGTCTGGCGCGGCCGCTGGCCGGCCGTGGTGCTGCTGGGTGCGGACGCCCGCATCCTGCTCGACCCGAGCGTCTACACGTACTACACGGCCTCGATCCTGCTCGGCACCCTGCTCTGGGACGCCGTCGGGCAGAAGCGGCTCGTCCCGTGGTGGAGCTGGATCGCGCTGGCCGCGCTGTACGGCGGCACGCTGTTGCTCCCGTCCGACGCGGCCCGCGGCTTCGTCCGGCTCGCCTTCGTGGTGGTCTCCGCCGGGTACGTGCTGTTCTGGCCCACCCAGCGGTCCCGGCGGCAGCGGCCCGGCGCACCGGGCGACGGCGGCAGCGGCGGCACCGGCCGCCGGGGCGGTCGGGGCGGCCGGCGGCGCGAGCGGGCGCTGGCCGGCGCCGGGGTCTGACGGCAGGGGCCCGTCCCCGTCCACGGCTTGACCCTCACGCGACGTGAGAGCCGAGGGTGGTGGTCAGCACCAGGGAGGAACCCCGATGACCAGTGAGGGCTACTCGGTCGGCGCCGTGGCGAAGATCGCCAAGGTGACCGTCCGCACCCTGCACCACTACGACGAGATCGGCCTGCTGTCCCCGGCCGGCCGGACCCGGTCCGGCTACCGCCGGTACGTGGACGCCGACCTCGACCGGCTGCAGCAGGTCCTCTTCTATCGGGAGCTCGGGTTCCCCCTGGACGAGATCGCGGCGATCCTGGACGACGACTCGGTCAGCCCGACCGAGCACCTCCGGCGGCAGCACCGGTTGCTCACCGACCGGATCGGTCACCTCCAGGAGCTCGCCTCAGCCGTCGAACACGCCATGGAGGCACGGAGAATGGGCATTCAGCTGACCCCGGAGGAGAAGTTCGAGATCTTCGGCGAGGGCTACCAGGAGGACTGGGAGCAGGAGGCCGAGCAGCGCTGGGGCGACACCGCGGCCTGGGCCGAGTCGCAGCGCCGCACCGGCGGCTACTCCAAGGCCGACTGGCAGCGCATCCAGGCCGAGATGACCGCGCTCAACGAGCGCCTGGCCGGGGCGGTCACCGCCGGCGAGCCCGCCGACGGCACGGTGGCCACCGGCCTCGCGGAGGAGCACCGGCAGCACATCCGCCAGAACTTCTACGACTGCACGTACACCATCCACCGCGGCCTGGCCTGCCTGTACGTCTCGGACCCGCGCTGGACCGACACCTACGAGAAGATCGCGCCGGGCCTGGCCCAGTGGCTGCACGACGCCATCGTCGCCAACGCGGACCGGCGCGAGGGGAAGTCCGCGGAGAAGACCGCGGAGAAGGCCGAGGAGAAGGCCGCGGAGAAGCGCGCGGAGGAGCGCGAGGGGCAGTAGACCGCGCGCTCAGGCCACCCCGCGCCCGAAGGAGCGCCGGTAGGCGGTCGGCGAGGTGCGCATCACCCGGCCGAAGTGGTGGCGGAAGGTCGCGGCGCTCTCGAAGCCGACTGCCGCGGCGATCTCCTCCACCGTCCCCTCCGGTGACTCCAGTAGCGCCAGACTGGTCGCGATGCGCTGGGTGACGACCCAGCGCATCGGGCTGGTCCCGGTGCGGGCGGTGAAGTGCCGCAGGTACGAGCGGTCCGACATCCGGGCGGCGCGGGCCAGCTGCGAGATGGTCAGCGGGGACGACAGGTGGTCCAGCGCCCACCGCATGCTGAGGGCGATCCCGTCGTCCTCCTCCTCGACCGGGCGGACCGCCGCCTCGACGAACTGGGCCTGCCCGCCGTCCCGGTGCGGCGCCACCACGAAGCGGCGGGCCACCGCGTTGGCCACCTTGGCGCCGTGGTCCCGGCGGACCAGGTGCAGGCAGAGGTCGATGCCGGCCGCGCTGCCCGCGCTGGTCAGCACGTCGCCGTTGTCCACGTACAGCACGTCGGGGTTGACCCGCACCGCCGGGTACCGCTGCTGGAGCAGTTCGGCGTACCGCCAGTGGGTGGTCGCCTCCCGGCCGTCCAGCAGTCCGGCGGCGGCCGGTGCGAAGGCGCCCGAGCAGATCGACACGATCCGGGCGCCGCGCCCGTGCGCGGTGCGCAGCGCCTCGACCAGGTCGGGGGAGACGCCGCCGAACGGGTTCGGCACCCCGGGGACCACCACCGTGTCGGCCGCGGCCAGCTCGTCCAGCCCGTGCCGGGCGGTCAGCGTGAAGCCGCCCACCGCCTCCAGCGGCGTCCCGGGCCGGTCGGCGCAGACCTTCAGCCCGTACCAGGGAGCCGCCAGCAGCCCGGCCAGCTCGGGCCGCGCCAGTCCGAACACCTCGACCACCACGCCGAGTTCGAACGGCGCCATGCCCGGGAAGGCGTACACCGCGACGTCGTGCACGGGCTCCGGGCGCCGGCCGATGGCGACGGGCACCGGCCGCGGTGCGGCACCGGTCAGGTCCTCGGCGTGCTGCTCGGCCATGCGAACCCCCTGCTCACGGGTGGCGGAATGCCGGTGAGTGTAGCCGTCCCGACCCCTTCGGAATTTTCTTCGAACCCACCTGCAACCTTCACCCCCGTCACACGTCCTTTGGTACGGGGGCGGAGGGAACCCGGCAGAGGGCGGCTGGGATGATCCCCCCGATCACGATCTTGATCAGGTGACCTGACGGAACGGCGGCCGCCGTCACCGTCCCGGGGGAAAGCGGAAACGCGCATGTCCATGGCCATCGGGCCGACCGCCGCGCAGGCAGGGGGGCGGGGCTTCTCCATCCGTGGAGTCGTCGCCGCGCTGTTCGGCGCGCAGGAGGCCGGCGAGCCGCTCGCCGGCGCCGCCACCGAGCAGGAGGCGAAGCAGCGCCGCTCCGGTTTCCGGCTGCTGCGCGGCGGTCGCAAGCCCGCCGAGGACCGGCCCACCCTGACCGACCTGTACCACGCCCACCGGCTCGGCCTGGTCCGGATGGCGGTCATGCTGGTCGACCACCAGGACCTGGCCGAGGACGTCGTCCAGGACGCCTTCACCCAGCTCTACCAGCGCTACGGCGAGGAGCTGGACGACCTCGACAACGCGCTCGGCTACCTGCGCACCTCGGTGGTCAACGGCGCCCGCTCGATGCTGCGCCGCCGCAAGACCGCCCGCGAGTACGTGCCGCCGCACGTGGCCGACGCCCCGTCCGCCGAGGACCACGCGGTGCTCAACGACGAGCACCGCCGGGTGCTGGTGGCCCTGCAGGAGTTGACTCCCCGCCAGCGTGAGGTGCTGGTGCTGCGCTACTGGTCCGACCTGTCGGAGGCGCAGATAGCCGAGACCCTGGGACTGTCCCGGGGTGCCGTGAAGTCCACCGCCAGCCGCGCTCTGGACGCCTTGGAAAAGCACCTGGAGAAGGTTCGATGACCGACAAGCTCCCCCGCCGCACCGGCGGCGACGGCGACGGGCCGGCCGAGACACCGACGGAACGGCTGCTCCGCGAGGCGATGACGGCCCGGGCCTCCCTCGTCACGGCCGCCAGCCTGCGCCCGGCCGCTCCCCCGAAGAACCGGATCCGCCGGCTGCGCCCGGTGTACGCCGTCACCGTGCCGCTCGGCCTGGCCGCCGCCATGGCGCTCGGCGTGCTCACCTTCCACGGCGAGCCGGTCGCCCAGGACGAGGTCCCGCCCCCGGCCGCCACCCTGACCACCTCGCCGAGCCCGACGCCCGAGCCGACCGGCGACCCCAGCCCGACGGCCGCCCCCACCGATCCGGGCACGCCCACCAGCGAGGCCGAGACGGAGGTCCCGCTCGCCGACGGCGTCCCGACCACCGCGACCTCCGCCCCCGGCACCGCGAGCGGCCCGGCGAGCTCGTCCAGCCTGCGCGGCGTCAAGTTCAAGGTGCCGGCGGGCTGGAAGGCCGTACCGGTCTCGGCCGACCGGGTCTGCGTCCTGAGTCCGGGCGCGCCGACGGAGCCGCAGCAGGGCTGGGCGCCGGCCAGGTGCGAGCCGTACGGCGTCCTGGTCGTGGCCTACAACTCCCCGGACGAACTCGAGGGCGGCGCCTGGCCGACGACGGACGACCTGGTCGCCGACAGCGGCTGGGGCCACCAGCCGAACTGCCCGATCTGGGGCCGGCCCTACTTCCCGGACAACGGCTACTCCTCGGTCGGCGCACCCGTGCGGACCAAGTCCACCGTGGCCGGCAAGACGATCGACAAGACCCAGTGGAACGTCACCTGCAAGCCCGGGGACACCTTCACCGCCCAGCTGTGGGGGATGGGCCTGGACCAGGTCTTCGTGGTGGCGAACGGGCTCAAGAGCGACTACCAGTCGGGCCTGACGGCGATCGTCAACAGCCTGGACGTGAGCGGCCACAAGTCGCCGTCGCTGACCGCGTCCGACAAGGGCGCGAAGGACATCGCGATCACGGTCGACGGCGGCATCGGCGCCGGGCAGAAGGTGTCCACCAACGGCACCCCGGTGACCTTCACGGTGACGTACCGGAACACCGGCCAGAAGACCTACGACAAGCTCCAGCCGCTGGTCTACACGAAGGAGTACGCCGGGACGCCGCCGAGCGAGATGGTCACGATGAACAAGGGCAAGCTGGAGCGCCAGGACGGCGGCGTCTGGAAGGAGATCCCGCTCGCGATCGGCGGCGGCATGGACTACGCCATGGTGGGCCAGCAGGCCCAGTTCTCGCTCGCGCCGGGAGAGTCCAGGACGGTGACGTACCGGATGGCCCTCGACAAGCTGGACGGGCCCGGCACGATGCCGGTGTCCGTCCAGGCGGTGCTGCCGTACGACGGTTCCGCGCCGCTGACCTCCGTGAAGGAGCTGATCGTCCCGGTGACGGTCGTGAAGTAGCCGTTCCACGCTGGCCGTTGAGGCGCCGCGACCGGGTTTCCCCCGGTCGCGGCGCCTTTCGGCGTTCCGGGGAGGGGCCGGGAAAAATTCTTCGAACCGGCCTGCAACCCCCCGGCGGGATGGACGTCTATCAGGGTGAGAGGCAGGGAGAGCGAGCCGGCGGAGCCGGGGGGCTCGGGCCGGTTCCTCGGGGCGCGACCGTAGGCGCCCGCTCATTCGATCACCACCATCACCATGTCCTTGGGGGGACTGTCACATGAACGCGTCCGTTATCGCCCGTATTGCGAAGATCGTCCCGCTGGCCGTCGTCACCGCCGTGGGAATCGCGGCCTGCGGCCCGACGAACGGCGAGGCGTCCGTCGCCGCCTCCGCTCCCGCCTCCACCCCCGCGGCCACCTCGTCGGCCACCCCCGGCGCGGGCGCCGTCCCGACCGTCCCCGCCCCGGCCGCGCCGACCACCGAGGCCGCGCCGACCACCCCCGCCCTGACCAACGCCGCCCCGGCCGCCGCTCCGGTCGCGCCCGTGGCCGCCAAGACCGAGGCCAAGACCGCCGCGAAGGCCCCGGCCGCGCCCGCCCCGGCCAAGCCCGCCGGCGGCATCGGGATCACCTTCAACGGCCTGCGCGCGGGCCAGAAGATCCAAGTGGGCGACCAGGTCTCCTTCTCGGTGACCTGGAAGAACAACGACGCCTCGGGCACCCGCGCGGTGGCGCCGGTGGTGGCCACCCAGCAGTTCGAGGGCGCGGAGTGCCGGCGGGTGCTCTCGATGGCGCAGGGCACCCTGGAGCGCAAGGACGCCACCGGCTGGAAGGCCATGCCCGCGCTGAGCCAGGGCGGCGGCATGGACTACGCGGGTACGGGCAACGACGCGGCCTTCGAGCTGGCCGCCGGCGAGAGCCGGACGGTCGAGTACCGGATGGTGCTCGACGCGGGCAACCAGCCGGGCAGGCTGTACGTCGAGGCGGACGCCGTGGTGCCGTCCACCTACAAGGTGCTGACCAAGGGCGTGGTGACCACGTCCGTCGTCGACTCGCACCGCCCGGTGGTGAACTCGGTCTCCAAGCCGACCCCGCTGGTCGTCGGCGGGACCCCGACCGAGTTCTCCTTCAAGGTCTCCTCGCCCGACGGCCCCGGCCTGCTGCGCCCGGCGGTGTACCTGTCCGTGCCCGCGAGCGAGGGCCTGACCGGGGAGGACGTCACGATCGAGGCGAAGGTCGGCGGCGAGTGGAAGTCCTTCGAGGCGACCGAGGACTGCAACGGGCGGATCGGGGTGGCGCCGGCCCAGCTGACCGGCGTGATGACGGGCAACCCGGCCGAGTACACCTTCCGGGTCGGCCTGAAGCGGACCGGTTCCACCAAGCCGGTGGAGATCGAGGTCGGCGGCGCCTCGGACGGCCACTACGGCGCCCCCACCACCCTGCGGCCCGCCGTCCGTCGCTGACACCGGCGGCCCGCACCGGAGCCGAAGGGCCCGGCCTCCCACTGCTCGGGAGGCCGGCCCTTCACCGTGGCCGCGTCACGGCCGTCGTGCGGAGGCTCAGGCGAGCGAGGCCATCCAGGCCTCGACGTCCTCGGCGCTGCGGGGCAGGCCGGCCGAGAGGTTCTCGTTGCCGTCGGCGGTGACCAGGATGTCGTCCTCGATCCGGACGCCGATGCCGCGGTACTCCTCCGGCACGGTCAGGTCGTCCTGCTGGAAGTACAGGCCGGGCTCGACGGTCAGCACCATGCCGGGGACCAGCAGCGCGTCGACGTGCTCCTCGCGGCGCGAGTGGGCGCAGTCGTGGACGTCCAGGCCGAGCATGTGGCCGGTGCCGTGCAGGGTCCAGCGGCGCTGGAGGCCCAGCTCCAGGACCTTCTCGACGTCGTACACCGAGGCGTCCAGCAGGCCCCAGGCGAGCAGCCGCTCGGCGAGCACGCGCTGCGAGGCCTCGTGGAAGTCGCGGAACCGGGCGCCGGGCTTCACCGCGGCGATGCCGGCCTCCTGGGCGTCGTACACCGCGTCGTAGATCCGGCGCTGGACCTCGGTGAAGCTGCCGTTGATCGGCAGGCTGCGGGTGACGTCCGCGGTGTAGAGGGTGCTGGTCTCCACGCCCGCGTCCAGCAGCAGCAGCTCGCCCGGGCGCACGTCGCCGTCGTTGCGCACCCAGTGCAGGGTGGTGGCGTGCGGGCCGGCCGCGGCGATGGTGCCGTAGCCGACGTCGTTGCCCTCGACCCGGGCGCGGCGCCAGAAGGTGCCCTCGATCCAGCGCTCCGAGGTGGCGACGGCCTGGCCCAGCTCGCGGACCACGTCGGTGAAGCCCTTGACGGTGGCGTCGCAGGCGGCGCGCAGCTCGCCGATCTCCCACGCGTCCTTGACCAGCCGCAGGCCGCTCAGGAACTCCTTGAGTCCGGCGTCCTTGTCGGCGTCCAGGGCGTCGGCGAGCGCGGCCTCCAGGCCGGCGTCGTAGCCGCGGACGATGCGGGTCGGCACGGCGGAGTCGGCGGCCTTCGCGGCCAGCTCCTCGGCGGCCTTGCGCACGTCGCGGGCGGGCAGCCCGAGCAGCTGCTCCTGCTCGGCCAGGCTGTGCCGGCGGCCGACCCACAGCTCGCCGTAGCCGTCCAGCCAGAACTCGCCGTTCTCGCGGTTCGAGCGGGGCAGCAGGTAGAGCACGAAGTCGTGGCCGGTCGCGCCGGTCGGCTCGCCGACCAGCACCGCGTCCTCGGTCTGGTCGCCGGTGAGGTGGACGTACTCGCTGGCGGCGCGGAACGCGTAGTCGGTGTCGTTGGAGCGGACCCGCAGGTTGCCGGCCGGGACGACCAGGCGCTCGCCGGGGTAGGCGGCGGACAGCGCGGCGCGGCGCTCGGCCGCGTACGGGGCCTGGGCGACGGGGGCGAGGCCGTGCAGCTCGGTGTCGGCCCAGCCGGACTTCATCGAGGCGGCCAGCTCGTCGGAGATGTCGCCGTAGAGACCGTTCTTGCGGCCCTTGTGC
Source organism: Kitasatospora sp. SC0581 (assembly GCF_048159585.1). NCBI lineage: Bacteria > Bacillati > Actinomycetota > Actinomycetes > Kitasatosporales > Streptomycetaceae > Kitasatospora > Kitasatospora sp. SC0581. The sequence continues at coordinate 19,844 of NZ_JBLRWA010000046.1, read as the reverse complement.
TGCTCAGGCTCCTCGCCGCCCTCGGCCTCGGGGTTCTCGGCCACCGCGGGGGTACGGTCCTCGGTCACGTGCAACGCCTCCTTGGGGGGTGGTACCGCCGCCCCTGGGGGAGGTGTCGGATCGCGACACGCGCGGGCGGCCGTGCGTCCGTCCATGGTACGGACGCCCGGCCGCCCGTTCGTTCCGGGCCCGAACCGTCACTCGAAGCGGGCCGCCAGCAGCATCAGGTCGTCGGTGGCCGTGCCCCCGGCGTCCGGGTCCGGGCAGACGGCCAGCAGGTGGGCGCAGAGCCGGTCCGGGTCGATCCGCACGTCGCGCGGGGCGTCGGCGGCGGCCCGGCGCAGGTTGGCCTGCCCGGCGTGCAGGGTCGGGCCGCAGCGGCGGGCCAGGCCCTCGGTGTAGAGCAGCAGGGTGTCGCCGCGCTCGGCGACGAACTCCACCCCGGGGGCCTCCCAGCAGGCCAGCATGCCGAGCGGGGCGGAGAGCGAGGTCTCCACGAACTCGGCGCCGTGCCGGCCGACCAGGACGGGCGGGCAGTGCCCGGCGCCGGCCAGGGTGATCCGGCGCTCCTCGGGCTCGATCCAGGCGTAGACGGCGGTGGCGGTGCGGGTCGGCTCGGTGGTCTTGAGCAGCAGCTCCAGGTCCCCCAGGACGGAGACCGGGTCCTCGCCCTCCAGCACCGCGTACGCCCGCAGCGCGGCCCGGACCCGGCCCATCGCGGCGGCCGCGCCGGGGGCGGAGCCGGGGCCCGCGCCGGGGCCGTCGCCGGAGACGGAGCCGACGGTGAGGCCGATGGTGCCGTCGGGCAGCGGGATCGCGTCGTACCAGTCGCTGCCGGTGGAGCGCTCCAGCCCGGCGGGGACGAGCCGGGCGGCCAGCCGCAGCCCGGCGGCCCGGGGGAGCCGGTCCGGCAGCAGGCCGCGGCGCAGCGCCTCGGTGGTGCGCGAGATCCGGTCCGCCTCCAGCTGCTTGGCGAGCAGCGGGGCGGCGATCTCGCAGTAGTGGCGGGCCAGTTCGCGCTGGCAGTCGGTCGGTTCGGCGGGCTCGTCGTAGAACCAGAGGGCGGCGGCGAGCGGGCCGTCCTCCTCGGTGGCGAGCGGCAGGCCGTAGGCGCCGCCGAGGCCGAGGTGGACGGCGAGTTCGCGCAGCCGGGCGCCGGTGGCCGGGTCCTCGGCGAGGTCGTGGGAGTGCAGCTGGGCGGGCCGGTCCCGTTCGCGCAGCAGCCGGGCCAGCAGGCTCTGCTCGGTCGGGACGGTCTCCAGGGCGCCGAGGCTGGCGCGGTCGAGGCCGTGGCCGACCGGCTGTCCGGGTCCGCCGCCGGGCCGCCGGGTGACCAGCATGCCGCGCCGGGCGCCGAGCAGGGCGGCGCCGGAGGCGAGGACGGTGTCCAGGGTGGCGGCCAGGCCGCGGGCGCGGGCGAGCCGTTCGGTGTGCTCGTGCAGGCTGGTGATATCGGACAGGCGTCCGGCCAAACGGTCCTGCAGCGCGGCGGAGGGCGCCGTGCGGCCGTCCGCCGTGCCGTCCGGGGCGTTGACGGGGCCGGGGAGGTCCGGCAGGTCGAGGACGGTGAGCCCGCCCGCGCAGCCGGGTTCGCCAGGCTCGGCGGTCGTCGTCGGGAGGGCCGTCGACGGGTGGGACTCGTTCATGCCGTCACTCCTGACGCGGTGCTACGTGCCATGCGAAACCCCCAGGTACGGCCAATGTGGAGCGAGCACGGCCAAAGGGCGTGTTTCGCCTCGATTCGCTACTACTCGTCATTGATCGACAGCAATGCCACCACTTCTACACAGGCCATTCGGGGCATGTCCAGATCCAGGACGACGCGGTGGCCCGTTCCACATCGATCGCGACCCGGTCGGGGGGCGCGCGGGGTTGGTGCGCGCGCCACTCGGCCCGGAGGCATGGAGCGGGCCGCGAGCGGGCAGAACGGGGAGGACGGCCCGGGCGGCCGTCCGGATCGTATGTCCGTGCCGCCCGTGAGCCGGGTTGGCCGGAACTCTCTCACTCGTACGGTGGAACCAAGCGCGCCCGGGCGGCGTCCATCCGGTCGCGTACGGGATTCTCGTTCCAAGGGCTGTGCCCTGCGCGGCCCTTTCACGTCGTACTCCACACCTGCTCCACGTCGTGCCGCGCCGTCCGCCCTGCCGCCCGCCCCGCGCCGCGCCGCCCGGGTCCGTGCCGCGGCGGGTCCGCGCGGAGGATCCCGACGGACGCCGGCGGAGCGGAGCGAACCGAGCGGTCAGGGAAAGGAACGAGCGCCATGCGTGAGAACCCGAAAGACCGGTCGGAGGATCGTTCCGCCCGGCTGGCCGCGGCCCTGACGGCCGCCGTCGACCACCGTTGGCCCGTGGTGCCGGGCGCCGTGCTGCGCGACGGCCGCTGCTCCTGCGGCGACCTGGACTGCACCGTCCCCGGCGCGCACCCGCACGACCCCTCGCTGCTGGCCGCCACCACGGACGCCCGGATGGTGCGCTGGTGGTGGGAGCGACAGAGCCCGGACGCGCCGGTGCTGGCCGCCACCGGCTCCACGGTCTCGGCGGTCAGCCTGCCCGCGGCGGCTGGCGCCCGGGCGCTGGTCTACCTGGGCGCGCTGCGGCTGCCGCTCGGCCCGGTGCTGGCGATGCCGGGCCGCTACGCGCTGCTGGTGGCCCCGTACTCGCTGGACGTGCTCGGCGAGATGCTCGCCCAACTCCCTTGGGTGCCGGGCTCGTTGCGCTACCACGGGGCGGGCGGCTTCCTGCCGCTGCCGCCCGGCGGCGCGGCCGTCGGGGTCCCCTCGGCCGGAGGCTGGGGGAGGGTGCGCTGGGTGCTCGCGCCGCGACCGGGCGTCGGCGGCGGGGTCTGGCTGCCGCAGGTCGGGCCGCTGCTGGGGGAGTTGGTGGAGGCGACGGTCCGGCTGGACAGCGGGCGTTCGGCCTACTGAGGGCCACCGGAGCGGGACGGGCTGTCGACACCGTCCGCCGGGCCCGGATCCGGGCTTCTCCCGGGTCTCGGCCCGGGCCCGTCCGGGGGCTCCGAGCGGGGCACTCCGGAAAAAGAAAAGATCCGGCCGCTGGCGACGGGGGATGCACCAGCGGCCGGACTCTTTAGACAGTAACAAGGATCCGCGCCCGCGCCAATTTCCAAGACGCCCTCCACGCCCGGAAATTGCGCGTTCACCGCGACAATGTGACGCGTATCACGCGGATCCTGCGCCCTTTAGTTCAAGGTGACCTGACGGTTCACCAGGTTCGCGCGGGTGCGCCGCTCCTCGGCGGTCAGCGGGGCCGCGTCGGCGAGCACCGCGGCGAGCCGCTCGGCGAACTCGGCGGCCGGCTTCTCGCAGTCGGCGGCGGTCATCGCGAGCGGGAGGTCCCACACCGGGACGGTCAGGCCGTGCGCGCGGAAGGAGCCGACCAGGCGGGTGTCCGGGCCGAGCGAGGCCTCGCCGGCCGTGTTCAGCCGGGCCAGCGCGTCCAGCAGCTTCTCCTCGGGCACGGTCATCACCCAGCGCAGGTGGTTCTTGTCCGGGGTGCCGCACCAGTACGCGGAGTCCACGCTCGCGAGCTTCTCGGTCGGGATGGCCGAGGCGTTGGCGCGCTCCAGGGAGGCGGCGACCTCGCCGGTGGCGGCCTCGGCGTCCTCCAGCCAGAACTCGAAGCCGGTGTGCACGGCGGGCGTGAACGCGGCGGTGGTGTCCAGCAGGTCCTGCAGGCGGCGCCCGCCCGGGACGGTCCGGCGGGCCGGCACCGGGCTGCCCGGCTCGGTGGCCAGGGCCAGCTCCAGGGCGTCCGCGAGGTCGCGGCTGAGGTCGCCGGAGGCGGACTGGGTCTGCAGGCCGAGCAGGATCGAGCCGTCCTGGCGGCGCAGGGCCGGCCAGGCCAGCGGCAGCACGGTGGCCAGGGTCACCGACGGGACGTCACCGGTCGCGCCGTCGGCCACGCCGGCGGCCAGCGTCAGCGGCACCGTGGCGGCGGGCACCAGCTCGCGCAGGGCCACCCAGTCGGCCTCGCCCGGCAGGCCCTCGAACGGGCGGTGCACCAGCTCCTGCACCGCGTGCGAGGCCTCCCGGCCGTGACACGCCTTGTACCGGCGGCCCGAGCCGCAGGGGCAGTCCTCGCGGGCCCCGACCACGGGGATCTCGCCCGTGACGGCGGTGGTGGACTGGCGCTGCGGCGCCTTCTTGGCGGCCTTCTTGCCCATGCTGCGGCTCTCCCGGGAACGGTGGTCCTGTGTCCCGGGAAGCCTAACGACACATTCCCCGAGCCCGGCTCACGCGCTACGGGCATCGCCCCCGGTGCGCCGGGCGTGCCGGGCCCGGGCGGGCAGCGCCGCCCAGACCGTGACCTCGCCGGGGGCGTCGCGCACGCCCCAGTCGCTGGCCAGCTGGTCGACGATGCTCAGGCCGCGGCCGCCGCGCGAGGTCAGCGAGGGACTCGCGGGCAGCGGCCGGGTGGCCGCCCCGCCGTCCGTGACCTCCAGGGTGAGCACCCCGTCGGCGTGCATCTGCCAGCGGACCAGCACCCCGCCGGCCGGCTCGGCCGGACCCTCGGCGGGCTCCCGGGCGCCCTGCGCGGCGTTCGCCCCGGAGGGGACGCCGACCAGCACCTGCCCGAGCACCTCGGCCCGGGCGCTGCGGCCCAGGGCCGGCAGCGGGCCGAGCGGACGGGCGTACCGACAGGCGTTGCTCAACAGCTCGGAAAGGATCAGAACAGCATCATCGATGACCGGTTCGGGTACCTGCCGGTCACCCAGATCTCGACGCAGTCGGCGCCGTGCGACCCCGACACTCGCTGGGCCGTGCGGCACTGCCATGGTCGATGAAGTCGGCACTTCACGCGCCACCATCAACGCCACCCCCGGACCTCCTTCAGCGTATGCCGAGGGAGAGATGCCCCTTGGTAATGCGTCGGAAACGAGCACCGGACGATCCCGCGAGCCCATTTCGAGTGCGGCGACCGACGGTCGACATCAGGTCATTCCGCGCTCACCCTCCGTCGCCCGGATGCAAGAATTCCGGCAATTTCGCGCGAGGAAGGTTTGACTGCCGACCAGAGTGATCGGATCGGAGGGGTTCGGAGGAGTACGGCCTTCGGTGCGCCGACGGATCACCGGCCGAGTTGCGCCAGTACCTCCGCGGGCCGGTTGGTGATGATCGCGGACACCCCGAGCTCCAGGCAGAGCTCGACGTCGGCCGGCTCGTCCACCGTCCACACGTGCACCTCGTGGCCGAGCTCGCGCAGCCGGGTCACCAGCTGCGGGCGGGCCCGCACCAGCTCGATGCCCGGGCCGGCGATCCGCGCCCCGCCCGGCAGCGGCGAGCCCTCGCGCAGCCGGCCGAGCAGCGGCAGGGTCCGCTCGAACAGGAAGACCCGCCGGTACCGCGGCGCGGCGGCGGCCACCCGGTTCAGCGCGACCGAGGAGAAGCTCATGATCCGGGCGGACGGGCGGTCGCCCTCCCGGACGGCGCCGATCTTGAACCGCTCCAGGGTCCGCAGCAGCTCGGCCTCCACCCGGCCGCGGAAGCGCACCGGGTGCTTGGTCTCGATCGCCAGGTCCACCGGGCGGCCGCACTCCACCACCAGCTCCAGCAGCCGCTCCAGCCGCAGCACGCCGCGCAGCTCCGGGTCGGTGCTGGGGCGGCCGGTCTTCCAGGCGCCGAAGTCGTACGCCTCCAGCTCGGCGAGGGTCATGGCCGAAACGGTGCCCCGGCCGTTGGAGACCCGGCCGATCCGGCGGTCGTGCACGCAGACCAGCGCGCCGTCGGCGGTGACCCGGACGTCGCACTCCAGCGCGTCCGCGCCCTCGTCGAGCGCGCGCCGGTAGGCCGCGAGGGTGTGCTCGGGCAGGGCGTGGGAGGAACCGCGGTGGGCGATCACCTGGACGGGCGGCACGGTGCGCGCCGCCGCCGAGGACAGGTCTGGGCTGGTCACAGGCCCAACGATAGGCGGCGGAGGTGAAGCGCGGACAAAGACGGCCCCAACCTGTGGGGCCGTCTGCGCACCTGCGGGGCCCGCTCGGGCCCCCGCTCCCTCCGCTCCGTCAGCCCCGGACGGCGCGGCGGCCGAGCGGGGTGAGCGCCCAGGTGGCCAGGGCCGGTACCAGGAAGGCGAACAGCGAGGCCGAGGTCCACTCCTGCGGGGTGAAGTGCAGCGCCTCCTGGGCGGAGGTCCAGAAGTCCGTCCACCAGCCCGCGACCTTGGTCGGCGCGATGAACTGGTAGACCGCGAAGCCCAGGGCCCACGGCAGCAGCATCAGCCAGCGGGACGGCGCGTCGGCGGAGAGGTTCCAGCCGCGCCGGCCGGCGCCGAGGAAGTAGTCCACCACGAGCACCGCCAGCAGCGGCACGAACACCGAGCCGATCAGGCCGAGGAAGCCGTAGTAGGTGTCGGTGAACTCGTCGATCTGCAGCGCCAGCACGGTGATCAGCACGCCGATCGCGCCGGAGAGCACCCGGCGGTCCACCTTCGGCAGCAGGTTCTGCACCGACATCGCGGTCGAGTACACGTTGGCGAAGGACTGGTCCGTCTCGCGCAGCACCAGCACCAGCAGGAACAGCCAGCCGGCCCAGACCCCGAGGAAGGAGTCGAAGATCCGGTTCGGGTCGCCGTCCGACTGCAGCAGCGCCATCAGGCCGAGCACGTAGCACCAGACCTGGGCGACCGTGTAGCCGGAGAAGCTGCCCCAGAACGCCGAGCGCGGGGTGCGCGAGTGCCGGGTGTAGTCGGCGGCCAGCGGCACGAAGGAGACCGACACCGCGATCATCGCGTCGGTGGCGCCGAGGAAGCCGTGCCAGTTGCCCGCGCCCGGGTCCGGCACGCCCTGGCGGCCCAACTGGACGGTGAAGTACACCATCGCCACCGCGACCGCCCCGGCCACGAAGCGGCGCAGCACCGCGATCGAGCCCAGCGGCCAGATGGTCAGCGCGGTGGTCAGCGCGCCCGCGAGCAGGACGAACAGCCAGCGGTAGCCGGTGGTGTGCGCGACGGTCTGCGCGCCCGCCGAGATGGTCAGCAGCTCGAAGACGCCCCAGCCGATGCACTGCACGATGTTCAGCACCGTCGGCAGGTACGACAGCCGGGTGCCGAACAGCCCGCGCAGGTTCGCCATCGCGGGGGCGCCGGTGCGGGCGCCGATCAGCGCGGCCACGGCGAGCATCGCGGTGCCGACCGCCGTACCGATCGTGATCGCGGTCACCGCGGCGGCCAGCGACAGCTCGCTGCCGGGGGCGCCGAGCACGGTGGCGGCGGTGGAGAAGCCGATCAGGCTGACGCCCAGGTTCATCCAGAGCGCGAAGTGGTCCCGGAAGCGCAGCGTGCGCGGCGGTTCGGTGTCCAGGACCAGGGGCGCTTCGACGTGCTCGGCGCGTTCCAGGAGGGCGGTCGCGCCCGGCGCGGGGGCGTTCGCGCCGGAGTCGGAGGCGTTCGTACCCGAAGAAGAGGATGGCGAAGCAGGCGGCATGGCCGATACTCCCTACGCCGGCATTACCCGGACAGGTTCCGGCGGTCAGCGCCCCCTCGAACGTCCGTCACTCGTGTGGCGTACGGTCGACATGCGCACTCTCAGCCTGGTGGGTCCAAGCTCCCGCGTGTCAGTTTGGAGCGCCAGGCTAACCGGCGCGGGTGCCGACGCCCAAGGCCGAGGGCGGGGCGGTCCGCATCGCGGACGCCCGACGGGGAGGGGAGCCCCGGCCGTCGGTAGGGGTGCCGGAGCCGGTGTCGGTGCCGCTGCGGGTGCTGACGCCAGTGCCGGTGTCGGTGCCGGCTAAGGATTCTTATGAGTTCTTCAGAGGGGTCCTTACGGCAAACGAATCGACAGTGCGAAAAACTATGGTCCTTGGTTCTGCCAGCTATGGAGGTCGTCCGTGAGCACCGAGCGCGAGGTTGGGCCCACCGGGCCGCAGGGGGAGCAGCCCGCCGGGCCGGGGGCGGCCGAGTCCGCTGCCGCGGGCCCCGCTCAGGGCGGGCACAACCCGACCATGGCGTTCCGGCGGGTGCCCGAGCCGGAGGTGGGCGCGGTCGAGGCCGCCGCCGCCGAGGCGGCGCCGTCCGCCGACGCCGTTCCGGCCGAGGAGGTCCCGGCCGGGGGTGGGCACAAGCCCACCGTCGCCTTCACCAAGGTGCCCGCACCGGAGGCACCCGCCGAGCCCGTGGCACCCGCCGTACTCGCCGTCGAGGAGCCGGCCGTCGACCCGGCCACCGGCTACATCGACGCGCCGCCGCCGGTCCTGCCGCCCGTTCCGCCCGCCCCGGTGGCCGCCGCACCCGCCGCCCCGGCCCTGCCGCCGGCCGGCAACCCGTACGCCACCCCGACCCACGGCGTCCCCGCCGCCGGCGCGCACGAGGGGTACGGCGCCGCTCCGGCCGCGCCCGCCGCCCCCGCCGCGCACGGCCACCACCCCTTCGGGGCCGGCCAGCCGCTCGGCGGCTGGGGCCCCACCTACGACTCCACCTCCGGCGGCGCCGGCTACCCCGGCGGCCCGGCCGGCCCGCTCGGCTACCCGGCGGAGTACCCCGGCGGCCCCGGCGGCCCGCGCAAGAAGCGCGGCGGCCTGGTCGCCCTGATCGCGGCCGTCGCGCTGGTCGCCGGTGTGGCCGGCGGCGCGCTCGGCGTGTCCGTCTCCGACAGTTCCGACCGCAGGAGCTCCGCGAACGACCACCGCAGCACCACCGTCCAGGCCAGCGACACCCAGAAGAACGAGCCCGTCCCCGGCTCGATCGCCGCCATCGCGCAGAAGGCGCTGCCCAGCGTCGTCACCATCAAGGCGCAGGGCAACGGCGAGTCGGGCACCGGCACCGGCTTCGTCTTCGACACCGAGGGCCACATCCTCACCAACAACCACGTCGTCGCGCCGACCCTCAGCGGCGGCAAACTGACCGTCAAGTTCGCCGACGGCAGCTCCTACAGCGCCTCGGTGCTCGGCCACGCCGAGGGCTACGACGTCGCCGTGGTCAAGATCGACAACCCGCCCAAGAGCAAGCTGGCCCCGCTGCCGCTGGCCGACTCCGACAAGGTCAACGTCGGCGACGCCACCGTCGCGATCGGTGCGCCGTACGGCCTGGAGTCCACCGTCACCAGCGGCATCATCAGCGCCAAGGACCGCCCGGTGGCCTCCGGCGACGACACCGGCTCGCAGGCCTCGTACATGAACGCCCTGCAGACCGACGCCTCCATCAACCCCGGCAACTCCGGCGGCCCGCTGCTCGACTCCGGCGGCGCGGTGATCGGCATCAACTCGGCGATCCAGTCCAACGCCTCCGCCAACGGCCGGGCCGGCAGCATCGGCCTGGGCTTCGCCATCCCGATCAACCAGGCCAAGTGGGTCGCGGACACCCTGATCAAGACCGGCAAGCCGGTCTACGCCAAGCTCGACGTGCTGCGCAACGACGACTACAAGGGCGACGGCGCGCAGATCCAGACCAAGGACATCCAGGGCCAGCCCGCCGTCACCCCCGGCGGCGCGGCCGACAAGGCCGGCCTCAAGCCGGGCGACGTCATCACCAAGCTCGGCGGCGTCCCGATCGACAACGGCCCCGCCCTGGTCAGTCGGATCTGGACGCACAAGCCCGGCGAGACCGTCGACGTCGAGTACACCCGCAACGGCCAGACCCTCACCACCAAGGTCACTCTCGGCCAGCGCGAGGGCGACCAGCCGTAACCCCCGCCCGCACCGAAACGTGTGCACCGAACCCCGCCGGACCCGTTAGGCTGACCTCCGCCTGGAGAGCTGCCCGAGCGGCCTAAGGGAACAGTCTTGAAAACTGTCGTGCGGTGACCCCGTACCGTGGGTTCGAATCCCACGCTCTCCGCCGGTAGGAGAACCACCTGCTCAGGGCGGGTGCCGAGACCACTCGGCACCCGCCCTCGGTGTTTTCCGGGCGGGTGCGGGCGCCGGCTGTGGGCCAGGTGGGGAACTGCCGTGGAACGGCCACGGGCGAGGGCGGGGCGGGGGTTGACCCTGACACGGTGGCAGGGGGTGGAGTGGTCGCACCATGTTGAACATCGGAGACTTCGCCAGCCACGGCCGGGTGTCGGTGCGGATGCTGCGCCACTACGACGCGATCGGGCTGCTGCGGCCCGCCCGGGTGGACCCGGTCAGCGGCTACCGCTTCTACGAGGCGTCCCAACTGGCCCGGCTCAACCGGGTGATCGCGCTCAAGGAGCTCGGCTTCACCCTGCAGCAGGTGCGGGCCGTCCTGGACGAGCGGGTGGACGCGGCCGAGCTGCGCGGGATGCTGCGGTTGCGGCGGGCCCAGCTCGCCGCGGCGATCGCGGCCGACGAGCTGCGGCTGGCCCGGGTGGAAGCGAGGCTCCGGACGATCGAGAGCGAGGGGACCATGTCCGTGCGGGATGTCGTGGTGAAGCCGGTGCCGTCCGTCCGGGTGGCCCAACTGACCGGTGTGGCCGCGAGTTACGAGCCGGAGGACATCGGGCCGGTGATCGGGCCGCTGTTCGCCGAGCTGTGCCGGCGGCTGGCCGGGGCCGGGATCGAGGCGGCCGGCCCGTCCGTCGCCCACTACCAGGACGCCCTGGAGGGCAACGGCTCGGTGCTGGTCGGGGCCGCCGTCCCGGTCGGCCCGTCGGTGCGGACGGGCGCGCACGACTTCGAGGTGGTCGACCTGCCGCCGATCGGGGAGGCGGCGACGATCGTGCACCGCGGCCCGATGGACGAGGTCCTGGGCGCGGGCCAGGAGCTGGCCCGCTTCATCGAGGAGAACGGCTACCGCTCGGCCGGCTACGCCCGGGAGCTGTACCTGGAGTGCCCGGAGGATCCGGCGGGGTGGGTCACCGAGCTCCAGGAGCCGGTGGTCCGCGGGTAGCCGGGCTTGCCCTCGACCCGGTCGAGGGTCCTAGCGTCACCGGGCATGACCACTGCCGCTGCCACCGCCGCCGTCGGTTCGCGGGCCGCGCTGCCCCGGACGTACCTGCTCTGGCTGGCCGGGGTCCAGGCCGGACTGCTGGGCGACGCCGCGCTGTACTTCGCCCTCGGCTGGGCCGCCTCCGCGCACGGCGGCGGCGCGGCCGGGCTGGTCCTGACGGCGGTCACGGTGCCGCGCACCGCGCTGGTCCTGCTGGGCGGCGCGGTCGCGGACCGGTTCGGCGCCCGTCGGGTGATGCTCGTCGGGGACACGGTGATGCTGGTCGCGACCGCCGCGCTGGCGCTGGTCGCGGCCGACCGGGGCACACCGCTCTGGCTCCTGGTCGCGGCGGCGGCCGTGATCGGGACGGTCGACGCCTTCCACCTCCCGGCGAGCGGTTCGATGCCGCGCCGGCTGGTGCCCGCCGACCGGCTGCCCCGGGCGCTCGCCCTGCGGCAGGCCGGCGGGCAGGGCGCCGTCCTGCTCGGGGCGCCGCTCGGCGGCCTGCTGGTCGCGGCCGGCGGGCTGCCCGGCGCGGCACTCGTGGACGCGGTGAGCTTCGGGGTCGTGCTGCTGGTCCTGCTGCGGGTCCGCCCCGGGGCGGACGGGCCGTCCGGTCCGCGGGCCGGCCTGCTGAGCGAGGCCGCGTCCGGCGTCCGGCTCGCCCTGGCCGACCCGTTGCTGCGGGCCGCGCTGCTGCTCACCGGTGCGGCGGCCGGGGCGCTGCTGCCGGTGGTGTCGCTGCTCGGCCCGCTGCTCGCCCGGGCGCACGGCTGGTCGGCCGGGACGGCGGGACTGGTGAGCGGCGGGCAGGCGGCCGGGGTACTGGCGGTGGCCGTCCTGGTCGCCCGGCGGGGCGCGCTGCCCCGGGCCGGCGTGGGGGCGGCCGCCGGGCTCTGTACGGCGTCGGCGGGGATCGCGCTGCTGGCCCTGGCCGCGGGGCCGGTGGCGGCGGTGGCCGGCAGTACGGTGGCGGGCCTCGGCTCGGGGCTCTTCGCCTGCCACCTCGGCCCGCTGGTGCTGACCGGCGCGCCGCCGACCCATCTCTCGCGGGTCCAGGCCCTGCTGACGCTCGTGCAGAGCCTGGCCCTGGTGCTCTCGAACGCCCTGCTGGGCCTGCTCGCGGACGCGGCGGGCGCCGCCCCGCCCACCCTCCTCTGCGCCCTCGCCACCGCCACCGCCGGCCTCACCGCCCTGGCCACCCCGACCCTCCGCCGGGCCTGAGCCGACCGGTCGCCGCGTCGGCCCCGGGATCCGGCCGGCACCTCCCCGTACGGCGGCCCTTGCCGCCCGTCCCGCTCCCCGCCCTTCCCGTGGCCCACTTGCCCGCCCCCTGCCGTCCGGGCAGAGTGCGGAGGTGGAGGCGGTCGGGCGGCGAGTGGAGGCGGCGATGAGTGATCTGACGGACCGACTGGTGCAGGGCCTCCCGGACGGGGCCGTCGTGGTGGACCCGGACGTGACCGCCGCGTACCGCCACGACATGGCGGGCTTCTGCGCGGCCGGGCAGCCCGCGGCGGTGGTGTTCCCGGAGACGGTCGAGCAGGTGCGGCACGTGCTGCGCACCGCGACCGAGCTGCGCGTCCCGGTGGTGCCGCAGGGCGCCCGGACCGGGCTGTCGGGTGCGGCGAACGCGGTGGACGGCTGCGTCGTGCTGTCGCTGGTGAAGCTGAACCGGATCCTGGAGATCGACCCGGTGAACCGGATCGCGGTGGTCGAGCCCGGTGTGGTGAACGCCGAACTGTCCAGGGCTGTCGAGGAGTTGGGCCTCTCGTATCCGCCGGATCCGTCCAGCTGGGAGTCCTGCACGATCGGCGGCAACATCGGTACGGGGGCCGGTGGGCTCTGCTGCGTGAAGTACGGGGTCACCAGCGAGTACGTTCTCGGGCTGGACGTGGTGCTGGCGGACGGGCGGCTGCTGTCCACCGGCCGTCGGACGGCGAAGGGCGTGGCCGGGTACGACCTGACCAGGCTGTTCGTCGGCTCGGAGGGGACGCTCGGGGTGGTGGTCCGGGCGGTTCTGTCGCTGCGGCCGGCGCCCGCCCCGCAGCTGGCGCTGGCGGCGGAGTTCCCGAGCGCGGACACGGCCGGGGCGGCGGTCTGCGAGGTGATGGCGCGCGGTCTGACCCCGTCGCTGATGGAGCTGATGGACGCGGTCTCGGTGCGGGCCGTCAACGAGTTGGGGCGGATGGGGCTGCCGGAGTCCACCCAGGCGCTGTTGCTGGTGGCCTTCGACGGGCCGGACCGGGTGGCCGAGCTGGCCCGGGTCGCGCGGCTGTGCCGGGAGGCCGGGGCGACGGAGGTGGTGCCGGCCGAGGACGAGGCGGAGTCCGATCTGCTGCTGGCCGCCCGGCGGATGGCGCTGCCCGCGCTGGACCGGCTGGGCACCACGATGATCGACGACGTGGCGGTGCCGCGCTCCCGGCTGGCGGAGATGCTGAACGGTGTCGCGGTGATCGCCGAGCGGCACGGGCTGACCATCGGGGTGGTCAGTCACGCGGGGGACGGCAACACCCACCCGATCGTCATCTTCGACGCCTCGGACGAGGAGGAGACGGCCCGGGCCCAGCGCTCCTTCGACGAGATCATGGCGCTCGGGCTGGAGCTGGGCGGCACGATCACCGGGGAGCACGGTGTGGGGCTGCTGAAGCGGGACTGGCTGGCCCGTGAGTTGGGCCCGGTGGCGTTGGACCTGCAACGGCAGCTGAAGGCGGTCTTCGATCCGCTGGGAATTCTGAATCCCGGCAAGATGATCTGATTTTCACTGAAGTATTTCGGCGGGGACCGCACGTCCGAACCCCTGCCGTCGTGGTGTGACATCCGACGGCCTTTTCATGACCGGGAAAGTCGACATGGGAGGGTGACCGAACTTTTCCAGGGGCGCGCGTGCGGTTCGCACGCGCCAGGGTGGTGCGCCCAGCGGATCGTGTGACGGTGCCGCGCCGTCCCCCGGACCGACCATCGACCAGCGGCCGTACGGGTGAAGTCCCAGCTCGGACGGGGTATCTCGCCGCGTTTTCCGTTTTCCCGGCCGTCATGCGCGGCCCGGGTGGATATCACGCAAACGGGCGAAATTCGCCGTGTGAGCTAGCGCTTTGTCGATTTGTTGCGGAAGTCTGTCTTCCGGCGTCGCAGCCCGCAGGTGTTCGTCCGGTCGACGAACCTTGCGCACCTTGATCGACCATTGCGCGACAAGCAGCTTCCCGGAGGCATTCATGGCTCGCACCCACCCCCGTCGAACAGCCGGGCTCCTACTCGCCGGCCCGCTCGCGGCCGGCCTGCTGCTGGCCGGTGCCGGGGCTGCCGCCGCCGACAACGGCGCGGGCGCCGAGGGCGCCTCCAACGCCGGGGCGGTCTCCGACACCGGCACCGGCAACGTGTTCGGCGGGGTCGACGGCAACTACGTCTCCACCCAGCAGACCGCCGCCGGCTCCGGCGCCACGAACCAGGACAACACCATCGCGGTGAAGGACAACACCGGCACCGTCCAGGGAGGCCAGGGCAACAAGGACGTCAACGTCGTCGTCGCCCCGACCTTCAACTGACCGGCCGACTGACCGGCCGCACGGCCGAGTGACGGCACCGGGCACCACGGAAGGCGGGGGCGCCGGACGTGGGTGGACGCGGGTGAGCTGAGCAGCCGCCGACAGGCCCGGAACGGAACGGCCGGAACGGACACCGAACCACCGACGCATCACCACCAGAGGGAACAGCGCAACGACCGGCCTGCGGAAAGGGTCACCGCGAAACCGGTCTCGTGGGCGGTGCCGCCATCGGCACCGCCCACGAGTGTGTCCGGCGCCGGTCCCGGGTTCCCCGGCCGTCGGCCCGGGCGTCCCCGCAGGACGTCCCCGCCGGGCCTCCCCGCCGGATCGCCCTGCCGCGCATCGCCGTCGGAGCACCCCGCCAGGCATCCCCGGAATCCCCCGCCGACCGGCCCGGATCCGTCCACCGAGGGCCCGCGCCCGGAGCCGTCGGCCCACGGCGGTACGGTTGCGCTCCGACAGCGCACCCACGTGCCCGGGCCCGGATGGACCGGCCCGGCCGGGGCGGCGACCGCGGCAATCGGAAGGAAGGGCGCGCGATGGCGGCGGAGGAGGAGGGCCTGACCGGCCCGGACGAGGCCAGGCCCGCACCGGAGGCCGGGGCGGAGCCGGCGGCGGACGCGCGTCCGGAGCCGTCGGCCGAGCCGCTCCACGAGCACCGCTCCGGGCCCAGGTCCGTCCCCGAACTACTGCTCGGCCGCCCGCCGATGGCCCGCCCGCTGCCGTCCTTCGACCACCAGGCCGCCCCCGCCGAGCCCGGCCCGCTGTTCGTGGACTGGCTCGCCACCGCGCTGCACGCCGGTGTGCTGGACCCGCAGGCCTTCACCCTCTCGACCGTCGACGCGGACGGCATGCCGGACGCCCGGGTGCTGGTGCTGCGGGACGTCGACGCGGCCGGCACCGGCTGGAACTTCTCGGCGGCCGCCGACAGCCCCAAGGGCCGCCAGCTCGCCGAGCACCCGGCCGCCGCGCTGACCGTCTACTGGCCGCAGCTGGGCCGCCAGGTCCGGGTGCGCGGCACCGTCGAGCGGGCCGCCGACCTGGTCGCGGCCGCCGAGTTCGCCACCCGCTCGCCCGCCGCCCGGGTCGGCGCGCTGGTCGGGCGGCAGAGCGAGCCGCTGGGTTCGGTCGCCGAGTACGACGAGGCGGAGGCGGTTGCCCGTCGCCGGCTGGAGGCGCATCCGGACGCGGTCGCGCCCGGGCACGCGGTCTACACCCTGTGGGCGCACGAGGTGGAGTTCTGGCAGGGCGACGCCCAGCGCCGGCACACCCGGCTGCGCTACACCCGCACCGGCCCGGTCAGCTCCCCGGAGTGGTCGCGCACCCTGCTCTGGCCGTAGCGCTGTAAGGCCGCCGGGTCCCCAGGGCGTCCTGGGGACCGAAGCGAGGGCTACCGTCGCCCGGTCAGCGTGGCCCCCACGCTGGCCGCGACCACGCACCCGATCCCGGCCAGCTGCGGCGCGCCCAGCAGCTGGCCCAGCACCACCAGCCCGACCAGCGCGCTGACCGCCGGCTCCAGGCTGACCAGCACGCTGAACACCCGCTGCGGCATCCGTCGCAGCGCGGTCATCTCCAGCGCGTACGGGATCACCGGCAGCAGCAGCGACACCCCGGCCACCGCGGCGAGCAGCGCCACCGGCGAGGCCTCGGGCGCGGTCAGCCCGTGCCAGGCCTGGCCGAGCCCGAACGGCGCCAGCGTCAGCGCGCCGACCGTCATCGACACCGCCAGGCCCTGGAAGCCCTGGAAGGCCGCGCCGACCTTGTCGGTGAACAGGATGTACAGGGCGTAGCAGGCGGCCGCCCCGAAGGCGTACAGCAGGCCGACCGGGTCGAGCGATCCGCCGCCGTCGCCCTCGCCGAGCAGGGTCAGCAGCGCCACGCCCGCGGCCGCGAGCAGCGCCCAGAGCAGGTGGCTGGCGCGCCGGGCGAAGACCAGGGCGACGGCGAGCGGGCCGAGGAACTCGATGGTCGCGGCGGTGCCCATCGGCAGCCGGTCGATCGCCCCGGCGAACAGGAAGGTCATCCCGGCCGAGGCCATGCCGAGCAGCGCGGCCGCGGCGAGGTCGCGGGGGCGCTTGTCGCGCAGCTTCGGCCGGGTGACGGCGAGCAGGATGACGGCGGCGAAGCCGAGCCGGAGGAAGGTCGTGCCGCTGACGCCGAGCGGGCCGAACAGCGGCTTGGACAGGGCGATGCCGGTCTGCACCAGGAACATCGCGGTCAGACAGAGAAGCGGCGCCGGGATCCGCTCCGGGCGCCGCAGGACCTTGCCGAACCGGCCGGTGGACCGGCCGGGGTGGACTTCGGGTGGCGCCGAGGGGCCGGACGCCCCACCTCGTCGCCAGCTGCCCCGCTCGCCGGCGGGCTCGCCCTTGGGGGAGGGCGGCATGGCCAGGGCCTCGGCGACGGCGGCGGCCGACGACGAGGCGGCAGGGGTTTCGCTGGTATGGGAGGTGGGCATATTTGTGAGTTTGCCGTAAGGAGTGATGAACCAGCAAGCTCGTTACAAAAATCGGGACGGATACGGACGGGTGCGTCCGAAAGGGTGGACTCGCGCGGGTGTCGCGGCGTGGCTGCCGCGGTCGTCCGACGGACCGTCAGTATCAAGGCGGGGTGCGCCATCTCCGCTCCGCCGCCCTCCTCGCCGCCGCCCTCGTGCTCCTGCTGGCCACCGACGGGACGGTCGTGAACGCCGAAGCCGTCACCCCGGCCGCCGGCGCCGCCCCCCGCATCCGGGCCGTCAGGCTGCCCGACCGATCCGGCCCGCCCCGGGCCCGCGACACCTGGAGCGGCCCCGCCTTCGACGCCTGCACCGCACCGCCGCTCGACACCCTGAAGGCCTGGCGCGACGCCTCCCCGTACGGGGCGCTCGGCGTCTACACCAGCGGCTCCCAGCGCGGCTGCGGCCAGCCGCGGCTCACCGCCGAGTGGGTGCGCCAGGTGCGGGCGCTGGGCTGGCGGTTCCTGCCGGTGCACGTCGGACTGCAGGCGCCGTGCGCCGATCCGGGCCACAAGCCCAAGCGGATCGACCCGGGGAAGGCCGTCGAGCAGGGCCGGGAGGAGGCGGACGAGGCCGCCCGGTCCCTGCGCGCGCTCGGCTTCGCCAAGGGCAGCCCGGTCTACCTGGACATCGAGGCCTATCCCTTGCGCGACCCGGCCTGCGGCCAGGCCGTGGTCGACTTCGCCCTCGGCTGGACGGCGGGCCTGCACGCCGCCGGCTACCGCTCCGGCTTCTACTCCAGCCTCGACTCCGGCATCGCGGACCTCGCCGCCGCCGCCCGGGCCGGCGGTTCCCCGATGCCCGACGCGCTCTGGTACGCCCGCTGGGACGGCCAGGCCGACACCGACGGCTCCGGCGCCCTGGCCCCCGACCTCTGGACCTTCCACCAGCGCGTCCACCAGTACCACGGCAACGTCGAGGAGACGTTCGGCGGCGCCACCCTCACCGTGGACCGCAACCACGTGGACGGCCCGACCGCCCGCTGAGACCCGCCCGCTGAGATCCGCCGCCGCCGACCCGTCGCCCTCACCGGGCGGGGAGCGGGCCGGGGGCGGAACCGGGACGAATCCGTGATCCGCGCAACGGGGCCGGGATACTGACAGCAGGGGGTGGGAGCGGCACAATCGGGCACGTCCGCGCGCATTACCGCCCGGTAGGTGCCGCGAGCGCAGCCCCCAGTGCCGCCAGGTCAAGGAGGACCCGTGTTCAGCACGATGCAGGACGTTCCGCTCACCGTCGCCCGAATCCTGGAGCACGGGTCCACGGTCCACGGCCGTTCGACCGTGACCACCTGGGACGGCACCGGCCCGGTCGTCCGGACCTACGCCGAGGTCGGCGCCCGCGCCGCCCAGCTCGCCTGGGCCCTGCGCGACGAGCTCGGGTGCACCGAGGAGAGCGTCATAGCGACGCTGATGTGGAACAACGCCGAGCACCTGGAGGCGTACCTCGCCGTCCCCTCGGCGGGCTCCGTGCTGCACACGCTGAACCTGCGGCTGCCGTCCCAGCAGCTGTCGTTCATCGTCAACCACGCCGCCGACCGCGTGATCATCGTCAACGGCAGCGTCCTGCCGCTGCTCGCCGCCGTCCTGCCGGACCTCGCGCCGACCCTCAGGCACATCGTGGTCAGCGGCCCCGGCGACCGCTCGGTGCTGGCCGGCTTCGCGGGCGGCGTGCACGACTACGAGGAGCTGATCGCCGGCCGGCCCACCGAGTACCCGTGGCAGCGCGACATCGACGAGCGGCAGGCCGCCGTCCTCTGCTACACCTCCGGCACCACCGGGGACCCGAAGGGCGTGCTCTACAGCCACCGCTCGGTCTACCTGCACTGCCTCCAGGTCAACACCGGCGACAACTTCGCCTTCACCCCGAGCGACACCGCGCTGCCGGTGGTCCCGATGTTCCACGTCCAGGCCTGGGGCATCCCGCATGCGGCCTTCATGTCCGGCGCCAACCTGCTCATGCCGGATCGTTTCCTCCAGCCCAAGCCGATGGCCGAGATGATCGCGGCCGTCCGCCCGACCGTCAGCGCCGCCGTCCCCACCATCTGGGCCGGCCTGCTGGGCGAGCTCGACGCCGGCGACTACGACACCTCCAGCCTGCGCATGGTGGTCATCGGCGGCAGCGCCTGTCCGCCCTCCCTGATGAAGGCCTACGAGGAGCGCCACGGCATCCGGGTGCTGCACGCCTGGGGCATGACCGAGACCTCCCCGCTCGGCTCCTTCGCCCAGCCGCCGGGCGGCCTCACCCCCGAGCAGGAGTGGCCGTACCGCATCACCCAGGGCATCTTCCCGGCCTCCGTCGAGGCCCGGCTGATCGGCCCGGGCGGCGAGCGGATGCCGCACGACGGCGTCTCGGCGGGCGAGCTGGAGGTGCGCGGCCCGTGGATCGCCGGGGCGTACTACGGCGGCGCCGGCCAGGACCCGGTCCGCCCGGACGACAAGTTCTCCGAGGACGGCTGGCTGCGCACCGGCGACGTCGGCACCATCACCGCCGACGGCTACCTGACCCTCACCGACCGGGCCAAGGACGTCATCAAGTCCGGCGGCGAGTGGATCTCCTCGGTCGAGCTGGAGAACGCCCTGATGGCCCACCCTGACGTGGCCGAGGCCGCCGTGGTCGCCGTCCCGGACGAGAAGTGGGGCGAGCGCCCGCTGGCCACCGTGGTGCTGCGCCCGGGTGCGACCGCGGGGCTGAAGGAGCTGCGGGCCTTCCTGGGCGAGCGGATCGCCTCCTGGCAGCTGCCGGAGCGCTGGTCGATCGTGGAGTCGGTGCCGAAGACCTCGGTCGGCAAGTTCGACAAGAAGGTGATCCGGGCCAGCTACGCGGCCGAGGAGCTGGACGTCACGGTGCTCGGCAAGGAGTGACCGCGCGAAGGGCCGGGCGCCCCCCGACCAAACGGGGCGGCCCCGCCCGCCACCTGGGCGGGGCGCGTAACCCCGCGGGGGCGGCCGCCCCCACGCCCCCCGC
>NZ_JBLRWA010000045.1:0-42380 GCF_048159585.1 Kitasatospora sp. SC0581 | reverse complement strand
CCAACCAGGTCCAGCGGATCGTGATGGCCCGCAACCTCCCGTAACGCGCACACACACGCACCGACGGCCGGTCCCGGCCCCCGACCGCCCGTCCGCGGTCGGGGGCCGGAAAACCGTGCGACGGCGGGCGGCCGTGCTCCGTAGGCTGCCCGCCATGTCCTCCACGCCCGCCGCGACGACCACGCCGTCCGCACCGCCCGCCACGCTCAGCCTGGCCCCGATCACCCCCGAGAACATCGACGCCGCCCTCGCCCTGCGGGTCCGCCCCGACCAGGAGCACCTGGTGGCGCCGGTGGTGAAGTCGCTGGCCGAGGCGTACGCGTACGGGGAGACGGCCTGGCCCCGGCTGATCCTGGAGGACGGGCGGCCGGTCGGCTTCGTGATGGCCTTCTTCGACATCGTCTTCCACCCCGACCACCCCGGCGACCGCCCCCGCTCCGGCCTGTGGCGGCTGCTGGTCGACGCCGGGCAGCAGCGCGGCGGGTACGGCCGCTTCGCCGTCGAGCAGGTCTGCGCCGAGATCCGCCGCCGCGGCGGCACCCGCGCCACCGTCACCTACCACCCGGGCCCGGACGGCCCGGCGGAGTTCTACGCCCGCCTCGGCTTCCGCCCGACCGGCGAGCTCAGCGGCGACCAGGCCGTCGCCGAACGGGAGTTGTAGGACCGCCACGGCCTGCCGCGGGCCGGCGGCCGCCGGGTAGGGTCCGGGGCCATGACCGAGCCGGGCTTCCTCACCGAGACCAGGGCGTTCTACGACGCCGTCGCCACCGAGTACACCGACCGCTTCCGGGACGCGCTGGACCGCATGCCGATGGACCGGGCGATGCTGGCGCTCTTCGCCGACCTGGTCCGCGCCGAGCGGCCGGACGGCAGGACGGCCGAAGTCGGCTGCGGCCCGGGCCGGATGACCGGGCCCCTGCACGGCCTCGGCGTGGACGTGCACGGGATCGACCTCTCGCCGCGGATGGTCGAGCTGGCCCGGAAGGCCCACCCGGAGGTGCCGTTCAGCGTCGGCTCGATGTTCGACCTCCCCTTCCGGGACGGGGAGTTGACCGGCGTGGTGGCCTGGTACTCGATCATCCACACCCCGGCGGAGCGGCTCCCCGAGGTGTTCGCCGAGTTCGCCCGGGTGCTCGCCCCCGGCGGCCACCTGATGCTCGCCTTCCAGGTCGGCGACCGGCCCCTGCACCTGGAGCGGCCGTTCGGGCAGCCGGTGTCGCTGGACTTCCGCCGGCTGCGGCCGGAGCACGTCGAGGAGCTGGCCCGGGAGGCCGGCCTGCCGGTCACCTCCCGTACGGTCCGGGAGCCGGAGGGCGACGAGAGGACCCCGCAGGCCTACCTGCTGGCCCGCAAGCCGGTGGCCGGGGGCTGAACCGGAGGCCGGATGCCGGGCGCCGACGGCCGCACGTCAGGCGGCCGGGGCCGACGGCTGCCCGGAGGCGGTCGCGATCACCTCGTCCAGCACCTCGCGGGAGCGGAGCAGGTCGTCGATCGTCCGGTCGATCCGCTGGCGCTCCGCGGTGAGCTCCTCGACCAGGAGCGGGGTGGCGATCTCGTTCGGGCTGCCGTCGGAGTCCCGCATGCAGGGGAGGATCTTGTAGATGGTCCGGCTGTGCAGTCCGGCCGCGAACAGCTCCTGGATGTGCACCACCCGGTCGACGGCGGCCTCCGGGTACTCCCGGTGGCCGCCCTCGGTGCGGCGGGCGGCCAGCAGGCCCTGCTGCTCGTAGTAGCGCAGCGAGCGCTCGCTCACACCCGTCCGCCGGGCCAGTTCGCCGATCCGCATGCCGTCCACCCCGTCCCGTCCCGTGCCGTGCCGTGCCGCCGTCGCCGTCCGCCGTCGCCGTCCGCCGTCGCGGATCGGGCCGCCCGGAAACCTGACATCGATGGTAGCTTCCCGGTCCCGGCGCGGGGGGCGGAACCGGATAACACAGCGGTGTCCGGCCCGGCCCGACCGGGGGTGACGCGCGAGGAACAGGCGATCGTGCCATGATCCCTGCATGTCTTCCAACGTTTTCTTCGACATCGAGATCAACGGCGAGGCGGCCGGCCGGATCGTCTTCAAGCTCTACGACGACGTCGTCCCCAAGACCGCCCAGAACTTCCGCGAGCTGGCCACCGGCCAGAACGGCTTCGGCTACGAGGGCTCCGGCTTCCACCGCGTGATCCCGGCCTTCATGCTCCAGGGTGGTGACTTCACCAACCACAACGGCACCGGCGGCAAGAGCATCTACGGCGAGAAGTTCGCCGACGAGAACTTCAAGATCAAGCACGACCGCCCGGGTCTGCTGTCGATGGCCAACGCCGGCCGCAACACCAACGGCTCGCAGTTCTTCATCACCACCATCGTCACCGACTGGCTGGACGGCAAGCACGTCGTCTTCGGCGAGGTCCTCGAGGGCATGGACCTGGTCAAGAAGATCGAGGGCCTCGGCTCGCAGAGCGGCCGCACCTCGGCCAAGATCACCATCGCCAAGTCCGGCGTGGTCGCCTAAGCACCGCCGCCACCTGGCACGCACCGCCCCGGAGCGGGACGTCGGATCTTCCGATCTCCCGCTCCGGGGCGGTTTCGCGTCCGCCCCCGTACCCGCGCCCGCGCCCGGACGCCGCCCGGTTCCCGCCCCCTTTTCGCGCCGGGCGCCGCCGTGCGGCGGGCAGGGTAGCCCGGAGCGCGGCCGTCCGGGCCGGAACCGGGCAATCGTGCGGCCTGCCTGCGCCGGAGCCCTACGCTCGATTCGGACGCGGCCCCAGCCGCGGCCGAACTCGACTCTGCGGCAAGGTGGTTGACCGATGATGGAGCAGGGCGCCGACGACGGCGAGGTGACCTACGAACAGGTGACGGTGGTCTCCCTGGCCGGCTGCGAGCCGGTCGGCCCGGCGCGGTTCGCCGTCCGGGTCGCCCGCGAGGGCATGACCGTCAAGCGGGTGGCGGGCTACTGGGTGCGCTGGGACGAGCGGTGGGGTCCGGAGGAGGTCCGCCACCACTCCCGCTGGATCGCGGACGAGGAGTACGTGCGGCCGGACACCGGCAGCCTGGAGGGCACCCTCGCGGTGATGGTCGCCGCGTACTGGACGGACCCGGCGGGCGCCTTCCCGCGCCGCCCGGGCACCGAGACCGTGGTGACCTTCCGGCCGGGCGAGACCGAGCACGAGCTGGTGCTGGAGCAGCCCGCGCCGCCCGTGTCGGCGGCCGCCGCCGCGCACCGCCCGGCCTCGCTGTCGGTGCAGCTGACTCACGCGCGGTGGCTGGGCGGCGACGGGCAGCCGATCCACTACGGCTTCTCGGGCGCGACCGAGGAGGCGGCCGGCGGCGAGGGGGAGTGGCTGGTCCGCTTCCCGGAGTGCGGCACCGGGCTGCTGCCGTACGTCTAGGCCGCATGGCACGTCCCGTACCCCCGCGGGTTCAGGCGGGGCTCGGAGCGGGCCGGGCCGGCGCCGCCGCGGGCCCCCAGTCGCCCGCCCGCGTCCCCACCTTGCGCGCCGGTGCGCCGGCCCAGATCTCGCCGGGGCCGGTCGAGCGGGTGAGCACCGCGTTGGCCCCGACGACGGTGCCCGCGCCGACGGTCAGCACGCCCTCCTTGCACACCACCTTGGCGCCCGCGCACAGCACCGCCCCGTCCTCGACCACCACCCGCCGCATCGCGCTCTCCTCCTGCGGCACCCACGGGTCGGCCCGGCCGATGGTCACGCCGTTGTAGAGCGTCACGCCGGCGCCGAGGGTGGTGTACGGGTGCAGCACGGTGCCGAAGCCGCGGTGGAAGACCATCAGCCCGGGCCCGATCTCGCAGGCGGCGGGCACCTCCATCCCGTACAGCGCGAGCGCCTCCTGGACCAGGCGGCCCAGGAGGCGGTGGCGACGGCGGCGGATCAGTGCGGTGACGAGTGGCATCCACTCATTGTGGTGGAGTGGTCACGCGAAGTGGCCGACTACTTGAACTCCGGCACCGCGGTGTCGTTCTTGAAGGCGTCGAAGACCTGCTTGGACTTGCCGGCGTCCCAGAGCACGGCGGACTCGCCGGTCTTGGTCCGGTAGTCCGGGTTGCCGATCGGCACGGTCAGCGACTTGCCGCTGCCGCCGTTGACGTCCTTCATGGCGAGGAAGAGCGAGCCGAGGTCGGTCAGCCCGCAGTCCTCGTCGACGATCAGGGTGCCGAGCGCGGAGTCGACCAGCGGGTAGAAGGTGAACGGGTTCATCAGGTTGCCCGGGGAGGCGGCCTGGTGGGCGAGGGCGCCGAGGAACTTCTGCTGGTTGCGCATCCGGCCGAGGTCCTGGTCGGCCATCTGGTGGCGCTGGCGGACGAAGGCCAGGGCCTGCTTGCCGGTGAGGGTCTGGTCGCCGGCCTTGAGGTCGAGCCCGGAGTCCTTGTCCTTGACGTCCTGGTCGATCTTCATCTCGACGCCGCCGATCGAGTCGACGATGCCGACGAAACCGCCGAAGCCGATCTCGGCGTAGTGGTCGATCCGTATGCCGGTGTTCTGCTCGACGGTCTGGACCAGGAGACGGCCGCCGCCGTTGCCGAAGGCCGAGTTGATCTTCGCGGTGGTGCCCTTGACCGGCTTGCCGTTGCTGCCCGGGTGCTCGGGGATCGGCACCCAGGAGTCGCGCGGGATGCTTATCAGGGTGTTCCCGTTGTCCCCGACGTGCAGGATCATCATCGAGTCGCTGCGCTTGCCCTCGGTGTCGTGCCCGGTGTGCAGGTCGTCCTGCTCGGAGTCGGTGAGGCCCTGGCGGCTGTCGGAGCCGACGATCAGCCAGTTGGTGCCCTTGCCCGCGGCGGGGCGGCCGGGGTAGTCGGCGAGCACGTTCTCGTGGTTGAGCTTGGAGTCCGCCCAGAACCAGGTGGAGACGGCGGTCACCATGACGGCGATCAGCAGGCCGAAGACCGACCACTTCACGATCCGCCGCCGCGGCCAGCGCCGGGCCTGGGCACCGGGCGGGCGGGTGCCGCCGGGGCCGCCGGGGCCGCCGGGGCGGCCCTGACCACCCTGGCCCCCCTGCCCGCCGGGACCGCCGGGCCCGCCCGGGCCGCCGGGACCACCGGGGCGCCCCGGGCCGCCGGGACGGGCGCCGGGTGCGCCGGCCCCCTGCGGCGGGACGCCGCCCAGCCGGGACTGCCCCGGTTGCCCCGGCTGCCCCCCGGGCTGTCGCGGCTGCCGTGGCGCGGCCGCCCCCGGCCCGCGCGGGTTCAGCGAGGACGGCAGCGGCGGCTCGGCCGAGCCGCCTCCACCGCTGCCGCCGTACGGGTTCCCGCCGCCCCCCGGGCGGCCCTCCTGCCACGTGTTCATGCCGACGAGGATGCCCGACCCCGGTCGGGCTGACTCCCCCCGGGGGGCCCACCAGGCCTCTTGTAGCAGTTTTGATGCACGCCCCGAATCGTTCCGCCGAAACATCCGGACACCCGCCGTTCCAGCGGCTGAAACGTTTCTTGACCAGCTCGAACACAGCGTGTTTGCATTCCAGGCATGGATCAGCGTTGGGCACTCACGCGTCGGCGGCACGTCGACCTGCGGCGCGGTGTGGCCTGTTCGCTCTGTCGCGGCTGACACGCGCCCGTCGGGTCCCCGTACTCCCCGCAGGCCCCGCACGTCCGCCGACGTAGCGCCCCGGTGCCCCGCAACGCCCCCCCCCGCACCGTTCCCGCACCGCCCCCGGTACCGGCCCCCACCGCGGCGCCTTCCCCCGCCGCCGCACTCCGCCGCACCGCGCCGCCCCGCTTCCAGCCAGAGGTGAAACCCATGGCCGTCGTCCTGTCCGTTTCCGGCTCCCCGTCCGCCACCTCCCGCACCACCCGCCTGCTGCGCCACGTCGACGCGCGGCTGGCGGAGCGCGGCCACCACGTCGTCCCCTTCGAGGCCCGCAGCCTGCCCGCGCACGCGCTGCTGTCGGGCGACTTCGACCACCCCGAGATCGTCGCCGTCACCGAGCTGTTCGCCCGCGCCGACGGCGTGGTCGTCGGCACCCCCGTCTACAAGGCCGCCTACTCGGGCCTGCTGAAGGCCCTGCTGGACGTGCTCCCGCAGTACGCCCTGGCCGGCAAGGCCGTCCTGCCGCTCGCCACCGGCGGCTCGCCCGCGCACGTCCTCGCGGTGGACTACGCGCTGCGCCCGGTGCTCAGCTCGATGGGCGCCGGCCACATCACCCAGGGCTGGTTCGTGCTCGACCGCCACATCACCGCCCGGGAGGACGGGACGACCCTGGTGGAGCGCGAGACCGAAACGCTGCTGGCCCCGGTCGTGGACGGCTTCGCCACGGCCCTGGAGCGGCTGGCCGCACCCGCGCTGACGAGCTGACGGACCGTCGCCGCCGGCCCGTACGGGGCGTCCCCGAGACGGGCCGTGGCGACCCCTAGGGGGAGCCGCTCCGTGGCCCGTAGAACCTTGGTTGAGAGGCTTCATTCCGGCGGATGACGAGCGCTCCGCCGCCGACTCCTAACGTGGTTCACACATCCCCACCCGCCAGGAAGCGGCCCGGTTGCGCCGGGTCCGGTGGCCAGGTCCACCGGGAGGGTGGAGACAACTCCCGGTCGAGGACTACCGCCCGCGCCATGTCGCGCGGCGGGCGGGCCCGTGAGGCTGGGGGCCAACGGGTGAGCGCATCTTCCTTAGGAGTGTCCCAGTGACGACGGCAGCAGCAGCCGTGTACGACCCCCAGCTTCCCGGCGGGGCGCCCGCCGTCGCCGCGTCGGCCCGTCAGGTCACCAAGGCGTACGGCTCGGGCGAGACCAGGGTGACCGCGCTCGACGCGGTCGACGTCGACATCCAGCGCGGCCGGTTCACCGCGATCATGGGGCCGTCGGGCTCCGGCAAGTCCACCCTGATGCACTGCCTGGCGGGCCTCGACACGGTCACCTCCGGGCAGATCCGGATCGGCGACACCGAGATCACCGGCCTGAAGGACAAGCAGCTCACCAGGCTCCGGCGCGACAAGATCGGCTTCATCTTCCAGGCCTTCAACCTGCTCCCGACACTGAACGCGCTGGAGAACATCACGCTCCCGATGGACATCGCCGGGCGCAGGCCCGACCAGGCCTGGCTGGACCAGGTGGTGGAGACGGTCGGCCTGTCCGGCCGGCTCAAGCACCGCCCCGCCCAGCTCTCCGGCGGCCAGCAGCAGCGCGTCGCGGTGGCCCGGGCACTGGCCGCCCGCCCCGAGATCATCTTCGGCGACGAGCCCACCGGGAACCTGGACTCCCGGTCCGGCGCCGAGGTGCTGACCTTCCTGCGCCGCTCGGTGGACGAGCTGGGCCAGACCATCGTGATGGTCACCCACGACCCGGTCGCCGCCGGCTACGCGGACCGCGTGCTCTTCCTCGCCGACGGCGTGATCGTGGACGAGATGTACGCGCCCACCGCCGACTCCGTCCTCGAACGCATGCGCCGTTTCGACGGCAAGCGCACCAGCTGAGCGGCGGGACGACACCATCATGCTGCTCAAGACCTCACTGCGGAGCTTCCTCGCCCACAAGGGCCGGATGGCGCTCTCGCTCATCGCCGTCGTGCTGTCGGTGGCCTTCGTCTCCGGCACCCTGGTGTTCTCCAACACCGCCACCGGCACCTTCGACAAGCTCTTCGCCGCGACCTCCTCCGACGTCTCGGTCCAGCCGCCCAAGCCGGCCGAGGACGAGGAGCAGCAGGCCGCCGTCAAGCCGCCGACCGTCCCGGTCGCGCTGGAGCGGCAGGTCGCCGCGCTGCCCGGGGTGAAGAGCGCCGTCGGCCAGGTCCTGGTCGAGAACGCCGTCATGATCAACCCGGCCACCAACAAGCTGGTCGGCCCGACCACCGGCGCGCCCACCCTGCTCGGCAACTGGACCGACACCCCGGGCAACCCGCTGAAGGTCACCTCCGGCCACACGCCGCGCGGCCCGACCGAGCTGCTGCTGGACGCGGACACCGTGAAGAAGGCCAAGCTCGCCCTCGGTGACACGCTCAGGGTCGAGAACCCCCTCGGCCGGCACGACTTCACCATCGTCGGCATCGGCACCTTCACCACCACCAACCCGGGCGCGGCGCTCGGCTTCCTGGACACCCCGACCGCCCAGCAGGCGCTGCTCGGCGGGCCGGCCTTCAGCACCGTCGAGGCGTACGGCGACGGCAGCCGCGGCGACGACCGGCTCAAGGCCGACGCGCTGGCCCAGCTCGGCGGCGGGTACCAGGTGAAGACGGCGGCCGAGCAGAAGGCCGACCGCAGCGAGCAGGTCGGCAAGGGCCTCGGCTTCATGAAGTACGCGATGCTCGGCTTCGCCTTCGTCTCGGCGATCGTCGGCGCCTTCCTGATCGTCAACACCTTCTCGATGCTGGTCGCCCAGCGCACCCGGGAGATCGGCCTGCTGCGCGCCATCGGCGGCAGCCGGCGGCAGGTCAACCGCTCGGTGCTGGTCGAGGCGCTGATCCTGGGCGTGCTCGGCTCGACCCTCGGGGTCGCGGCCGGCCTGGGCGTGGCGGTCGGCCTGATCAAGCTGATGACGGCGATCGGCATGGACCTGGAGGCGGCCGACCTGCAGATCGGGCCGGACGTGTTCGTCGCCGGGTACGCGCTGGGCATCGTGGTCACCCTGGTCGCGGCCTGGTTCCCGGCCCGCCGGGCGAGCCGGATCTCGCCGATGGCCGCGCTGCGCGACCACGGCACCCCGGCGGAGGCCCGGGCCAACCTCGTCCGCACCGGCCTCGGCCTGCTGCTGACGGCGGGCGGCGGCGCGGTGCTGGTGCTCGGCGCGGGGGCGGAGAAGGCGGCCACCGGCGGCCGGTACCTGGGCCTCGGCGTGGTGCTCACCCTGATCGGCTTCGTGGTGCTCGGCCCGCTGCTGGCCTCGGCCGTCGTCCGGGTGCTCGGCGCGCTGCTGCCGGCGCTGTTCGGCCCGTCCGGCAGGCTCGCCCAGCGCAACGCGATGCGCAACCCGCGTCGTACCGGCGCCACCGCCGCCGCGCTGATGATCGGCCTGGCGCTGGTGATCGCCTCCGCGGTGTTCAGCTCCTCGGCCGTCACCTCGACCAGCGCGCAGATCGACAAGTCGGTGGGCGCGGACTACATCGTCTCCGGCGGCCGTACCGCGATCACCCCCGAGATGATGGACGCGGTCCGGAAGACCCCGGGCATCGACCACGTCACCACCCAGCGGTTCTTCGCCGCCAGGGTCCAGCTGCTGGACGGGCAGAAGGCCAAGACCCCGCTGACCGCCGTGCCGCCGTCCTTCTTCGGCACCGACTTCCGGCCGACCGTCGACTCCGGTGCGGTGGACTCGCTCCAGCGCGGCTCGCTGGGGATCGGCGCCGCCTTCGCCAAGGACCACGGCCTGAAGGTCGGCGACCAGGTCACCGTCGACTACGGCCAGGGCCGCACCCAGACGGTGCCGGTCGGCGCGGTCTTCGGCAAGGGCGAGCTGTTCGGCGACGGCTCCTTCGTGGCCATGGACACCATGGAGAAGGTCGTCCCGGCCGCCGAGCAGCCGCCGGTGTGGACCTTCTTCGCCAAGGCCTCCCAGGGCGCCGACGTCGACCGGACGCTGACCGCGCTGGAGGACGGGCTGAAGGAGTACCCGCAGCTCACCATCAAGGACCGGGCCGGCTACAAGGAGCTCGCCCAGTCCCAGATCAACACCCTGCTCTACCTGATCTACGGGCTGGTCGCCCTCTCGATCACGGTCGCGGTGCTCGGCGTGGTCAACACCCTGGCGCTGTCGGTGGTCGAGCGGACCCGCGAGATCGGCCTGCTGCGGGCGATCGGGCTCTCCCGCCGCCAGCTGCGCCGGATGATCCGGCTGGAGTCCGTGGTGATCGCGGTGTTCGGCGCCGTCCTCGGCACCGGACTGGGCCTCGGCTGGGGCGTCACCGCCCAGCGGGTGCTGCGGGACCAGGGCCTCGGGACGCTCTCCGTCCCGACCGTCACGGTGGCGGTCACGCTGGTCGCCTCGGTGCTGATCGGCCTGTTCGCCGCACTCGTCCCGGCCTTCCGGGCCGGACGCATGAACGTCCTCGCGGCCATCGCGACGGACTAACCCGGCGCCGGGGGGCGCCGGGCCCGGACCACGGGGGACACGGGGGGACCCGTGGGGGAACGGGGGAACGGGGGAACGGGGGAACGGGGGAAACGGGGGGACCCACGGGGGACCGGGGGGCACGGGGGACAGGGGCCGGGTGCGCACAGCGCCCGGCCCCTGCGCCGTGCCCCGCCCCCGCAGGTCCGGGCCGGTCCGGCGGGCGTACCGTCCGTTTCCCGGGTGCTGGGATGATCGTCCGATGCTCCCCTCGGACGCCCCGCCCCTGCCCAGCGCAGCGCCCCTCACCAGCGCGGCCGCCGCCCGCTGGCGCGCCGCCCGGACCGCCTGGCGGCTGGACGGCCGCTGGCTCGCGCTGGTGCCGCTCGCGTTCGTGGTCCTGGCCGGCGCGGTGGAGCCGGACGTGGGCCGGTGCAACGTCCAGAACGTCTGCCGGGACACCTGGGGCTCGGGGCTGGCCGGCTGGTCGGTGCTGGCCGAGATCGTCCTGCTGGCCACCAGGGCCCGGGTCCGGGTGCTCGTCCCGCCGGTCGTCCTGGCGCTGCTCTGGTACCTCCCGGAGGGCCTGGTCACCCCGGTCGCCCGCTGGTCGGCGGTGCTGCTGCACGTGCTGCTCACCGCCGTCCTGCTCGGCGCCGAGTCCGGCCGCCGCCGCGCCCGCCAGCAGCTGGACGAGCTGATGGCCCCGCCCGTCCCCTATCCCTGGAGCGCCGCCGGCGGGCCCTCGCCCGTCCACCGGGACGGCCCGCCCGTGCTGCGCCGCGCCCTCGGCGTCCTGCTGCTGGTGGTCGCCGCGGCCTTCCCGGTGTACGGCCTCTGGGCGCAGGCCCGGGCGGACGGCGCCGCCGAGCGGGCCACCCGGGTGACCGGCACCGCAGACGGGAGCGACCGGGACGGCGCGCTGACCGTCCGCTTCCAGCCGCCCGGCGGCGGCCCCGAGCGCACCGCCGCCCTGGACGTCTGGTGGCAGCGCCGGCCCCAGCCCGGCGAGCCCGTCCCGCTGCTGGTGGACGGCGACTCGGTGCGCGCCCTGGGCGACGACTACGACGTCTCCGGCCAGCTGGCCGCCGGCGGCCTGATCGCCCTGCCCGGCCTGGTGCTGCTCGGCTCGGCCGCCGTCGCGAGCGCCCGCCGGGGCAGGCCCGCCTTCGCCGGCGCCGGCCCCGCGCTCGCCGTCCGGGTGCGCGCCGACGCCCGCGGCGACCTGCTGGTGCTGCCGCTGGACGGCCCGCCGGACGGCCCCGGGCTCTGGCGGCTGGTCGAGCGCGACCGCTACCGCTGGGCCCGGAACGCCGCCCCGGACGGCGCGGCCCCGGCCTGGGTGCCCGAACACCTGGAGACCGAGGACGAGGACGCCGACTACCCCGACCCGGTGCTCGACCACGACGAGGACGAGGAGGAGCACTGGGAGCTGTTCGACCGGGCGACCCCGGCCGAGGCCGCCGAGTGGCTGGCCCGGGCCGGCCGCAGCGTGCCCGCCGTGCTGTACGGCGGCCCGGACGGGCCCGACCACCAGCTCCTCGTCCGCCCCGGCCTGCTGGACGGCGACCCGCACTGGGTGGCGGCCGTGGTCGCCCCCGCCGCCCGGCCCCCCCGCGTCGGCCGGCGCTCCGGGCGCTATCGCGAGCGCGACCTGGCCGTCGCCGCGCTGACCGCCGAGACCGTCGCCGCCGCCCCCGCGGCCGGTCCGGACACCGAGCCGCTGGCCGCCCGCCGCTGGGAGATGCCGCTGCCGCTGCGCGCGGCCGCCGGACCGGTGGCCGCGCTGGTGGTCGCCGCCGCCGTGGTGCTGCTCGACGACGACGGCTGGTGGGAGGGGCTGCTGCGCCCGCTGTGGATCGGCTCGCTGGCGATCCTGGCCTGCGCCCAGACGCTGTCCTGGCAGCTGGTCGCCGACCGCAACGGCCTGCGGGTGGCCACCGCGCTGCGCACCCGCTGCTACCGGTGGGCGGAGATCTCGGCGGCGGCGGCGCACCGGAACCTGCTCACCATCCGGCTGCACGGCGGGCGGGAGTTCTCCTTCTTCAGCCGCCCGGCGGTCTGGCTGGCCGCCCTCTTCGGCGGCCGGTACGACCCGGGCGCGGTGGCCCGGACCGTCGCCACCGCCGCCCACCGCCCCGACCTGCGCCCGGCACAGGCCCTGCCGGACCGGCTGGGCGGCCCCCAGCACCTGGTGAACCGGCTCGCGCTGACCGGCTACGCGGTGTTCACCGTCGCCCACTACGCACTCTGAACCCACCCCGGACCGCCACCGGATCCACACCGCTTCCGGCCTGCGCGTAAGGGGGAGTACGGTGTTCTTGATCACAGCACCGGCGCGGCACCGCGAGGCGTCCCCGGCAGCCCGGACCGGGACAAGACGAGGACACGTCCGCACCGGTACGGTTGGCCCCGATGAACACCAAGGCTGCTGAGGAGCTGCCGGCTGTTTCCGTGATCATGCCGGTGCTCAACGAGGAACGTCACCTGCGCACGGCGGTCCGGCGCATCCTGGACCAGGAGTACCCCGGGCCGATGGAGGTGGTGATCGCCCTCGGCCCCTCCACCGACCGCACCGCGGAGATCGCGGCCGAGCTGGTGGCCGAGGACCCGCGGGTGCGGACGGTGGCGAACCCCACCGGCCGGACGCCGGCCGGGCTGAACGCCGCGATCCGGGGCTCCCGGCACCCGATAGTCGTGCGCGTGGACGGCCACGGCCTGCTCACCCCCGGCTACATCACCACGGCGGTCCGGCTGCTCGGCGAGATGGACGCGGCCAACGTCGGCGGCATCATGCACGCCGAGGGCGAGACCGAGTGGGAGAACGCGGTCGCCGCCGCGATGACCTCCAAGATCGGCGTCGGGAACGCCGCCTTCCACACCGGCGGCCTGGCCGGCCCGGCGGACACCGTCTACCTCGGGGTGTTCCGGCGCGAGGTGCTGGAGAAGCTCGGCGGCTACAACGAGGAGTTCATCCGCGCCCAGGACTGGGAGCTGAACTACCGGATCCGCCAGGACGGCGGCCTGGTCTGGTTCACCCCGCAGCTCAAGGTGACGTACCGGCCCCGCCCCTCGGTGCGGGCGCTGGCCAAGCAGTACAAGGACTACGGCCGCTGGCGCCGGGTGGTCACCCGCTACCACCGGGGCTCGGTCAACCTGCGCTACCTCGCCCCGCCGGCCGCGCTGGCGGCGGTCCTGCTCGGGCTGGGGCTCGGCGCCGCCGTCCACCCGGCCTTCCTCGCGGTGCCCGGCGCGTACCTGCTGGGCATCCTCGGCGGCGCGGCGGTCGAGGGGCGCGGCCTGTCGTTCAAGGCCAAGGCGCTGCTGCCGGTGGCCTTCGCGACCATGCACCTCAGCTGGGGCTTCGGCTTCCTGACCTCACCGCGCTCGCTGGCCCGGAGAGTGATCGCCAGCGTCGGCCCGGCCGCCAAGGACGTGCTCTCGAAGACCGGCTGATCCGCGGATCCGCCGATTCGTTTCGGCAGCCGCCCCGGCGCCTTCTCGACGCCTCCTCGGCGGCACCGCCCGGAACCCGTCCGGGACCCGTCCGGCACCCTTCCCGGCACCGCTATCGTCGGTGCGCATGGCGACAGTTGAGGACGGGTCGGGCGCGGCCCGGATCGAGCCGAGCGCGGACGTCGACGAACGGGCCGCGATCGGCGCCGGGACGACGGTCTGGCACCTCGCCCAGGTCCGCGAGGACGCGGTGGTCGGCGCGGACTGCGTGATCGGCCGCGGCGCGTACGTCGGCCCCGGCGTCCGGATCGGGGACCGGGTCAAGGTGCAGAACCACGCGCTGGTGTACGAGCCGGCGGTGGTCGAGGACGGGGTGTTCATCGGCCCGGCCGCCGTCCTCACCAACGACCGGTACCCGCGCGCGGTCACCCCCGACGGCCGCCCCAAGGGCCAACTCGACTGGCGTGCCGAAGGGGTGACGCTCCGTCATGGCTGCTCGATCGGCGGCCGGGCGGTGCTGGTCGCCGGGGTGACGGTCGGCCGCTGGGCCCTGGTCGCGGCCGGCGCCGTGGTGCACCGGGACGTCCCGGACTTCGCCCTGGTCGCCGGTGTCCCGGCCCGCCGGATCGGCTGGGTGGGCCGGGCCGGCGAGCCGCTGCGGCCCGCCGGGGACGGCGGCTGGCAGTGCCCCCGGACCGCCGAGCGCTACCGCGAGCGGGACGGAACCCTCGTACCGCTGTAGTTACTTGGCGCAGACGTCGGTGTCGTCCGCCTGCACCCGCTGGAGGTCCTCGGGCGCCTCGGTGGGCACCGCCGGGGTGGCGGGGGCGGTCAGCACGTCCTTGCCGAGCACCAGCAGCAGCCCGCTCTTCGGGTCGGACTTCTCGGCCGGCCGGACGGCGTCGCCGGGCAGGCCGAGGGCGGCGGCCAGGGCGCCGGCCTCGGCCTCCATGCCGCTCGGGTAGGACACCGTGGTGGTGTCGGCGGGCGGTGCGTCGCTGCCCACCGCGGCCCGGTCGAAGCCCTTCGCCCGGAGCTTCTCCACGGTCGGCCCGGACTGTCCGCGCTTGCCGCTGCCGTTGCGGACCGTCAGCTGGGCGGTCTTGAGGTGGATCGCCGGGAGGGTGGCGGCCGGCGTGGCGGGGGCCGGGGCGGCCGGGGCCGCCGAGGCGTCGGCGGCCGGTGCCTCGGGGGCGGGCGGGGCGGCGGTCTCGGTCAGCGAGCGGTCGGCCGCGACCATCGCGAACAGCTGCCCGGCGTCCGGCTGCTTGAGGATCACCCGGTTCTCGTCCTTGGGGTCGTCCAGGACGGGCGCGGTGGTGAAGGTGATGTTCTTGGTGTCGACCCTGCTGATGTCCAGCGCGAGGTCCTTGAGCTTGTCCACGCTGCCGATGCCGGAGTCCACGGTGAGCGCCTTGGTGGCGGCGTCCGCGAGCTTGTAGAGCTTGGTCGGGCTGGTCAGGGTGTCGTCGCTCTTGATCTTGCGGATCATCGAGCTGATGAACTGCTGCTGGAGCGGGATCCGGGTGAGGTCGCCGCCCTGGCCGACCGCGTGCCGGGTGCGGACGAAGGCCAGCGCCTCCTCGCCCTGGACCACGTGCCGGCCCTTGGTCATCTTGAGGTGGGAGCCGGAGTCGTTGATGTCCTTGGCCGCGCAGACCTCGACCCCGCCGACGGCGGTGGACAGGCTCTTCACCGCCTCGAAGTTGACCTGCACGAAGTGGTCGACCCGGATCCCGGTGTTCTTCTCGACGGTCTTCCAGGTGCAGCCCGCGTCGCGCCCGGCCTGGCCGAGGCTGTTGTTGAACTCCTCCCGCGCCGAGCCGGGGATCTTCTTCCCCTGGGTGCTCTGGCACTCCGGGATCGGCAGCATCAGGTCGCGCGGGAGGCTGATCACCGTCGCGTTGGTGCGGTCCTTGGCGATGTGGAACAGCAGGGTGGTGTCGGCGTGCCCGGTGCTGCCCTCGTCGCCGTACTCCCGGCCGAGGCCCTCCCGGCTGTCCGTGCCGATCACCAGGACGTTCAGCGCGTCCCCGGCGGCCGGCGGGCGCTCGGACTCGTCGCCCAGCTGGACCTTGACCGAGGTCAGGTTGTCGTTGAAGTGCCGGTACAGGTAGTACGCCCCGCCGCAGCCCGCGACCATCACCAGGGCGCCCGCCCCGGCCGTCCACTTGAGGGCCCGTCGGCGCCGGCTGCGCCTGGCGAGCGCGGCGGCCCGCCGACGGGTGTCCCGGCGGCCCTCCGGGGCCGGTGCGGCGGGCTCCTCGGCGGTCGGTGCGGCGGCCCCGCGGCGCTGCCGGGGGACGCCGGGGGCCGGGTCCACCCGGTACCGTCCGGTTTCCGGTTGCTCCTCGTGCACGGGGGTTCCCTACCTTCGACCGGTCACGGCTGTGGACCGCCCGTACGGACGGGCCGATCCGGACACAGTAGACGAGCCGAACGCGGGAGTCGTTCCCGGTGTGATCTCCGCCATGTTCCGGCAATGCGGAGGTAAATACCGTACGTGGCCGACCAATTGCGGAAGCGTCCGGATCGGTCGGTGCGGCCGGCCCGGGGCGGCCGGGGTCGGCAGGGGCGTCCGGCTCAGTGCTGGGCGCAGGCGTCCACGTCGGCGGTGCGTCCCTCGAAGGTGGGCGCGGCGCCCGCCGAGGGTGACGCGTTCGCCAGCGCCGCCACCTCGGCCGTCGGCTGGCTCCCGGCGCCCGCCCCCGGCCCCGCCGCCGGCGAGCGGCCCGCCCCCGGGACCGGTCCCGGGGACGGCGTGGACCCGGGCGCCCGGACGGCGACCGGCCGGTCGTCCCGCAGCGCCGCGAACAGCTGGCCGGTCTGCGGCTGCACGAACTCGTCCCGGTCCGAGTCGTAGCGGTACGGGCGGCGCGGCGCGGTCAGGAAGACCACGTCCGCCGAGGGGATGCCGCGCAGGTCCTGGGTGAGGTCGTACAGCGCACCGAGCGAGGACAGCGCGCCGTCCGCCCGGACCGAGGAGGTCGCGGCGTCCAGCACCGGCCACAGCTTTGCCGGGTTCAGCAGCACGCCCTGCGACTGCACCTTGCGGATCAGCGCGGCCAGGAACTGCTGCTGACGGCCCATGCGCTGGGTGTCGCTGCCGTCGCCCAGGCTCTCCCGGGCCCGGACGTAGCCGAGGGCCTGCTCGCCGTGCAGGGTCCGCCGGCCGGCGGCCAGGTCGAGCTTGGCGTCCTTGTCGTGGATCGGCTGCGGCACGCACACCTCGACCCCGCCGATCGCGTCCACCATCGTCTTGAAGCCGCTGAAGTCGAGGATCACGTAGTGGTCGATCCGGATGCCGCTCAACTGCTCGACGGCCCGGATCGAGCAGGCCGGACCGCCCGTCTCGAAGGCCCAGTTGAACTGCATCAGCGCGGGCCTGCTGCGGGTGCCGTCCGGCTTCTCGCAGGCGGGGACGGTGACCATGACGTCCCGCGGCACGGAGACGGCCGTCGCGTGCCTGCGGTCGGCGGCCAGGTGCAGCAGGATCGTGGTGTCCGAGCGCTGGCTGCCCGGCTCGCCGCCGTACGAGCCGTTCGCGCCGGAGCGGTCGTCACTGCCGATCAGCAGGAGGTTCTCGGCGCCCCGCGCCCCGGCGGTGCGGTTCGGCCGCTCGGCCTCCAGTTTGGCGAGCAGCCGGTCGGTGGCCGAGTCCGCGCGGATGTTGCCGTCCAGCGTGCGGTAGGCGATCCAGAGCAGCACCCCGGTGGCGACCAGCAGGAACGCGCAGGCGCCGGCGGTGATCATCAGCCACCGCCGGCGCCTGCGCGGGCGTCCGCTCCCGTCCGGAGGGGTGTCCGTGGGCGGGCCGTCCTGGGCCGCGCCGTTCGTCGGGGGAGTGGCGGTCGGGGGGTGCTCGGTGTCGTCCTCGGCCATGGCAGCGATCCCTACCCGCCGGGCCCGGGCCGGGGGTTAGCCGAGGCGCAGTGTCACCCGTTCGGATTCGGTCCGCTTCTCCCACTGCCCGGCGTCCAGCGCCTGCGAGTTGCGGCAGAGCACCACCGAGGCGCCGGCCGCCAGCGGCGCCAGCAGACCGGCCTCCAGACCGGTCCAGTCGTCGTACGAGAGGGTGGACAGCACGCGGTCGCCGGGCTTCAGGCCGAGCCGTGCCGCCCCCTCCCGGGCCAGCGCCACGGTCTGCTCGCCCGTCAGCTTCAGCGGCAGCCCGTCCACCGCGGTCTCCAGCGCCGGCCCCTCCGGGGCGACGGGGGAGTACGGGGCGAAGCGGTCGCCCTGGCCGGGCACCTCGGCGGCGTAGTCGAGGAAGCCGTCCGGGCGCTGCGGGAAGCGGCCGCCGAGCGGACGCAGGGCGAGCGCGACCCGCTCGCCCTCGCAGGCCTGGGCGGCCTCCAGCCCGTCCGGGCCGCTGACCACCAGGTCGGCGGCGGCCGGGTCGCCGCCCGGCACCGCCGTCACCCCGACCGACCAGCAGGCCAGCAGCCAGACGGCGCTCTGCCAGTGGGCGGGCAGCAGCAGCGCCGCCCGGTCGCCGGGGCCGGCGTTCAGCTCGTCCTGGAGGAGGTTGGCCGTCTTGGCCACCCAGTTGTCGAAGGTCCGGGCGGACAGCTCCACCCGTTCGCCGGTGGCGTCGTCGTAGAAGGTGACCAGAGGGGCCGCGGGATCGACCGAAGGCGTGCCGCCGCGCAGGAATGCGTGCAGCAGCTCGACGGGGGTGCGGGCGTCGGCAGCGAAGGGCGCAGTCATGGTGCGCCCCAGCCTACGGCCTTCGGGTGGGAGGTCGGGAGGGGCGGCCGAACGGGCGCGGAGCGGCGTGGCGGGCGGTCCGGTTTGCGGCGACGATCCGGTTTATGCGCCTCTCACTTCCGGCCGCCCTGCTCGCCGGCTGCACCGCCGCCCTCCTGCTCCAGCCCGCCGCCGGTGCGACCCCCTCGTCCGCCCCGCGCCGCCACGACTTCGCCGGCGGCGGCTCCACCACCACGCTCCCGCTGCCCGCCGGGACCGGCCTCGCCCCGCGCGGCACCGCACCGTTCGAACTCCTCGGCCTCGGCTGGGACGGCCCGGCGGACGCACTCGCCGGCGCGGTGCTCCGGGTCCGCACCCGGGACGCCGCCACCGGCCGCTGGAGCGGCTGGCACCGGCTGGAGGCCGACGCCGAGGACGGCCCCGACCACACGGCGCACGGCGCCACCGCCCCGCTCTGGACCGGCCGCAGCGACGGCGTCGCCGTCGAGTTCCGGCCCGGGCCCGCCGGAGCACCGCCCGGACTGCGGCTCGACCTGGTCGACCCGGGACACGGCGCCGCCCCGGCCGCCGTACGGACCCTGCCCGCGGAACCGCCGACCGCGCCGCCCGCCGGGCCGGCCAAGGGACAGGCCCCGCGCCCGAGGATCGTCACCCGGGCCGGCTGGGGCGCCGACGAGTCGCTGCGCGACCCGGAATTCGAGTACACCGGCCCGGTCCGCGAGGTCTTCGTCCACCACACCGCCACCACCACCGACTACGCCTGCGCCGACGCGCCCCGGGTGGTCCGGGCGATCTACCAGTACCACGTGAAGACCAACGGCTGGCGGGACATCGGCTACAACTTCCTGGTCGACCGCTGCGGCACCGTCTACGAGGGCCGGGCCGGCGGCGTCGACCAGCCCGTCCACGGCGCCCACACCCTCGGCTTCAACACCGACTCCGCCGGCGTCGCCGCCCTCGGCACCTACACCGGCGACCAGCCGTCCCGCCCCCTCCTCGACAGCCTCGCCGCCCTCGCCGCCTGGAAGCTCGGCCTCGCCGCCCGCCCCGCCGACGGCCGCGCCCGCCTCACCTCCTCCTCGGACGCCAGCCGCTACCCCAAGGGCAGCACCGTCGACTTCGACGCCGTCTCCGGCCACCGCGACGCCTTCGACACCGAGTGCCCCGGCAACGCCCTCTACGCCCGCCTCCCCGCCCTGCGCGCCGCGGCGGCCCGCCTCCAGACCCGCTGACCCCGGGGCCCTCCGCCGTCCCTCCCGCGCTGTCCGACCCCCCGCGTATCGTTCATGTCCGGAGGCGACCCGGGAGGCGACGGCGGTGGAAGCGGTACGGCGCTGGCGCCCGGGCTTCCCGCTGGACGTCGCCCGCACCCTGCTCCCGCTGCGCCGCGGCCCCGCCGACCCGGCGTACCGCAGCACCGGCGACGGCGCCGTCTGGCGCGCCTCCCGCACCCCGGGCGGCATCGGCACCCTGCGGGTGCTGCCGCGTCCGGCCGCCGGCGAGGTCGAGGCGAGCGCCTGGGGCCCCGGCGCGGAGTGGCTCCTCGACCGCCTCCCCGCCCTGCTCGGTGCCGAGGACGCCCCGGAGGCGCTGGTCCTGCCGCCCGGCCCGCTGCGGGACGCCCAGCGCCGTACCGCCGGGGTCCGACTGACCAGGACGGGCCTGGTGCTGGAGTCGCTGGTCCCGGCGATCCTGGAGCAGAAGGTCACCACCGACGAGGCGTACCGCGCCTGGCGCCTCCTGCTGCGGGACTTCGGCACCCCGGCGCCGGGCCCGGCCGAGGGCATGCGGGTGGCGCCGTCGGCCCGCGAGTGGGCACTGGTGCCGAGCTGGGAGTGGCACCGGGCGGGCGTGGACCCGAAGCGCTCGGGCACGGTCGTGCGCGCCGTCCGCCTGGCGCCGCGACTTGAGGAGGCCTCGGCCATGGGCCACGAGGAGGCCTTCGCCCGCCTCACCGCCGTCCCCGGCATCGGGCCCTGGACGGCCGCCGAGACGCTGCAGCGCAGCAACGGCGACCCGGACGCGGTCTCGGTCGGGGACTTCCACCTGCCCGACCTGGTCGGCTGGGCGCTGGCCGGCCGCCCCCGCAGCGACGACGCCCAGATGCTCGCGCTCCTGGAGCCCTACCGCCCCCAGCGCCACCGGGTCTGCCGCCTCCTGCTGGCCACGGCCGCCCACGCCCCCCGCTACGGCCCCCGGCTGACTCCCAACGACCACCGCCACCGCTGACCCCGGCGGCTGCCGCTACCGGACGGTGATGAAGGCCCCCGCGTCGCGTTCCGGACGGACCTTCGGCGCCTCCGCCGGCCGGCCGACGGCGACGGCGCCCATCGGGTCCCACCCCTGCGGGAGGTCCAGCGCCTCCCGCACGGTGTCGCGGCAGAACATGGTGGACGAGACCCAGGCGGAGCCGTACCCCTCGCCGGTGAGCGCGACCAGCAGGTTCTGCACGGCGGCGCCGGCGGCGACGGTGAACATCTCCCGTTCGGCGGCGGCCCGGCGCGGGTCCGGGTAGTCGTGCGAGCCGTCCGTCACCAGGCAGGGCACCACCAGGTACGGGGCGTCGCGCAGGACGTCGCCGCGGGCGGTGCGCCGGGCGATCTTCGCCTCGTCCCAGCCGTCGAGTTCGCGCAGGTCGCGCTGCCAGGCGGCGAGCATCGCGTCGAGCAGCCGGACCCGGGTGTCCGCCGACTCCAGCAGCACGAACCGCCAGGGCGTGGTGTGGTGCGGGGCGGGCGCGGTGACGGCGGCGGCGACGGCGCGGCGGACGGCGGCCGGGTCGACCGGCTCGGTGGTGAAGGAGCGGACGGTGCGCCGCAGGGTGACGGCCTGCCGCAGCGCCTCGGAGGTGCCGAGCCGGAACATGTCGTCGACGGCGGGCCGGACCAGCGGCCGGGCGCCCTCACCGTCCTCGGCGGTGACGAGGTGTCCGAGTCCGCGCACGACGGCGACCGGGACGCCACTGGCCTTGCCCTTCACCAGGTCGGCGGCGGCGGCGAGTTCGTCGGCCGTCGCGGTGACGGTCATCTCCAGCCGGTTGCCGTGGCTGTCGGTGCGGCCGCGGTGGTCCTCCAGGACGGAGAGGCCGGCGGCGCCGATCGCCACGTCGGTCAGCCCGTTGCGCCAGGGCCGGCCGAAGGTGTCGGTGACGACGACGGCGAGCCGGCGGCCGGTCAGCCGCTGGAGCCGGGCCCGCAGCGCCCGGGCGGAGGCGTCCGGGTCCTCGGGCAGCAGCAGCACGGTGCCGGGGGCGGTGTTGGAGGCGTCGACCCCGGCGGCGGCCATGACGAGGCCGTTGCGGTTCTCCACGATCCGGACCGGCCCGCGCCGGGCGACCACCCGGACGGTCTCGGCGTCGATCGCGGCCTCGCGGTCGGCGGCGTGCAGCAGCCTGCCCTCGGCCTTGCTGACGATCTTCGAGGTGACCAGCAGGATGTCGCCGTCCTGGTACGTCCCCGCCTTGGCGATGAGCTCGCCGAGGTCCGCCCCGGCCGCGACCTCGGGCAGCCCCTCGACGCCGAGGACCTCCAGCGTCACTTGCGCACCTGCTCGGCCAGCGCGAGCGCCGCCCGCGCCATCTTGGCGGTGGCCTCGACGTCGGTCATCAGCAGCGGGACGGCCCGGCAGGCGATCCCGGCGGCCTCGACGGCGGCCACCGAGGCCTCGTCCACGGTGTCCACCAGCCATCCGTCGACGAGCGCCGCGCCGTAGTCGAGCGCGACCGCCTCCGCCGTGGCCTCGACGCCGACGGCGGCGAGCACCTTGTCGGCCATACCGCGCACCGGCGCCCCGCCGATGATCGGGGAGAGCCCGACCACCGGCGCGGGCGCGGCGGCGACCGCCTCCCGGATGCCGGGGACGGCGAGGATGGTGCCGATCGAGACCACCGGGTTGGACGGCGGGAAGAGGATGACGTCCGCCTCGGCGATCGCCTCCAGCACACCGGGCGCGGGCTTGGCGGTGTCCGCGCCGACCGGGACGATCGCCTCGGCGTCCACCTCGGCGTGCAGCCGGACCCAGTACTCCTGGAAGTGGACCGCCCGGGTGCCCTGCTCGTCGGTGATCCGCACGTGGGTCTCGACCCGGTCGTCGCTCATCGGCAGCAGCCGCACGCCCGGCTTCCAGCGCACGCACAGCGCCTCGGTGACCTGGCTGAGGCTGTACCCGGCGGTGAGCATCTGGCTGCGCACGAGGTGGGTGGCGAAGTCGCGGTCGCCGAGCCCGAACCACTCGGGGCCGACGCCGTACTCCTTCATCTCGGCCTTGATGGACCAGGTCTCGTCGGTCCGGCCCCAGCCCTGTTCCTCGTGGATGCCGCCGCCGAGGGTGTACATCACGGTGTCGAGGTCGGGGCAGACCTTGAGGCCGTAGAGGTGGATGTCGTCGCCGGTGTTGCCGATGACGGTGATCTCGTCCTGCGGTCCGACCGCCGCGAGGAGTCCGCGCAGGAAGCGCGCCCCGCCGATTCCGCCTGCCAGTGCCACGATGCGCATGGGGTTCATCCTGCCACGGTCCGACTTTCCGTCAGCCGTGATCAGTGCGACCCGGCCTGCGCCTGCCGCCCGGTGTGCTGCTCCTGGTGCTGCTCGGGGACGGCGGTGGCGCCGTACTGGTTCATCTCGGTCAGGCCGGGGGCGTAGAGGTGGATGGAGACGGCGGGTTCGAGCGCGCCGTTGACGACCTCGTGCAGGTAGCCGGAGGAGAACACCCGCTGCCCGCCGGGCCGCAGGGTGCGGGCGATCGCGCCGCTGGGGTCGCCCCCGGCCGAGGGCTGGGGGAGGGTGAGGGAGCGCTCGATCAGCTCGCCCCGGACGACGCTCATCACGCCGGAGGACTCGCCGTGGTCGTGGAAGCCGCTGGACTGCCCGGGCAGCCAGCTGAGCAGCCAGACCTCGTAGCCGGGGCCGGTCTCCAGCCGGGCGTACCAGCGGGTCAGCGCGTCGTAGCGGACCAGCGGCTCCCAGCGGGAGCGGTCGGCGGCGATCTCGCGCACCAGCCGGGCGTACTCGGCGACGGTGGTGGGGTGGGCGGGCAGGTCGGTGCGCGCCAGGTGCGGGAAGGCGAGCGGGTCGCCGGCGATGGAGACGTCGCTGAGGCCGTCGGCCCACTGGCGGGTCCGGGCGTCGGCGGGGGTGCCGGTGCGGACGGTGGCGGGGCCACGGCGGGAGAGCTTGTTGCGGTCGCGGTTCCGCTTGCGGATGCGGATCATGCGCACGGGAGTCGTCCTCGGAAGGGTCGGCCGGTTCGTCGGGATCGGCCGGATCCGGGATGTCCTGGGACGGGAATCGCGGGCGGCCTCTGTGCTTCCTGGGGGCGGCGCGCGGTGGGACGCGGGCGCCTAGATACAGCAGGAACAGAGGCGACAACAAGAGTTCACGGCACGGCGGAGCGTGGAACCGCTCCGGGGGCTGGCGAACTCTGACATAGGAGCAAGGACACCGCATCCGCAGGGGCGGTGTCAAACCGAAGGATGCGGCATTCGAGTGGGTTAGGTCCGGATCTTTCCCTGATGGGGTGATTCATCACTCTCTATGTTTCGATGGGAAGATCGCCGGGAAGGCAGGCCGATGACCGGCCTGTGACGGTGACCGAGCGTCACCCGGTGAATGGTTGCGGATGGTTCGGCACCGTTCAGGACCTTGAGGTGGAAGGTCCGATGTGTCCGGATATGTACACTATTCGTAACGGCTTGGTGCCAGGGAGTGAATCCCAGCCCCAATACCAGAGCTCGGCTTGACTGGGCCAGAGTGACGCAACTGTAATTTCACTCGTGTCGTCAGCCGCACGAGGCAACGGCAACCACGGGGACGCCAAGTAGGGGCAGAGGAGGCGCGCCACATGAGCGAGCTCTTTGAGCTGTTGATCGGGGACGGCATCGCGGAGGACGAGGAGGAACTCGGCTGGCAGGAGCGCGCGTTGTGCGCCCAGACCGACCCCGAGTCCTTCTTCCCCGAGAAGGGCGGCTCGACCCGCGAGGCCAAGAAGGTCTGCCTCGCCTGCGAGGTCCGTTCCGAGTGCCTGGAGTACGCCCTCGCCAATGACGAGCGTTTCGGCATCTGGGGCGGCCTCTCCGAGCGCGAGCGCCGTCGGCTCAAGAAGAGCGCGGTCTGACCGGGCGG
This sequence comes from Kitasatospora sp. SC0581, assembly GCF_048159585.1. Taxonomy (NCBI): domain Bacteria; kingdom Bacillati; phylum Actinomycetota; class Actinomycetes; order Kitasatosporales; family Streptomycetaceae; genus Kitasatospora; species Kitasatospora sp. SC0581. The sequence goes on along the minus strand of NZ_JBLRWA010000045.1, from coordinate 18,124 downwards.
CCCCCGCCCCCCGCTGACCCTTCGACAGCGACGGACAACCGCACAGCTGTACGGGCGCCTCACCGCGGTGGTGGGGCGCTTTCGTGTTCCCGGGGCCCCTTCACCGTCCCCGCACGCACACCCCGGACGAAGCGGCCACCCGGAGCCGTTAGTGTGGTGCGCCATCCGGTTGCCGTTCACCGGCTGTGTCCACCGAGAACTGGGGCCCGCGCACGCGATGACCGTCTACAGCCACCAGAGCGGCTCCACCGCTTCCCGGCCGCCCGCCTATCCGCGCCACCTGGTCACCGCCGTGATCGTCTCGCACGACGGCGCCCGCTGGCTCCCGCGGGCCATGGCCGGCCTGCTCGGTCAGGACCGCCAGGTCCAGCGCGTCCTCGCGGTCGACACCGGATCCACCGACAACTCTCCGCAACTGCTCGCGGACACCCTCGCCGACTGGCTGCCCGAGAGCGGACCGCTGGTCCTCGGCCGCCGGGCCGGCTTCGGCACCGCCGTCCACGAGGCCGTGGCGGGCAGCGCGCCCCTGCGCCCGGAGGACCTCCCGTACCGGCTCGACCCCTCCGGCTACGACCCGGTCACCGGCGGCTGGGACGACTTCGGCGACCCGCTCGCCCAGGAGGACGACCTCGGCCGCGGCGGCCCGCGCGAGACCCGGCCGGTCGAGTGGCTCTGGCTGCTGCACGACGACTGCGAGCCGCAGACCGACGCCCTGCGCCGACTGCTCCAGGTCGCCGACTCCACCCCCAGCGCCGCCGTGGTCGGCCCCAAGCTGCGCAGCTGGTACGACCGCCGCCAGCTCCTCGAGGTCGGCGTCACCATCGCCCGCTCCGGCCGCCGCTGGACCGGCCTCGACCGCCGCGAGCAGGACCAGGGCCAGCACGACCAGGTCCGCCCGGTGCTCGCCGTCTCCAGCGCCGGCATGCTGGTGCGCCGGGACGTCTTCGAGGAGCTCGGCGGCTTCGACCGGGCCCTCCCGCTGATGCGGGACGACACCGACTTCTGCTGGCGGGTCAACGCCGCCGGCCACCGCGTGGTGGTCGCCCCCGACGCCGTGCTGCGGCACGCCGAGGCGGCCGCCCGCGAGCGCCGGGCGATCGACTGCGGCCCCGCCCATCCGCACCGGATGGACAAGGCCGGCGCCGTCTACACCCTGCTCACCAACTGCAAGGGCGCGCTCTTCCCCTACGTCCTGCTGCGGCTGGTGCTCGGCACCCTGCTGCGGGCCGTCACCAACCTGCTCGGCAAGGACCCGCGCCAGGCCTTCGACGAACTCGCCGGCCTCGGCCACGAACTCGTCCGCTTCCCACGGCTGTTGGCCGGGCGTAAACGCCGCGCCAAGTCCCGGTCGGCGGACGCCCTGGACGACCGCACGCTCTTCCCGGCCCCCGGCGCCACCACCCGGCTGGCGGTCGAGGGCGTCGTCGGCTCGCTCGGGATAGGGGGCGGCGACGACACCGGCCGGCACGGCTCGGCCGAGGCCGGCGGCGACGAGGACGCCGAGGACCTGGTCGTCGAGCAGTTCGCCCTGCTCAAGAAGCTCGCCCGGCGCCCGGCGCCGGTGCTGTTCGCGGCCCTGCTGGTGTTCGCCCTGATCGCCTGCTGCGGCCTGCTCGGCAGCGGCGAGCTGTTCGGCGGCGCCCTGCTGCCGGCGGCCGACGGGGCCGGCGGCCTCTGGTCGATGTACGCGGACGCCTGGCACCCGGTCGGCACCGGGTCCACCGCCGCCGCACCGCCGTACCTCGGCGTGCTCGCGGTGCTCTCCTGGATCCTGTTCGACCACGCCGACCTCGCGCTCACCCTGCTTGTGGTGCTCTCCGTCCCGCTCTCCGCGGTCAGCGCCTACCTGGTGTCCCGGCCGCTGCTGGACTCCAAGCTGGTCCGCGCCTGGGCCAGCGCCACCTACGCGCTGCTGCCCGCCGCGACCGGCGCGCTCGCCCAGGGCCGGATCGGCACCGCCGTGCTCGCCGTGCTGCTGCCGCCGCTGGCCCGCGCCGCGGCCATCGCGGCCGGCCTCGGCATCCGCGCCGAGAGCGCCGCCAAGGGCGCCCGCCCGGGCTGGCGCCCGGTCTGGATGACCGTCCTGCTGCTCACCCTGGCCACCGCCTTCGTCCCGATAACGTGGGCGCTCGCGGTGCCGCTCTGCCTGGCGATGCTGGTCGTCGGGGTGCTGCGCGGCAGCGCCTTCGGCTCCGGCGGTGCGGCCCTGCGGCCGCTCGGCCTGCGCGTCCTGGTGATCCTGGCGGTGCCGGTCGCGGTGCTGGCCCCGTGGTCGCTCAAGGTGCTGTCGCACCCGCAGTGGCTGCTGCTGGAGGCCGGGCTGCCCGGTCTGCACGGCACCGGCGCGAGCGCGGCCGGCCTGCTGCTGGTCAACCCGGGCGGCGCCGGGGTGCCGCCGGTCTGGCTCTCGGCGGGTGTCGTGCTGGCCGCCCTGGCCGCGCTGCTGCGCGCCGACCGCCGCCGTGCGGTGCTCGTCGCCTGGGGCGCGGCCGGCGCCGGCCTGGTCTTCTCGGTCGTGGTGGCGGGCACCTCCGTCACCCCGGCCTCCGGCGGTCCGGCGGTGCCCGCCTGGACCGGCCCGGCGACCCTGATCGCCGGGCTCGCCCTGCTCGCCGCCGCCGCGATCGGCGCCGACGGCGCCAACGCCCGCGTCGCCGGGATCGCCTTCGGCTGGCGCCAGCCGGTGGCCGCCCTGGTGGTGGCCTCGGCCGTGCTGGCCCCGCTGGGCACCGGCCTGTGGTGGGCGCTGACCGGCGCCGGCGGGCCGCTGCACCGCGGCCAGGCCGACCAGGTCCCCGCGTTCATCGCCGAGGAGGCCGGCACCACCGACCGGGCCCGCACCCTGGTCGTCACCGGGGAGAAGGGCGGCGGCGCGGTCCGCTACACCGTGCTGCGCGGCGCCGGTCTGACGCTCGGCCAGGCCGAGTCCACCGTCGACCCGGCGACCGGCACCCAGGACGGCCTGAACAAGATGGTCGGCAGCCTGCTGGCCGGCTCCGGCGCCGACCAGGCGAGTGCCCTGGCCGGCTATGGCATCGCCTACGTGCTGGTCCAGCAGCCGGTGATCGACGCCTTCAAGGACGTCCTGGACACCACCCCCGGCCTGGTCAAGGCCAACCAGGACGGCGCCGCCGCGCTCTGGCAGGTCAACGGCACCCCCGCGGTCCGCGCGGTGATCACCGCCCCGGGGGCCACCCCGGTGGTCGTCCCGTCCGGGGCCCGCGACCTGTCCGCCACCGTCCCGGCCGGCCCGGACGGCCGGGTGCTGCGGCTCGCCGAGTCCGCCGCCCCGGAGTGGAAGGCCACCGTCAACGGCACCGCGCTGGAGCCCACCACGGTCGACGGCTGGGCGCAGGGCTTCAAGCTCCCGGCCGCCGGCGGCAAGCTGGCCGTCACCCGCGAGGGCGGCGCCGCCCACACCGGCTGGATCTGGGCCCAGGTGCTGCTCGGCCTCACCATCCTGGTGCTGGCCCTGCCCGGCCGCCGCAGCCACAAGGACGACGACCTGCCGGAGGAGGCCGTCGCCACCGCCGCGCTGGCCGCCGCCGCCCAGGCGCAGGCCCCCGCCCCCGGCAGCCGCCGGGCCCGCCGGATGGCCGAGCGCGGCGAGGGCGCGGAGGGCGCCGAGGGCGGTGCCGAGGAGTCCGGGGTGTACGACCGGCCGGGCGCGATCCCGGCCCAGCCGAGCTCCGAGCCGGTGACCGGCGCCGTCCAGGCGGCCGCCGCCATCCAGGACGCCGAGCAGTACACGGACCCGTACCAGGCGTACCAGCAGGCCGACCCGTACAGCTACGACCAGTACGCGGCCCAGCAGCCGGTCGCCGCGCCGTACGGCGGCCAGGGCTACGACACCCAGGGGTACGACGCCCACGGGTACGGCCGGCAGCAGGGCTACGAGCAGCCGTACCAGCCCGAGCAGCAGCCGTACTACGAGGTCCACGGCTACGACGGCGGGCAGCAGCCCGAGCAGCAGCAGCCCTGGCTGCCCGGCCAGCCCCAGGGCGAGGCCCCGTACGACCCGAACGACCCCAACGGCCCCGGCCGGTACCCGCACCAGCACGGATCGGGGAGCTGACCCGCGATGAAGAAGCCCGCATTCAGGAAGAAGTCCGGCGCCGGCGAGGCCGCCGAGCCGGCCGGGCCCGCCGTCGCGGCGGAGCCGTCCGGCCCGGCCCGGACGTCCCGCCCCGGCCGCGGCCGCGGCCCGCTCGCCGGGCGAGCCGGAGGAGCCGAGGGGGCCGGAGCAGCCGGGTCCGGCGGGGCGGCGAAGACCACCCAGTCCCTGCTCGCCGCGGCCGTGGTGCTCGCGGCGGTGTTCGGGATCGCCCAGGTGCGCCCGCCGGCCGCCCCGGCCAAGGCCGGCACCGGAGCCGCCGCGACCACCGCGCAGGTCGAGCGGACCTCGGTGGTCTGCCCGCAGCCGGTCCAGGGCCTGACCGGCTCGACCACGCTCACCGCCTACACCCCGCCCGGGACGGGCTCCGCCACCGGCGGGGCCGGCTGGCTCTCCGACGCGGCCGCGCCCGCCGTGCCCGCCGCCCAGCCGACCACCGCCCCCGCGGCCCCGGCCGCCGCCACCCCGGCCCCGACCGGCTCGGGCGCCCCGGGCGCCCCGGTCCAGGACAAGAACGCGGCGCCCGCCGACGCCCGGCTGACCGTGCCCAAGCCCGGCACCCCGGCCACCGGCCCGGCCGCCAACGGCGACGCCGCGCCCGGCACCGGGGCCGTCGCCACCGGCGCCCTCGCCCCCGGCTTCACCGTCACCCAGACCACGGTGGTCACCGAGCAGCGCGGCCTCGGCCTGTCCGGCCTCACCTGCACCCCGGCCGCGACCAGCTTCTGGTTCGCCGGGGCCAGCACCGCCGCCGACCGGGTCGACTACCTCAGCCTGGTCAACACCGAGTCCGCCGCCGCGGTGGTGGACATCAAGCTGTACGGCGACAAGGGCCTGATCGACAACGACGCCGCCAACGGGATCACCGTCTCGCCCGGCAGCTCCCAGGCCGTCCTGCTGTCGACCCTCACCAAGGGCGCGGTCGCCGACCTCGCGGTGCACGTGGTGGTGCGCTCCGGGCGGGTCGGTGCCGCGCTGCACGCCGCCGACGGCGGCAAGGGCGCCGACTGGGTCCCCGCCTCGGACGCCCCGGCCCCGGTCCAGGTGATGCCCGGCCTGCCCGCCGACACCGCCTCCGCCCGCCTGGTGGTCTGGGCGCCGCCGGAGGACGACGCCGACCTGAAGATCCAGCTGTCCGGCAAGAACGGCTGGTTCAGCCCGGCCGGCAACGAGTCGATCCACGTCAAGGCGGGCATGGTGGCCGCCGTCGACCTCGGCAAGCTCACCCGGGACGAGGTCGCCGGGCTGCGGCTGTCGCCCAGCGACGACAAGCACCGCACCCCGGTCGTGGCCGGGCTGCGGGTCGACCGGGCGGCGGCCAACGGCAAGACCGACGCGGCCTGGCTGACCGGCAGCGACCCGGTCGGCGCCCGCGCCACCGTCGCCGACAACCGGGCCGGCGCCTCCACGCTCTACCTGACCTCCAGCGGCGAGGCCGCCACCGTCCGGGTCACCGCCTCGGCCGGCAGCGGCGGCGGCACCCCGGCCACCAAGGAGGTCCAGCTGCCGGCCGGCGGCACGGTCGCCCTCCCGGCGCCCGAGCCCGCCGGGCTGAACGGCGTCTTCGCGCTCACCGTGGAGACCGTCTCCGGCGGCCCGGTGGTGGCCGCCCGGATGCTCTCCCTGCCGGCCAAGGACGTGCCGATGTTCACCGTCCAGGCGATGCGCGACGACCGCAGCACCGTCAAGGTCCCGCAGGCCGGCCAGGACCCGGGTGTCGTCCTGCGCTGAGCGCGCCGAGCGGGGCCCGCGCCGGACACCCGGCGCGGGCCCCGACCCGTCTCAGTCCTCGTCGTAGCGCGGGTCGATGGCGTCCGGCGACAGCCCGAGCAGCTCCGCGACCTGTTCGATCAGGATCTCGTGCACCAGCGCCGCGCGGTCCTCCCGGGTCTTCGCCCGGATCTCCACCGGCCGCCGGTACACCACGATCTGGCTCTTGCGCCCCTGCTGGCCCGGCGACACCCGCCCCAGCGGCACGCCGTCCTCGGCGTCGGCGCCGTCCGGCTCGTGCAGCGGCACCTCCTGGACGGCGAACTCCACCTCGATCAACTGCGGCCAACGCCGTTCGAGGCGCTCCACCGACTCGCGCACGTAGTCGTCGAACAGTTCGGAGCGGGTGAGCGAGATCGGCACCTGGGGCGGCGCCAGCGGGCCGCGCAGGCCCCGCCCGTGCCGGTCGCGGTGCCGGGGGCGGCGCGCCGGGCCTGTCGATGACTGCGGTGCGGAGCTGTCCATATCACTGCCGAGGGTAGTCCTTGGACGGTCGGAAGTGGACCACTCCGACCGGGAATCGCACGGGGCGTCGGATACGCGGACCCGGCGCCCGCGGGGCGACACGGCACCCCCTCCGGGCAGGCGGTCTTCGCTCCCCGGCGGGGAGTGCGGTACCGTCCACCCTCGTGAGCTCTGTACGTCGTTGTTCGCGGACCGCGTGCGGCCGGCCGGCCGTCGCGACGCTGACGTACGTCTACGCGGACTCCACCGCCGTCCTCGGGCCGCTCGCCACCTACGCCGAGCCGCACTGCTACGACCTGTGCGCCGAGCACGCCGAGCGGCTCACCGCCCCGCGCGGCTGGGAGGTCGTCCGGCTCGCCGCCGAGGCCGGGCCGCTGCGCCGCAGCAGCGACGACCTGGAGGCGCTGGCCAACGCCGTGCGCGAGGCCGCCCGCCCGCAGACCCCCCGTCAGGGCCGCGGCTTCGAGGGCGAGTCCACCGAGGGCGGCCGCCGCGGCCACCTCCGGGTGCTGCGCTCGCCCGACAACTGACACCCCTCCCGGTACGGGGCGTCCCCGGTCCTGGCACGGGGCGTTCGTCCGGCCCGGGTACGCTGCCCGTCTACCGTCACCGCGCCCGTCGACCGACGCGCGGTGGCCCCGACGTTTCGTGATCAGTCCTAAAACCAGGGTGGAGCCGCAGTGCGCGACCTCAAGCAGCTCGTGAAGGCGTACGACGTCCGAGGCGTTGTCCCGGACCAGTGGGACGAGAGCCTGTCCCGGGCCTTCGGTGCCGCATTCGTGCAGGTCACCGGCGCGACCGCGATCGTGGTCGGGCACGACATGCGGCCCTCCTCGCCGTCGCTGAGCCTGGCCTTCGCCGAGGGCGCCGCGGCCTACGGCGCCGACGTGGTGCAGATCGGGCTGTGCTCCACCGACCAGCTGTACTACGCCAGCGGCAAGCTCGACCTGCCCGGCGCGATGTTCACCGCCAGCCACAACCCGGCCCAGTACAACGGCATCAAGCTGTGCCGGGCCGGCGCGGCCCCGGTCGGCCAGGACACCGGCCTGTCCGAGATCCGCGAGCTGGTCGAGTCCTGGACCGCCGAGGACGACACCGTCACCGTCCCGGCCAGGGACGTGAAGCCGGGCGCGCTGTCCGCCCAGGACACCCTGCGCGGCTACGCCGACCACCTGCTGGGCCTGGTCGACCTCACCGCGATCCGCCCGCTCAAGGTCGTGGTGGACGCCGGCAACGGCATGGGCGGCCACACCGTGCCGACCGTCTTCGACGGCCTGCCGATCGAGCTCGTCCCGATGTACTTCGAGCTGGACGGCACCTTCCCGAACCACGAGGCCAACCCGCTCGACCCGAAGAACCTGGTCGACCTCCAGGCCAAGGTCCGCGAGGTCGGCGCCGACGTGGGCCTCGCCTTCGACGGCGACGCCGACCGCTGCTTCGTCGTGGACGAGCGCGGCGAGCCGGTCTCCCCGTCGGCGATCACCGCCCTGGTCGCCGTCCGCGAGATCGCCCGCGCCCGGGCCGCCGGCGAGGCCGAGCCGACCGTCATCCACAACCTGATCACCTCCTGGACCGTCCCCGAGGTGGTCCGCGAGCTCGGCGCCAAGCCGGTGCGCACCCGGGTCGGCCACTCCTTCATCAAGCAGGAGATGGCCGAGACCGACGCCGTCTTCGGCGGCGAGCACTCCGCGCACTACTACTTCCGCGACTTCTGGCGCGCCGACACCGGCATGCTGGCCGCGCTGCACGTGCTGGCCGCGCTCGGCGGGCAGCCGTCCGCGCTGTCCGGGCTCACCGCCGAGTACGACCGCTACGCCGCCTCCGGCGAGATCAACAGCACCGTGGCCGACCAGGCCGCCAGCACCGCCGCCGTCCGCGCCGCCTACGCGGGCGGGGAGGGCGCCACGGTGGACGAGCTGGACGGCCTGACCGTGGCCGGCCCGGACTGGTGGTTCAACCTGCGCGCCTCCAACACCGAGCCGCTGCTGCGCCTGAACGTCGAGGCCAAGGACCCGGCGAAGATGGCCGAGCTGCGCGACGGCGTGCTCGCCGTCGTCCGCGGCTGAGCCCCTCGCCCGACGCCCCGCCCGAGCCCCCGACCGGGCTCGCGCCCGCGCGGAGCGCCTGAACACGGGCCCCGGTGCCCCGGCCGGTAGGGTTTCCTATCGGCCGGGGCACCTCCGTGCCACCCCCGAACCTTGGAGAGCCCCATGAAGCTCGAATCCTTCCTGCTGGAGATCCTGGTCTGCCCGCAGTGCCGGGCCGCGCTCGTCGAGGGCGGCACCGAGGAGCAGCCCGAGCTGGTCTGCACCGGCGCGGACTGCGGCCTCGCGTACCCGGTCCGCGAGGGCATTCCGGTCCTCCTGGTGGACGAGGCCCGCCGCCCGGCCTGATCCTGGGGGCGACGCCCGGGACGAAGCCCGGGCGGAAGCCCCGGGACGAAGCCGCCCCGACCGCCCCGACCGCCCGTCCAGGACCGCAGCCGGAGGTTCGCCGCATGCTCGACGACACCCTGCTCGACGACCCGGCCGCCCTCCAGCGCGCCGACCACGACCGCGCCCTGCTGGCCCTGGCCGGCGCCGGTGCGCGGGTCCGCACCGCGCTGCGGCAGGCCGAGGCGGCCGGCCTCGACCGGCTGCGTCCGGACGGCCGCCCGCGTGCCGTCCTGGTCGCCGGGCACGGCAGCGCGCTGACCGCCGCCGAGATGCTCTCGGCGCTGGCCGGTACGAGCTCCCTGGTCACCCCGCTGCCGCCGACCGAGGCCGCCGCCCCGCGCGCCGACCGGGCCGGCGCCCCGCCCGCCTTCACCGCCGGGCTCGGCTGGCAGCTGCCCGGCTGGGCCGGCCCGCTGGACCTGCTGGTGATCAGCTCCGCCGACGGCGGCGAGCAGGGCCTGGTCGCCCTCGCCGAGCAGGCGTACGCGCGCGGCTGCGCGATCGTGGTGACCGCCCCGGCCGGCAGCGCGCTGGCCGAGGCCGCGCTGCAGGTGCGCGCGCTGCCGCTGCCGTTCGTGGCCTCGGTGCTGCCCGAGGACCTCGCGCCCGTGACGGCCGTCGAGCCGGACCTGCCGGCCGAGGACCCGGCGGCGCTCTGGTCCCACCTCGCCCCGCTGCTGGCGCTCGCCCAGAAGATCGGCCTCACCCAGCTCCCGTACGACGCGCTGCCGGCCCTCGCCGACCTGCTGGACGCCGCCGCGGTGCGCTGCCGCCCGGACGCCGCCGCGTACACCAACCCGGCGAAGGGCCTGGCCGCCCGGCTGGCCGGGACGGTCCCGCTGCTGTGGGCCGAGGGCCCGATCGCCGGGGCGGCCGCCACCCGGTTCGCCGCCCAGCTGGCCGACCGGGCCGGGCGTCCGGCGCTGGCCGGGCCGCTGCCGCAGGTGCTCACCGCCCACCGCGGCATGTTCACCGGGCAGTTGGGCGCGGGCGCCGATCCGGACGACTTCTTCCGCGACCGGGTCGAGGAGCCGGACCCGCTGCACCTCCAGGTCCTGCTGCTGCGGCACGCCCCCGGCGCGGCCGGCCCGGCGGCGCCGGACGAGCAGGACGGCCCGGCCGAGGTGCCGGAGGAGGACGCCGGGCCGCGCAGCTTCGGCGTCTCCCGGGCGCACCGGCTGGCCGCCGCGCACGACGTCCGGCTGACCGAGTACGCGAGCACCCGGCCGGACGCGCTGCACGCGCTGGCCGACCTGGTCGCGCTGACCGACTTCGCCGCCGTCTACCTGGGGCTCGCCGCCGCGCAGTCCTGAGACGGTCGGCCGATCGGGCCCCCGGGGCCGGTACGGTAAGCGCTCGACGACGCCGACCGACCCGTGAGGACCTGGAAGCATGAGCACCGAAGGCGGTACCAAGGCACTGATCGCGGCGCTGTCCGCGAACCTGGCGATCGCCGTGGCCAAGTTCACCGCCTTCGGCTTCACCGGCTCCTCCTCGATGCTGGCCGAGGGCGTGCACTCGGTGGCCGACTCCGGCAACCAGGTGCTGCTGCTGATCGGCGGCAAGCGGGCGCGCCGGGCGGCCGACGAGGAGCACCCCTTCGGGTACGGCCGCGAGCGCTACGTGTACGGCTTCCTGGTGGCCATCGTGCTGTTCAGCGTCGGCGGCCTGTTCGCGGTCTACGAGGGCTGGCACAAGATCAGCCACCCGGAGGCGCTGGACGCCTGGGGCTGGGCGGTCGGCGTGCTGGTCTTCGCCATCGGCATGGAGGGCTGGTCCTTCCTGACCGCGATGCGGGAGTCGGAGAAGGCCAAGGGCAAGCAGAGCTGGACCCAGTTCATCCGCACCGCCAAGGCGCCGGAGCTGCCGGTGGTGCTGCTGGAGGACACCGGCGCGCTGATCGGCCTGGTGCTCGCGCTGTTCGGCGTCGGGCTCACCGTGATCACCGGCGACGGCGTCTGGGACGGCATCGGCACCCTGTGCATCGGCCTCCTGCTGGTGGTGATCGCCGTGGTGCTCGCCCTGGAGACCAAGTCGCTGCTGCTCGGCGAGTCGGCCGACAAGGACTCGGTGCGCCGGATCCGGGAGGCGCTGGTGGACGGCGAGGCGGTCACCCGGGTGATCCACATGCGCACCCTGCACCTCGGTCCGGAGGAGCTGCTGGTCGCGGCCAAGATCGCCGTCAACGCGGAGGACAGCGCCGCCCGGGTCGCGGAGGCGATCGACGCCGCCGAGTCGCGGGTCCGCGCGGTCGTCCCGATCGCCCGGGCGATCTACCTGGAGCCCGACGTGTACAGCGCCGAGAAGGCCGCGGCGGGCGACGACCCGGCCGCCACGCCCGGCGGCCCCGGCCCGGGCGGCGCGCACTGACCCCTCCCGCGCACCGACCTGTCCCGCACACCGGCCCGTCCTGGGGCCCGGCTTGAGAGCGGGTCGGACCGGGGGCCGAAATCGGTCATCGGCGGACGGCCGGCGGGGCCATCGGTGTAGATTCGTCACCAGAGCCAGAACGTCGCTGCTGATGGCGGTCGATCGGCGGTCCGCACCCCGCGGGGCGCGCGCCGGTCGAGGGAGAGAGGTCCTCCGACGGTTTGTGCTGCGCAACGGGAAGCCGGTCCACCACCACGGACCCGGCGGTCCCGGCGTGGCCGTGCACCCGTACGGCCTGACGCACGCGACGCACGCCCGGACCTATGGCCCCACCCCCATCAGCGAGGAGCAGACGCATGTCGACCGACATCACCGGTGACTTCAAGGTCGCCGACCTTTCCCTGGCGCCGTTCGGCCGCAAGGAGATCCAGCTGGCCGAGCACGAGATGCCCGGTCTGATGGCGATCCGCGCCGAGTACGCCGAGGCGCAGCCGCTGGCCGGCGCCCGCATCACCGGCTCGCTGCACATGACCATCCAGACCGCCGTGCTGATCGAGACCCTGACGGCGCTCGGTGCCGAGGTCCGCTGGTGCTCCTGCAACATCTTCTCCACCCAGGACCACGCGGCCGCCGCCATCGCCGTCGGCCCGGAGGGCACCCCGGAGAACCCGCAGGGCGTGCCGGTCTTCGCCTGGAAGGGCGAGACCCTGGAGGAGTACTGGTGGTGCACCGAGCAGGCCCTGACCTGGCCTGACGGCAAGACCCCGAACATGATCCTGGACGACGGCGGCGACGCCACCCTGCTGATCCACAAGGGCGTCGAGTTCGAGAAGGCCGGCGTCGCGCCGGACCCGTCCACCGCGGACAACGACGAGTTCCGGATCATCCTGGAGCTGCTCAACCGCACCCTCAAGGACACCCCGAACAAGTGGACCGAGGTCGCCTCCACGATCAAGGGCGTGACCGAGGAGACCACCACCGGTGTCCACCGCCTGTACGAGATGCACCGTGACGGCCAGCTGCTGTTCCCGGCCATCAACGTCAACGACTCGGTCACCAAGTCGAAGTTCGACAACAAGTACGGCTGCCGCCACTCGCTGATCGACGGCATCAACCGCGCCACCGACGTCCTGATCGGCGGCAAGGTCGCGGTCGTCTGCGGCTACGGCGACGTCGGCAAGGGCTGCGCCGAGTCGCTGCGCGGCCAGGGCGCCCGCGTGATCGTCACCGAGATCGACCCGATCTGCGCGCTGCAGGCGGCGATGGACGGCTACCAGGTCACCACCCTGGAGGAGGTCGTGGAGATCGCCGACATCTTCATCACCACGACCGGCAACAAGGACATCATCATGGCCTCGCACATGGCCCGGATGAAGCACCAGGCCATCGTCGGCAACATCGGCCACTTCGACAACGAGATCGACATGGCCGGCCTGGCCAAGCTCGACGGCGTCGTGAAGACCGAGGTCAAGCCGCAGGTCCACGAGTGGCGCAAGGCCGACGGCCGCACCATCATCGTCCTCTCCGAGGGCCGCCTGCTGAACCTGGGCAACGCGACCGGCCACCCGTCCTTCGTGATGTCCAACTCCTTCGCCAACCAGACGATCGCCCAGATCGAGCTGTTCACGAAGACCGAGCAGTACCCGATCGGCGTCTACGTGCTGCCGAAGCACCTGGACGAGAAGGTCGCCCGCCTGCACCTCGACGCGCTGGGCGTGAAGCTGACCACCCTGAGCCAGGAGCAGGCCGACTACATCGGCGTCCCGGTCGAGGGCCCGTTCAAGTCGGAGCAGTACCGCTACTGACCGATCAGCGGATCCGACGGCCGGCGCCCTCCCCTCCGGGGGCGCCGGCCGTCGGCGTTCCGCCGGGGCGGTTCAGCGGGTCCAGGAGGCCTCGTCCGCGCCGAGCACCTCGAACCGCTCGAGCAGACCCGCCAGTCCGCCGGCCCCCTGGACGGACGGGAGCCCCGCCGCGGTGCCGTTGGCGCAGAGCTGGACGCCCTTCTCGACCCGGCACACCGGGGTGCCGCCGTTCGGCCGGCCGTCCGCGAACTTCCCGAAGCCGTCCGGCTGGACCGTGACGCTCAGCCACTTGTCGCCGACGGTGTACGACAGGATGGCGCTCCACGGGGGCTCGGAGTCCCTGGTGGGCCGGTGGACCTCGGCGTTCCGCAGCCCGAGGTCGGCGGGCAGGCCGGTCGGGCGCACCGGGAACGGGACGTCCCGGTCGCCGAACTCGGCGCCGGCCGCGACCCGGAGCAGGTCGTCCTGGACCTTCGCGTCCAGCCACAGGGTGGCGGTCAGCTGGGCCCAGCGGCCGGAGGCGGTCAGCCAGCGCAGCCCGCCCAGGGATCCCGACGCGTCGGTGAGCAGCCACTGGGCCTCCCGGCCGGCGACCGGGGGCGCGGGGGCGATGTGCTGTCCGGGGGCGGGGGACTCGCCGGGGCCGCGCAGCAGCTCCAGCTTCAGGGCGGGGGTCGCGTTGAGGACGGCGGTGGTGGTGGCCGCGGTGGCGACGGAACGGCTGTCGCTGTTCGCGTAGCCGACGGCCGGCCGGGCCAGCCACGACGGCAGCCAGCCGAAGCGGGCCTCGGCGCTCAGCGGACCGGTCTTCGCCGCCGGGGTCGGTGCGGCCGTCGGTGACGGCGCGAGCGAGACCGGGGCGGTGGGCGCGGGGACGGCCGGCGCGGGCGGCGCCCCGGCCGGGCGCAGCAGCAGGACGCCGGCCAGGACGGCGGCGGTCGACCCGGCCACCACACCGACCAGGGCCTGCCGGCGGCGGCGCAGCCGGACCCGGCCGCGGGCGATCACCGCCGAGGTGTCGAGTGCGGCGGGCGGCGCCGGGGCCTCGGCGAGGGCGCTCAGCCGGGCGGTCAGATCACGCTGCTCGTGCGACCTCATGACGTCCTCTCGGCGGTGGTGGGACGGGGGGAGAGCGTCGTCCGGAGGGTGGCGAGCGCCCGTGAGGTCTGGCTCTTCACGTTGCCCGAGGAGCAGCTCATCGCATCGGCGGTCTGATCGACCGTGAGGTCGCAGTAGTACCGGAGCACCACGGTGGCCCGCTGCTTGGGCGGCAGCGCGGCCAGCGCCTTGCGCAGGTCGAGCCGGGCGTCGAGGTCGGCGGCCACCGACGCCACGTCCACCGGCGCCGCGGTCCGTGACGTCCGCCGCCACCAGGACGAGCGCTGCTCGGCGAGGAAGGTGTTGACCAGCACCCTGCGGGCGTAGCCGTCCAGGTTCTCGACCCGGCCGGCCCGCGACCAGTTCACGTACAGCTTGGTCGCGCACTCCTGCACCAGGTCGTCGGCCCGGTGCCAGTCCCCGCACAGCAGATAGGCGACCTTGCGCAGCCAGCCGCTCCTGGAGGCCACGTACTCCGTGAACTCCACGTCGCGCGTCTGCTTCGCCATCCGCACCCCCTCTCGTCGTGGTGGCGGCGCACCGGCGCGCCGTCCGCCCCTCTAATGCGGGCACCGGCCGGAACGTTGCACGCGAACCGCGCACGTAGGCTTTCCGGCATGCCCAACGGCCGGTACTCGCTCCACGACCCGCACGACCACGTCCCGCTCGGGGAGGAACGCTTCAGTTGCGCCCCCGGGGCGGCCGGGTGGCGGTACGTCTCCAAGACCTACGCGCCGGACGGCCGGGTGCTCGGCAGCACCGACCTGACGCTGGACTCGCGCGCCCGGCCGCTGCGGCTGGAGCTGCGGGCCGGCGGCTGGCAGGTGCGCGGCGGGGCGGTGGACGGGGTGGCCTGGGTCCGGACCGACGCGGCCGACCCCGGCGGCGAGCTCGCGGCGGAGGGCCACGACCGGGCGCACGCCTTCACCGGCCGCTCGCCGGGCTTCCTGGTCGCCACCGCCCGGCTGCTGCGGCTGCGGGAGGGGGCGAGCGCGCGGGTGCGGCTGGTGGCCTTCACCGAGCCGGTGCTGGCGCCGCGCACCCTCGACCAGGGGTGGCTGCTGGAGGGCGTCGACACCCACGAGACGGATTCGGGGCCGCTGCTGGTCGAGCGGTACCAGGTGGCGGACCTGGAGACGGGCGAGCAGCAGGTCGTGCACCTGGCGGGCGACGTGGTGCTGGCGGCGGAGGGGATCGAGCTGGAGGAGCTGGAGTCGCCGCCGAACGCCTGGCGGGTGGGGGCGGAGGAGGAGTAGCGGGCCTTCGCGGCCGGGGCCCGTGCGGCAGGGCTGCTGCGGCCAGGGCGGTTCGCCTCAGGCGGGCGGGGCGAAGCCGCTGCCGGCGGCGGGCTTGTCGAAGGACGGGGCCGTCGGGGCGGTCGGTGCGGCTGCCGGGGCTGCGGCGGGGGCCGGGGGAGCCGTGGGCGCGGGCTGCTGGGTCGGCAGGCCGAGGACCCGGACGGGCCGTCCGTCGGCCGGGCCGGTCGGAGCCGGCGCGGGGAGCGGACCGGAGGCCGGGCGGGGAGCGGGCACCTGGGCGGGCACCTGGGCGGGTACCGGTCGGCCGGGTATCGGCCCGGCCGCCCACAGCTGCTGCTGGGCCCGCGTCCACTCCCGCCGCTGGCGCTCGGTGAGCACCGCGCCCAGGTACGCCGCCGGGTGCAGCCCCGGCGCGATCGGGTGGCCGATCAGGGCGGACAGGTCCTCCGCCAGCCGGGTGGACATCCGGTGCATCACCGCCGGGTCCAACTGGCTCGTCCGGCCGAGCAGTTGGCGGACGGCCAGCCAGAGCGGCTCAGGTACCGCGGACAGGTCCATCGCGACCAGCTCGTGGCCCATCGACTGGAGCAGGTGCGGGTGCACCGGCGGCAGCGGGGTGGCGGAGCCGCCCGCACCCGGGGTGCGCTCGCGGACGACCACCGTCCCGGCGAAGATGTCGCCGAGCCGCTTGCCGTCCGAGTGCACCGCCGAGGTGATCACGGCCGGGGCGCCGGTCAGCACGATCATCTCGAAGAAGCCGACCAGCCCGCGCACCAGCGAGTGCCGGAAGCGCACAGGCCCGCCGTCGGTGCGCACCACGCGCAGGCCGAGCGCGGCCTTGCCGAGCGAGCGGCCGCGGGTGAGGGTCTCGACCATCACGGGCACGGCGACCAGGAAGAACACCATCAGGCCGATCATCGTGGCGGCCAGGGCCGCGCCGTCGAGCCCGATCAGCGCGAGGCTCAGCAGCAGCGTGAACACCAGCAGGGCGGCGAACTCCACCAGCAGGTCGATCACGATCGCCAGGGCCCTGCTCGGAAGCTTCGCCGTCTGCAGGCCGAGGACGACCGCCTCACCCGTCACCAGGTCGCTCAAGACACCTGTCCGTTCACGTTCTTGGAGCCGGTACGGCTCGCCCATGGGGATCCGGCGCCTGGGAGGGCGGCGGTGCCGGGGGAGGGAACCACCCCGGACCGGCTCCCCGTGACGCGCTCTCCGCAGTCTGATCCGCAGCCGCAAACATACGGGGCCCGGTGGGCGCACGGGAAGTGAGATCCCGACGGCCGGGGCGGCGGCCGCTGCTGGCATGCTGGGCCGCGCGTGTCCGCCCGGACCCGCCAGCCCGGACCCGCCCGCCCGCGGACCCGCCCGCGCACGCACGTCCGCGCCCGCCGCCGATCTATGGAGCCGCCGAAATGGACCTGGACGTCTTCGTCGCCACCCACCAGGGGGAGTGGGCCCGACTGGACGCCCTCGCCCGCCGGCGCCGGCTCGGCGGGGAGGAGGCCGACGAGCTGGTCACGCTCTACCAGCGCGCCACCGGACACCTCGCCAAGGTCCAGGCCGCCGCGCCGGACCCGGCCCTGGTGAGCCGGCTGACCGGCCTGGTCTCCCGCGCCCGCAGCGCGGTGACCGGCGCCCGGACCAACGGCTGGCAGGACGTCGCCCGCTACTACACGGTGAGCTTCCCGGCCGCGCTCTACCGCTCGCGCCGCTGGTGGGTGCCGGTGGCGGTGGTCTCGATGGTCGCCACCGCACTGCTCGCCTGGTGGATGGCCACCCACCCCGAGGTCCGCAACAGCCTGGTCGCGCCCGAACACCTCCAGGAGCTGACCCGCCCCGGCGGCCAGTACGAGACGTACTACTCGGACCGGCCGGCCAGCTCCTTCGCGGCACAGGTCTGGACGAACAACGCCTGGATCGCCGTGCAGTGCCTGCTGTTCGGGATCGCGTTGGGCATTCCGGTGCTCTACGTGATGTGGACCAACGTGCTCAACCTCGGCATCGGCGTCGGGCTGATGGCCTCCGCCGGTCGCCTCGACGTCTTCCTCGGCCTGCTCATCCCGCACGGCCTGCTGGAGCTGACCGCGGTCTTCGTGGCCGGCGGCCTCGGGCTGCGCCTCGGCTGGACCGTCATCGACCCCGGCCCGCGCACCCGCTCGGTGGCCCTGGCGGAACAGGGCCGCGCGATCATCGGCATGTCGATCGGCCTGGCGACGGTCCTGGCGGTCTCCGGCGTCCTCGAAGCCTTCGTGACCCCGTCCGGCCTGCCGACCTGGGCCCGCATCTCCATCGGTGTGCTGGCCGAGGCGGCCTTCCTCCTCTATGCCCTGGTGCTGGGCCGGCGGGCCGCCGGGGACGGGGAGTTCGGCGATCTGGACGCGGCCGACCGGGCGGACCTCCAGCCCGTCGCGGCCTGAGCCGATGTGATCGACAGGTCTCTGACCTGCTAGTCTTCTACTCGTCCGGCCAAAACCATTGACGTGGTGAGGGTGGGCTAGTAGGTTTGAACGGTTGGGACTGACTGGACAACGGTCGGTCCCGGGCGTTAGTGTCTACGACACCGCCGAATCGAGGCGAGCGTGTTCCACGGAATACGCGTCCTCTGACGAAGCAAAATCCCACGGACGGATCACTCCGAAAGCCTTGATAGGCTTCGGAACGAAGTTCGCAGGAAATCCCCCCAGCGGGAATCGGATGAATGAAGCGCCGGTAAACGGAGCGGAAAACGTCTGGTAAGCTGGAAACACGAAAGAACGAAGCCCGGAGGGTCCGCTGGAAGGCGGTCCGAAGGAAGCGTCCGTTCCT
>NZ_JBLRWA010000044.1:0-42873 GCF_048159585.1 Kitasatospora sp. SC0581 | reverse complement strand
GACCCTCCGGGCTTCGTTCTTTCGTGTTTCCAGCTTATCAGATGTTTTCCGCTCCGTTTTCCGGAGTTTCATTCATCCGATTTGCTTTCGCCTTTCGGCGCTCCCGAACTCTATCAGAGTCTTTCGGTCCGTTTTCCCCGGTCGTTCTCGAATTCGAATCCGAATTCGAGCCCGTTTCCGAGGGGCCGTCCCGTGGGGCAACCCGGAGAACATTACGCACCGGGTCGCCCCACGTCAAACCGGCCTCAGCCGGTCTTGAGCGAGCCTCAGACCTCGACGACGACCGGCAGGATCATCGGCCGGCGGCGGTAGTTGTCCGCGACCCACTTGCCGATGGTCCGGCGGACCAGCTGCTGCACCTGACGGGGCTCCAGCACGCCGTCGCTCGCCGAGCGGTCCAGGCCCTCCTGGAGCTTGGCGACGACCGGGCCGAAGGCGTTGTCGTCGATGCCGGAGCCGCGGGCCTGGATGGTCGGGCCACCGACGATCTTGCCGTTGGTCGAGTCGACCGCGACGAAGACCGAGATGAAGCCCTCCTCGCCGAGGATCCTGCGGTCCTTGAGCGAGGCCTCGGTGATGTCGCCGACCGAGGAGCCGTCCACGTAGACGTACCCGGCCTGCACCTTGCCGACGATCCGGGCGACGCCCTTCTCCAGGTCGACGCAGACGCCGTCCTCCGCGATGACCACGCGGTTGCGCGGCACCCCGGTGGCGATGCCCAGCTCGGCGGCCGCGCGCAGGTGGCGCCACTCGCCGTGGACCGGCATCAGGTTGCGCGGCTTGCAGATGTTGAAGAAGTAGAGCAGCTCGCCGGCCGAGGCGTGGCCGGAGACGTGCACCTTGGCGTTGCCCTTGTGCACGACCTTGGCGCCCCAGCGGGTCAGGCCGTTGATCACCCGGTAGACCGCGTTCTCGTTGCCCGGGATGAGCGAGGAGGCCAGCACGACGGTGTCGCCCTCGACGATGCGGATCTGGTGGTCGCGGTTGGCCATCCGGGACAGCGCCGCCATCGGCTCGCCCTGCGAACCGGTGCAGATCAGCACGACCTCCTTGTCCGGCAGGTCGTCCAGCTGCTTGACGTCCACGACCATGTTGCCGGGGACCTTCAGGTAGCCGAGGTCGCGGGCGATGCCCATGTTGCGGACCATCGAGCGGCCGACGAAGGCGACCTTGCGCTTGTACTCGTGCGCGGCGTCCAGCACCTGCTGGATGCGGTGCACGTGGCTCGCGAAGGAGGCCACGATGATGCGCTTGTCGGCGTTCGCGAAGACGTTGCGCAGCGCCGCCGAGATGTCCCGCTCGTGCGGGATGAAGCCGGGGACCTCGGCGTTGGTGGAGTCCACCAGCAGCAGGTCCATGCCCTCCTCCGCCAGCTTGGCGAAGGTCGGCAGGTCGGTCAGGCGACCGTCCAGCGGGAGCTGGTCCATCTTGAAGTCACCGGTGGCCACGACCATGCCGGCGGGGGTGCGGACCGCGACCGCCAGGGCGTCCGGGATGGAGTGGTTGACGGCGATGAACTCGCAGTCGAAGGGGCCGATGCGCTCGCGCTCGCCCTCCTTGACCTCCAGCACGTACGGCCGGATGCGGTGTTCGGCGAGCTTGGCCTCGATCAGGGCGAGGGTCAGCTTGGAGCCGATCAGCGGGATGTCCGGGTTCTCCCGCAGGAGGAAGGGGACGGCGCCGATGTGGTCCTCGTGCCCGTGGGTGAGGACGATGCCGTCGACCTTGTCGAGACGGTCCCGGATGTAGCTGAAGTCCGGGAGGATCAGGTCCACGCCGGGCTGCTCGTCCTCGGGGAAGAGGACGCCGCAGTCGATGATCAGGATGCGGTCGCCGTACTCGAGGACCGTCATGTTGCGGCCGATCTCGCCGAGGCCGCCGAGCGGAGTGATGCGGAGGGCGCCCTCCTTCAGTGCCGGGGGCGCGCCGAGCTCGGGGTGCGGGTGGCTCAAAAGACTCTCCTCACGACGCGCGCCATATGTCCGGGGTCCTCCCCCTGGAGACATATGGCGCGCGTACTCAGTGTCGTTTTCCTACTGGGTCTGTGCTCTCGCGCCTACGGTCCGGTCCAGCGGCGGACCCGGGGAGGTCCGGCGAGCCGGGGGCGCGCACGTCCGTGTCTGCTAAAGGTGTACCCCGCCGGAGGCGAGATCCTGCTTCAACCGCTCGATCTCCTCGGGCGTCGCTCCGACCAGCGGGAGTCGCAGCGGGCCGGCGGGCAGGCCCTGGAGTTCCAGCGCGGCCTTGGCGAGGATCACGCCCTGGGTGCGGAACATACCGCTGAACACCGGCAGCAGGCGCTGGTGGATGCTCGTGGCCTTGACCACATCGCCCGCCAGGAAGGCCTCGACCATCGCCCGCAGGTCCGCCGCCACCACGTGCCCGACGACGCTGACCACACCGACGGCTCCGACGGACAGCAGCGGCAGGTTGAGGATGTCGTCGCCGGAGTACCAGGCGAGGTCGGCGCGGGCGATGGCCCAGGCCGCGGCGCCGAGGTCGCCCTTGGCGTCCTTGTTGGCGACGATCCGCGGGTGCTCGCCGAGGCGGACCAGCGTCTCGTGGCTCAGCGCGACCCCGCTGCGGCCCGGGATGTCGTACGCCATGACCGGCAGGCCGGTGGCGTCGGCGACCTCGGTGAAGTGCCGGTACAGGCCCTCCTGCGGGGGCTTGTTGTAGTACGGCGTGACGACCAGCAGGCCGTGCGCCCCGGCCGCCTCGGCCTGGCGGGCCAGCTCCACGCTGTGGTGGGTGTCGTTGGTGCCGACGCCGGCCACCACGTGGGCGCGGTCCCCGACCGCCTCGACCACGGCGCGGACCAGCTGGGCCTTCTCGGCGTCGCTGGTGGTCGGGGACTCACCGGTGGTGCCGTTGACGACGAGGCCGTCGTTGCCGGAGTCCACGAGGTGCGTGGCGAGGCGCTGGGCGCCGTCGAGGTCGAGCGCGCCGTCGGCGGTGAACGGGGTGACCATGGCGGTCAGGACCCGGCCGAACGGCGTCTGGGGGGTGGAGGTCGGAGCCATGCGTCCAAAGCTACTCGTAGGCGGTGGGGCGGTACCCATGCCGGTCCGGTGTTCGGACAGGTGCAGCGCGTCGGTGGCGCGGACGTGGGATTCCGGTGCTGCCCGCTCGGGGGTTCGGGCAGCACCGGAATCCGTGTTCACGAATGTAGGGAGCGGCTAGAAAAGCCGCAATCCAGACATGCCAGACACTCTGCCCGTATGCCTGTCGTCCCAGGTCAGGGGGCGACCCGGCCGTGCTTCTCGAAGGCCGCATGGGTGAGCGGCATGAGCCGGGCCCACTGCTCCTCCATCTGCTCGGCGACCATCTCGATCTCGCGCTGCGGGAAGGACGGCACCGCCGAGTTCTCCCGCCGGGTGCGCAGCGACAGGAAGTGCATCAGCGAACGCGAGTTGCAGGTCGCGTACATCGAGGAGAACAGGCCCACCGGCAGCACCGCGCGGGCCACCTCGCGGGCCACCCCGGCGGCCAGCATCTCTTGGTAGCGGGCGTAGGACTCGACGTACGCGGCCTCCATCGCCGCGGTCGTGGTCCGGTGCTGCTCCGGCGTGCCCTCGTGGAACTCGTACTTGCCGGGGCGGCCCTCCTGGACCAGCTTGCGCTCCTCGCCCGGGACGTAGAAGACCGGCTGGAGCTCGCGGTAGCGGCCGGACTCCTCGTTGTACGACCAGCCGCTGCGGTGCCGGTGGAACTCCCGGAACACGAAGATCGGCGCGCTGATGAAGAAGGTCATCGAGTTGTGCTCGAAGGGCGTGCCGTGCCGGTCGCGCATCAGGAAGTTGATCAGGCCCTTGGACTTCTCCGGGTCCTGCTGGAGGGCCTCCAGGGACTGCTCGCCCGCGGTCGAGACCCGGGCCGCCCAGATGACGTCCGAGTCGGCGGCGGCGCTGCGGACCAGCTCCACCGTCACGTCGCTGCGGAAGCTGGGGGCCGTCGGTTCGTCGCTCACGCGTTACTCCTTGCGGGTTCGGTGCTGTGCAGCTTGATGGCGTGCTGCATGGTCTTGCGGGCGCGCGGGGTGTCGCCGGCGTCGGCGTAGGCCACGGCGAGGCGGAACCAGACCCGCCAGTCGCCCGGCGCGTCCTGTGCCTCGGCCTGGCGGCGGGCGAACACCGCGTCGGCCGAGGCCCGGTCGATCCGCCCGCCCTTGCTGCGCTCCAGCTCGTCCACCGGCAGGCCGCCCTCGGCCTCCAGCTCGCGGGCCAGCCGCTCGCTGTCCCGGCCGAAGCGGACGGTCTGGCGCAGGAACCAGACCCCGATCACCGGGATCACGAAGGCGCAGACCCCGATGCCGATGCCGAGCGGCTTGCCGGTGGCGATCAGCTGGACGCCCTCGCCCACGCAGACCAGGGCGACCAGCAGCAGCACGCCGGACAGGACGAAGAAACCGGTACGGGAGGTCATCGGGCCCCTCCGGGGATCGGCGCGGTCCGGTTCGGCGTGCTCTGGTACGGCACGGTCTGGTTCGACACTGTCACAGGTCCAGGAAGTGTTCGAGGCCGAAAGTCAGCCCCGGCGTCCCGACGACCTTGCGCACGCCCAGCAGGATGCCCGGCATGAAGCTGCTGTGGTGCAGCGAGTCGTGCCGGATGGTGAGCGTCTCGCCGGTGTCGCCGAACATCACCTGCTGGTGCGCGAGCAGGCCGCGCAGCCGCACCGCGTGCACCGGCACCCCGTCCACGTCGGCGCCGCGCGCGCCGGGCAGGCTGTGGGTGGTCGGGTCCTGCTGCGGCGGCCGGCCGGCCTCGGCCCGGGCGGCGGCGATCAGCTGGGCGGTGCGGGTGGCCGTCCCGCTGGGGGCGTCGGCCTTGCGGTCGTGGTGCAGCTCGACCACCTCGACCGACTCGAAGTACCGGGCGGCGATCTGGGAGAACTTCATGCCGAGGATGGCGCCGATGGAGAAGTTCGGCGCGATCAGCAGGCCGAGCTCCGGGGCCTCGTCCAGCCAGCCGCGGACGGTGGCGAGCCGCTCGTCCGTCCAGCCGGTGGTGCCGGTGACCACGTGGATGCCGTGGTGCAGGCAAAAGTCCAGGTTGCCCATCACCGAGTCGGGGTGGGTCAGCTCGACGACCGCCTGGGCGCCGGCCTCGGTCAGCTCCTCCAGGTCCGACCCGCGGCCGAGGGTGGCGACCAGCTCCAGGTCCGGCGC
Organism: Kitasatospora sp. SC0581; assembly: GCF_048159585.1. Taxonomy (NCBI): domain Bacteria; kingdom Bacillati; phylum Actinomycetota; class Actinomycetes; order Kitasatosporales; family Streptomycetaceae; genus Kitasatospora; species Kitasatospora sp. SC0581. The sequence continues at coordinate 37,703 of NZ_JBLRWA010000044.1, read as the reverse complement.
GGCCTCCACGGCCTTGACCGCCTCGGAGCCGATCCTTCCCCTGGCGCCGATCACGGCGACACGCAGCGTCATGGCAAAAGTTCCTCTCACCTGGGATTCAGCGGATCCGGAAAAGCGGATCAGACCAGCAGATCGGCGAGCTTGGCGGCCCGCTTGTCGTTGACCGGGCCGATCAGGGCGAGCGACGGCCGGTACGCGCCCAGCACATCACGGGCCACCGCGTGGACGTCCTCCAGGGTCACCGCTGCGATGCGCTCCAGCATCTCGTTCACCGACAGGTGGTGCCCGTAGCTGAGCTCGGCCTTGCCGATCCGGTTCATCAGCGAGCCGGTGTCCTCCATGCCGAGCACGGTGGAGCCGGAGATCTGGCCGATCGCCCGGCCCAGCTCCTCCTCGGTGATGCCCTCCTCGACCACCTTGGCCAGCTCGGCGCGGCAGATCCGCAGCACCTCCTCGACCCGCTTGGGCTGGCAGCCGGCGTAGATGCCGAACAGGCCGCTGTCCGCGTAGGACGAGGAGTACGAGTAGACCGAGTACGCCAGGCCCCGCTTCTCGCGGACCTCCTGGAACAGCCGGGAGCTCATCCCACCGCCGAGGGCCGCGTTGAGCACGCCCATCGCCCAGCGGCGCTCGTCGTGCCGGGGCACCCCGGGCACGCCCAGCACCAGGTGGGCCTGCTCGGTGGAGCGGTTGAGCACCTCGACCCGGCCGGCCGTGCGCAGCGCCTTGACGCCGCGGCGGGCCTCGGCCGGCGCCGCGGTGGACGCCGCCAGCAGCGGCGCGAAGGCCTGCTCGACCTGCTTGACCACCTTGCGGTGGTCGAGGTTGCCGGCCGCGGCGACGACCAGCTGCTCGGGCCGGTAGCGGCGGCGGTAGAAGCCGGCGATCTGGTCCCGGGTGAGCGTCCTGATGGTCTCCTGGGTGCCGAGGATCGGGCGGCCGAGCGGGCCGCTGCCGAAGATCACCTTGGCGAACAGGTCGTGCACCACGTCGCCCGGGTCGTCCTCGGCCATCGCCATCTCCTCGAGGATGACGCCGCGCTCGGACTCCACGTCCTCGGTGCGGATCAGCGAGCCGGTGAGCATGTCGCAGACCACGTCGATGGCCAGCGGCAGGTCGGTGTCCAGGACCCGGGCGTAGTAGCAGGTGTTCTCCTTCGCGGTGAAGGCGTTCATCTCGCCGCCGACCGCGTCCAGGGCCGCCGAGATGTCCAGCGCGCTGCGCCGCTCGGTGCCCTTGAAGAGCAGGTGCTCCAGGTAGTGGGTGGCGCCGTTGAGCTGCGGGGTCTCGTCCCGCGAGCCGACGCCGACCCAGATGCCGAAGGTCGCGGAGCGCACCGTCGGCAGGGTCTCGGTGACGACCCGAAGGCCGCCGGGGAGCACGGTGCGGCGCACCGTGCCGGCGCCGTCGACGCCCTTGAGCAGGGTCCGGGTCGTGCCGGGACGCTGCGTTACCGCCGGGGCCTGCGCCACGGGGGGTACCTCCAGAGGAAACGCACGTGCGGATGGGCACGTACGGACGAACGCGTGGACAACGGGGTGCGGCCCGCACGCCGTGAGGCGTACGGGCCGCGGGGGTCAGCTAGCGGCGCTTCACTCGGAAGCGGCCTCGCCGCCCTCCTCGCCCTCGATGACCGGGATCAGCGAGAGCTTGCCGCGCGGGTCGATCTCGGCGATCTCGACCTGGACCTTGGCGCCGACGCCGAGGACGTCCTCGACGTTCTCGACGCGCTTGCCGCCGGCCAGCTTGCGGATCTGCGAGATGTGCAGCAGGCCGTCCTTGCCCGGCATCAGCGACACGAACGCGCCGAACGTCGTGGTCTTGACCACGGTGCCCAGGTAGCGCTCGCCGACCTCCGGCATGGTCGGGTTGGCGATCTGGTTGATCGTGGTGCGGGCGGCCTCGGCGGCCGGGCCGTCGGCGGCACCGATGTAGATGGTGCCGTCGTCCTCGATCGTGATCTCGGCGCCGGTGTCCTCCTGGATCTGGTTGATCATCTTGCCCTTGGGGCCGATGACCTCACCGATCTTGTCCACCGGGATCTTGATGGTGATGATGCGCGGCGCGTTCGGGGACATCTCGTCGGGCGAGTCGATGGCCTCGTTCATCACGTCGAGGATGTGCAGGCGGGCGTCCTTGGCCTGCTTCAGCGCGGCGGCGAGCACCGACGCCGGGATGCCGTTCAGCTTGGTGTCCAGCTGGAGGGCGGTGATGAAGTTGCGGGTACCGGCGACCTTGAAGTCCATGTCGCCGTACGCGTCCTCGGCGCCGAGGATGTCGGTCAGCGTGACGTAGTGGGTCTCGCCGTCGATCTCCTGGGAGATCAGGCCCATCGCGATACCGGCGACGGCGGCCTTCAGCGGCACACCGGCGTTCAGCAGCGACATGGTCGAGGCGCAGACCGAGCCCATCGAGGTGGAGCCGTTGGAGCTCAGCGCCTCGGAGACCTGGCGGATGGCGTACGGGAACTCCTCGCGGGTCGGCAGCACCGGCAGCAGGGCGCGCTCGGCCAGCGCGCCGTGGCCGATCTCGCGGCGCTTGGGCGAGCCCACGCGGCCGGTCTCACCGACGGAGTACGGCGGGAAGTTGTAGTTGTGCATGTAGCGGCGGCGCGTCTCCGGGGAGAGCGTGTCCAGCTGCTGCTCCATGCGCAGCATGTTCAGCGTGGTGACGCCCAGGATCTGGGTCTCGCCGCGCTCGAACAGGGCCGAGCCGTGCACCCGCGGGATGGCCTCGACCTCGGCGGCCAGGGTGCGGATGTCGGTGACGCCGCGGCCGTCGATGCGGACCTTGTCCTTGATGACGCGCTCTCGGACGACCTTCTTGGTCAGCGCGTTGTAGGCGGCGCTGATCTCCTTCTCGCGGCCCTCGAACTCGGGCAGCAGCTTCTCGGCGGCCAGCGCCTTGACGCGGTCCAGCTCGTTGTTGCGCTCCTGCTTGCCGGCGATGGTCAGCGCCTGGGCGAGCTCGTCCTTGACGGCGGCGGACAGCGCGGCGAGGACGTCGTCCTGGTAGTCCAGGAAGACCGGGAACTCGCCGGTCGGCTTGGCGGCCTGGGCGGCCAGCTGCGACTGCGCGGCGCACAGGACCTTGATGAACGGCTTCGCGGCGTCCAGGCCCGAGGCGACGATCTCCTCGGTCGGCGCCTCGGCGCCGCCCTCGACGAGCTTGATGGTCTTGTCGGTGGCCTCGGCCTCGACCATCATGATCGCGACGTCGCCGTCCGGCAGGACGCGACCGGCGACGACCATGTCGAAGACGGCCGACTCCAGCTCGCTGTGGGTCGGGAAGGCGACCCACTGGCCGTTGATCAGCGCGACGCGGACGCCACCGATCGGGCCGGAGAACGGCAGGCCCGCCAGCTGGGTGGAGGCGGAGGCGGCGTTGATCGCGACCACGTCGTACAGGTGGTCGGGGTTGAGCGCCATCACGGTGACGACGACCTGGACCTCGTTGCGCAGGCCCTTGACGAAGGACGGGCGCAGCGGGCGGTCGATCAGGCGGCAGGTGAGGATCGCGTCCTCGGAGGGCCGGCCCTCGCGACGGAAGAACGAGCCGGGGATGCGGCCCGCGGCGTACATCCGCTCCTCGACGTCCACGGTCAGCGGGAAGAAGTCGAAGTGCTCCTTCGGCTGCTTGGACGCGCTGGTGGCCGACAGCACCATGGTGTCGTCGTCCAGGTAGGCCACGGCGGAGCCGGCGGCCTGACGGGCCAGACGGCCGGTCTCGAAGCGGATGGTACGGGTGCCGAAGGAACCGTTGTCGATCACGGCCTCGGCGTAGAACACGTTCTCTTCCACCTGGAAGATCTCCTCTTTCGTACGTCTCCGGGAGAGCGTCCCCGCGTACTGCCTGCGGTGGGCCCCGGGCCCTCCTCGGGGAGGGCGGCAGTCGGGCCGGTCTTCGATCGAAGCCTCCGGAGTGCCCCGCTCGGTCTGCGGGGGTTCCGACGGCCACTACCGAGGACCGGCGCCTCACGGCTGCCGGGCCCGGAAGGGCGGTCCGCGTCTGGACGCTCTCTCGGATGCGGGCGGCTTCCGTTTGAAGCCTTCGTCCCGCGGGGGGGTTGGGTCCTTCTGCCCGGGTGGCGCGCTGGTGCGCCATCACCCGGCATGCCCACAACCCTACGGTGCAATCCTCGGCCACCTGGGGAGGTGCGCGCGAGTTGTTATCTGCGGGCGCCGCGGCTCAACGGCCGCGGCATACGCGCGAGGGGCGGCTCCCCGGTGTGGGGAGCCGCCCCCGAGCGGCGGTCTTAGCGGGCGCCACCGGCGGCACCGCGGCGGATGCCCAGGCGGTCGACGAGCGTACGGAAGCGCTCGATGTCCTTCTTGGCCAGGTACTGCAGCAGGCGGCGGCGCTGGCCGACCAGGATCAGCAGGCCACGACGCGAGTGGTGGTCGTGCTTGTGGGTCTTGAGGTGCTCGGTCAGGTCCGAGATACGACGGGAGAGCATGGCCACCTGGACCTCGGGGGAACCGGTGTCGCCCTCCTTCTGGCCGAACTCGGCGAAGATCTGCTTCTTGACGTCAGAGGCGAGAGCCACTGCAACTCCTTCAGGGTCTACCGAGCGGTCCTGGTCGACAACACAGGACTCATCGAGAACTCGGTGTCGCGGGCGCGGCCGGCGGTCGTCGACCCACGGGGGGGCGGACACACGGCTGCGCTCGAAGGCCAAGCGTACCAGTGCCGCCCACCCGGCCGTTCGGCGGTCGGGCGGGCGGCTCCGGGGACGGTTCCGGGGCCTCCGCGGGCGGCTCCGGGGGGCCTGCGGTCAGCTGGTGGCGCCGCGGACCAGCCGGTAGACGTCCAGGACGGCGAGCGCCAGCGGGACGAGCGAGATCAGGGTGAGGCTGTCCACCAGGTCCAGGATGCGCCCCCAGAACGGGGAGACCCCGAGCCGCGGCACCACCAGGGCGATCGCGGTGAGCAGCGCGGCGCCGAAGGCGATCGAGGCGGTCAGCCAGATCGTGCGCAGGTCGAGTTCGGTGGTGGAGCCGGCCGCCCGCAGGAAGAACTGCGGCGTGTGCAGGGAGAGCCCGACGATCAGCAGGCTCAGGCCGAGCAGGCCGGCCACCGTGAGGCTGAGCACCTGCGCGGTGTAGCGGAACAGCCGGGCGCGCAGCATGGTGGTCAGGCCCAGGGCGAGCGCGAGCACCTCGGGGAAGGTCTCGTCGGTGAAGCCGAGGACGGCGCAGGCGCCGACCACGACCGCGGCGCAGCCGCCGACCAGGCCGACCAGCACCTCGTGCCCGCGGCGGGCCTGGTGCGCGATCCGCTCGTACTGGACGGCCTCGGCGCGCTCGGCCTCCTCGTCGTAGTCGCGGCTGCGGGTGCGGGTCTGGCCGGGGGCGCTGAAGCCGACCGGCAGCCGGGCGAACCGGGCGGAGAGGCTGGGCAGGAAGCCGACCACGGCGACGGCGGCGACGCCGGTGACGGCGGCGATGTGCCCGGCCGGGGTCTCCGGGAGCAGGACGGCCGCGAAGGTGGCGAGCGCGCCGGCGGTGGAGACCAGGGCGGCGGCGACGAACACCGCGTCCTTCTCCGGCAGCAGGCCGGCCAGCAGTACGGAGACCACCAGGGCGGCGACGCAGCCGACCAGGAACTGGAGCCGGCCGGGGCCGTCCCCGAGGTGGGCGACGGCGATCACGCCGCTGCCGCCGATCATGGCGTGCGGCAGCGCGCCGAGGCCGAGCGCGACGGCCGCGTGGGCGTCCTGGTAGACCCGGGCGCGGACCCCGGCGAGCGCGGTGAGCACGACGGCGGTGACGCCGGCCAGCACGCCGGGCAGGCCGTGCATGTCGTGGCGCAGGTCGGAGAACCAGAGCGCGAAGCCGAGCAGGGTGAGCAGCACCCCGGCGCCGATCAGGCCGAAGCCGCGCATCAGCTCGGCGGTCCAGAACCGGCGGTCGGCCTCGACGGCGCTGGCGATCGCGTCGGCGACGTCGTCGTAGACGGCCGGCGGGAGCGACTCGGCGAAGGGGCGCAGCGCCAGCAGGTCGCCGTCGCGGACCTGCTGGGCGGCCAGCGGCAGCCCGCTGTCGAGCACCGTGCCGTCCCGGCGGACCAGGTGGAAGCCGGTGGGGGTGCCGTCGGGCTGGCTCTGGTTGGCCAGCCGCAGCACCTCGGGGTAGACGTCCGCGAGCGGGACGTCCTCGGGCAGGGCGACGTCGATCCGGCGGTCCGGGGCGACGACGGTCACCCGGCAGTAGCCGGTGGCGGCCGCGGTGCTCACGCTCCCACCCCGCTTCGCCCGGCAGGCGCTCCGCCCACTGCGCGGTGTTCGATGATGAGCTCGCTCCGCTCACTCATGCCCGCACCTCGATCCTTCGACGCACGTGGCGCTCCCCCTTGTTGACGGTGCCGAGGCCCGGCGGCGCTCGGTGTTGCTGTGGAACCGGCCCGACCGGGCCGCGAGTTGGCGCGGCGTTACCCTACCCGTTCGGTTCGTGTCCGGTGCCGGTGCGTACCGGGCCCTGGCGGGCGGTGCGGGGGCGACCGTTAGGATCGGCGCCTGCGCAGAGGTACGGGGGCTGCGCTGGGTGGGGCGTCCCCAGTCACCGGATTCCCGTACGGAGCGTGCGCAAGTCACGTGAGGGCTGATGCCGAAGTGATCGATCGACGCCGCGGGGTGGATGACACATGGGTGTGATCACGGTCAAGCGACCGGCCAGGGCGTATCCGCCCACCGTGCCGGACGAACCGGTGGAGCTGGTGAGCCCGCCCGAACTGCCCCGGCAGGGCGGCGAGGACTGGCTGATGAGCATCCTGCCGATGCTGGGCATGGGCGGATCGGCGGTGTTCTTCTTCTCGCCGGGGGCCGCCGCACCCATGAAGATCATGGGCGGTCTGATGATCGCCTCGACGGTCGGCATGGTGCTGGCGCAGATCGTCCGGGCCCGCAAGGGCGGCTCGACCGCGATGGCGGACGAGCGGCGCGACTACCTGAAGTACCTCCAGCAGACCCGCCGCCAGGTGCGCCGCACGGCGGAGCGCCAGCGCGGCGCGCTGCTGTTCCTGAACCCGGCCCCGGACCAGCTCTGGTCGATCGTCGAGGACGGCCGCCGGCTGTGGGAACGGCGCACCGGGGACGGCGACTTCGCGCAGATCCGGGTGGGCCTCGGGCCGGTGCAGCTGTCCACGCCGCTGGTGGCGCCGCAGACCGCGCCGATGGACGAGCTGGAGCCGCTGTCGGCGGCCGCGATGCACTCCTTCCTGAAGGCCCACGGCACCCTCCAGGACCTGCCGCTGGCGGTCTCGCTGCGGGCGTTCTACCACATCACGGTGTGCGGGGACCCGGACTCGGTGTACGGGAACGTGCGCGCGATGATCGCCCAACTGACCACCCTGCACTCGCCGGACGACCTGATGGTGGCGGTCGCGGCCGCGCCCGGCGCGGCCGAGGAGTGGGAGTGGACCAAGTGGCTCCCGCACAACCAGCACCGCAAGGAGGCCGACGGCGCGGGCTCGCGCCGGCTGTTCGCCGCCGACCTGGGCGACCTGGAGTACCTGCTCCAGGACGAGCTGGCCGGCCGCCAGCGCTTCGTGCGGGAGGTGGCCCCGCCGGCCGACCAGCCGCACCTGGTGGTCGTCATGGACGGCGCCGGGGTGCCGCACGACTCGCTGCTGGCGAGCCCGGAGGGCGTGCAGGGCGTGACGGTCATCGAGGTGGTGCCGGGCGAGGTCGACGAGCCCAGCGGGCACCTGATGGTGACGGTCAACGCCGAGGAGCTGGTGCTGCGCTCGGCCTCCGGCGCGACGTACACCGGCAAGCCGGACCTGCTCTCGGTGTGGCAGTCCGAGGCGCTGGCGCGGCAGTTGGCGCCGTACCGGATCTCGGCCGGCGGGGACGACGAGCCGCTGCTGTCCAACCTCGACTTCACCGACATGATGAGCTCGGGCGACCCGGGCTCCTTCGACGTGGCCCGCAGCTGGCGCCCGCGCGCCCAGCACGAGCGGATGCGGGTGCCGATCGGCGTCGGCGCCAACGGCGAGCACGTCTACCTGGACATCAAGGAGGCCGCGCTGGAGGGCATGGGCCCGCACGGCCTGTGCGTCGGCGCGACCGGCTCCGGCAAGTCGGAGCTGCTGCGCACGCTGGTGCTGGCGCTGGCGATGACCCACTCCTCGGAGATCCTGAACTTCGTCCTCGCCGACTTCAAGGGCGGTGCGACCTTCTCCGGCATGGCGGACATGCCGCACACCTCCGCGGTGATCACCAACCTGGAGGGCGAGCTCACCCTGGTCGACCGCATGCGCGACGCGATCGAGGGCGAGCTGCACCGCCGCCAGGAGCTGCTGCGCTCGGCGGGCAACTACGCCAACATCCACGAGTACGAGCGGGCCCGGGCGGCCGGCGCGGCGCTGGACCCGCTGCCCTCGCTGGTGCTGATCATCGACGAGTTCTCCGAACTCCTCAGCGCCAAGCCCGACTTCATCGAGATGTTCATCCAGATCGGCCGGATCGGCCGCTCGCTGGGCGTGCACCTGCTGCTGGCCTCGCAGCGCCTGGAGGAGGGCAAGCTGCGCGGCCTGGACACCTATCTGTCGTACCGGATCGGTCTGCGCACCTTCTCGGCCGCGGAGTCCCGGGCGGCGATCGGCGTGCCGGACGCGTACCACCTGCCGCCGGTGCCGGGTGTCGGCTACCTGAAGTTCGGCGAGGACGTGATGGACCGGTTCAAGGCCGCCTACGTCTCGGGGCCGTACCGGGCGCCGGGGCAGCAGCGGTCGACCGGCGGGCGGCGGGTCGACACCCGCCCGGTGGAGTTCACCGCCGCCTTCGTGGACCTCCCGGACCCGGTGGAGGTGGAGCTCGTCCCGCAGGCCCCGGAGCAGGACGACGCGCTGGTGGACACCGTCCTGGACGTCTTCGTCCAGCGGATGGCCGGCCAGGGCCCGGCCGCGCACCAGGTGTGGCTGCCGCCGCTGGAGGAGGCGCCGAGCATGGACCACCTGCTGCCGCCGCTGCAGGTCGTGCCGGAGCGCGGGCTGACCGCGCCCGGCTACCCGGCGGGTCGGCTGCGGGCGCCGATCGGCATCGTCGACCGGCCGCGCGAGCAGAAGACGGACATCCTGGAGGTCGACTACGCGGGGGCGGCCGGCCACGGTCTGATCGTGGGCGGCCCGCGCTCCGGCAAGTCGACCGTGGTGCGCACCATGGTGGCCTCGTTCGGCCTCACCCACACCCCGCTGGAGGTGCAGTTCTACCTGCTCGACTTCGGCGCGGGCAGCTTCCAGTCGCTGGGCGGGCTGCCGCACGTCGGCGGGGTGGCCGGGCGCCTGGACGTGGACAAGGTGCGCCGGATGGTCTCCGAGGTGCACGGGGTGCTCAACCGGCGCGAGGAGCTGTTCCGGGCCGCCGGGATCGACACCATCGCCACCTACCGGGCCCGCCGGGCGGCCGGCCGGCTGCCGGACGAGGCCTTCGGCGACGTCTTCCTGGTGATCGACGGCTGGAACACCTTCAAGCAGGAGTTCGAGGGCCTGGAGCCGGTGATCGGCGACATCGCCCAGCGCGGCCTCGGCTACGGCGTGCACCTGGTGATCACCGCGGCCCGGTACGCCGAGGTGCGCCCGGCCCTGAAGGACCTGCTGCAGAACCGGACCGAGCTGAAGCTCGGTGACGCGATGGAGTCCGAGGTCGACCGCCGGGTGGCGCAGAACGTCCCGTCGCTGGCCGGGCGCGGCATCACCCCGGAGCGGCTGCACTTCCTGTCCGGTCTGCCCCGGCTGGACGGCTCCTCCTCGGTGGAGGACCTCCAGAACGGCGTGGCCGGGCTGGTCGCCGCCGTCGACGGGGCCTGGACCGGCCCGCGCGCCCCGCAGGTGCGGATGCTGCCGGCCGTCCTGGACGGCCACGCGCTGCCGAAGGGCTTCGAGCACCCGGAGCGCGGCGTCGCCTTCGGCGTGGACGAGGCGGAGCTGGCACCGGTCTTCGTCAACTTCGAGACCGACCCGCTGTTCATCGTCTTCGGCGACACCGAGTCCGGGAAGTCGGCGGTGCTGCGGATGCTGATCAAGCAGATCACCGAGCGGTACACCCCGGACCAGGCCGGCATCGTGGTCGGCGACTACCGGCGCGCGCTGCTCGGCACCGTGCCGCCGGAGTACCTGGTGGAGTACGCGGCCGCGCAGCCGGCCATGGCGGCCATCGTGGACATGCTGCGCGGCGCCTGCTCGCGCCGCCTGCCGGGCCCGGACGTGACCGCCGAGCAGCTGCGCAACCGCAGCTGGTACAGCGGCAAGGACATGTTCGTGATCGTCGACGACTACGAGCTGGTCGCGACGAGCTCGGGCAACCCGCTGGCCCCGCTGGCCGAGTTCCTGCCGTTCGCCCGCGACATCGGCCTGCGGGTGATCGTGGCCCGCAGCGCGGGCGGCGCCGGCCGCTCGCTGTACGAACCGGTGCTGCAGCGGATGCGCGAGCTCGGCGGCCAGGGCGTGATCCTCTCCGGCAACCGGGACGAGGGCGCGCTGCTGGGGACGGTCAAGCCGCAGGCGCTGCCGCCGGGCCGCGCCGTCTTCGTGTCACGCCGCGTGACCAGCGGGCAGATGGTCCAGACGGGCTGGCTGCCGGTGGCGTAGCCGCGCCGGCCGTCACGGACGGTGAGCGAAGGGGTCGGACTCGTGGAGTCCGGCCCCTTCGGCGTCCCGGGTTCCGAAACGTTACCTAGATCTTTCCGGGCGGGGGCTGCGGTTCCCGTACCCCGCCGGGGAGTTGCCGGGCGTCTCAGGGGCACCTGGGCGTATCACCGCTCACTCGAAGTACGACCTTGGAATCGCGGTCCGCCCTCTTTGTTCACCTTCGATTCAATTGCCATGTGGCCAAAGTAACAAGTCGGACAAAGCTGGCAATGACCGAACGTGATCATCGGATCGTATGTCTATGCCGTTCACCGCAACGGATTCCGAAGCAGTTCCGGCGTTGACGCGATCAATACGCCCAAGGTTCCATGGCGGCCAGGGAGCGCCTGGAACCGGACACCGAGCAACCAGCCAGCGGAGGCGATACCGCTCCCACCCCAGCACCGCACAGAGCCGATCGGAAGCCACATGACCGACACGCTTCGCCCGCCACAGACCGTAGCCGCCCCCGCGGCCGAGGCGGCAGCGCCCCAGCAGCTCAAGCGCTCGATCGGCGTCGTGGGCGGCACCCTGCTCACGCTGTCCTGCGTCACCCCCGCCTCGACGCTCTTCGTGATCGTGCCGGAGCTGTTCTCCAGCATCGGCAGCGCCACCGCGCTGGCCATCGCGATCGGCACCGTGCTCTGCGTCGCGGTCGCGTTCTGCTACTCCGAACTCGGCACCCTGATCCCCAGCGCCGGCGGCGAGTACGCGATGGTCGGCACCCTGGCCGGGCGGCTGATGGGCTGGCTGGTCTTCGTGCTCTCCCTGATCGTGGTGATGATCGTCCCCTCGGTCATCGCCCTCGGCACCGCCGACTACCTCGCGCCCGTCCTGCACCTCGACAAGGCCATGACCGGCGCCGCCGTGATGCTGGCCGCCACCCTGGCCGGCCTGCTCGACCTGCGCGCCAACGCCTGGATCACCGGCGTCTTCCTGGTCCTGGAGGTCATCGCGGCCGGCGTGGTCTCGGTGCTCGGCTTCGCCCACACCAACAGCGACGCCCCCAGCCTGCTGCACGGCGTGGTCACCGGGGACGGCGGCGCCACCACCACGGTGAGCGTCGGCGCCATCGTCGGCGCGCTCGGCATCGCCCTGTTCATCACCCAGGGCTTCTCCACCGCCGTCTACCTGTCCGAGGAGCTGGAGAACCCGCGCCGCAACGTCTCGCGCACCGTGCTGTGGACGCTCGGCATCTCCTCCGCGATCATCCTGGTCCCGGTCGTCGCGATCACCGTGGGCGCCCCCGACCTCCAGACCTTGGCCTCCGGCGACATCTCCGGCATGGTCACCGCCTGGAGCAACTCCGCGGTCGGCACCTTCATCAGCCTCTGCGTCGCGCTGGCCATCATCAACGCCGGCATCGTCATGGTCATCCAGAACTCCCGGGTGCTGTTCGCCTCCGCCCGCGACAAGGCCTGGCCGGAGCCGGTCAACAAGGCCTTCGGCACCCTCGGCCGGTTCGGCTCGCCGTGGATCGCCACCCTGGCGGTCGGCCTGCCCGGCGCCGCGCTCTGCTTCGTCAAGGGCGAGCTGCTGAGCAACATCACCGGCGTCGCCGTCACCGGGATGTACCTGCTGGTCGCGATCGCCGCGCTGCTCTCCCGCCGCGGCCACCACAAGCACGCCTCCGCCTGGCGGATGCCGCTGTGGCCGGCCGTCCCGATCGTGCTGATCGCCGTCCTGGTCTACGTGATGACCAAGCTGGACACCGAGCCCCTGCTGTGGACCGGCGGCATCACCGCCGCCGCCACCCTCTACTGGCTGTTCTACCTGCGCCCCCGGCAGGACACCCGCTGGGTGATCAGCCTCCCCGAGGACCAGCAGGACTGACCCCCACCCCTCCCCCACACGGCGGTGCCCCGGGCCTCCCCCAGGCCCGGGGCACCGCCGTCTCCCGCGCTACTTCTTCGGCGTCCACTGCGGGCTGGTGGCGACCGCCCGCAGCTCCGCCTCGGTCAGCAGCGGATCGCCCTTCGACACCAGCGTGACCAGGACCTCCACGCCGTCCGGCCGCATCGCGTCCACGACCTGCACCCCCTTCGGGACCTTGGCCGCCGCGCCGCGTGCCAGGAGCCTCGTCCCGTCCGGCAGGGTCTCCGCGCCCTGGTACGCCTCCGGCCCCGGCCGGTCGTCGGGGGCCTTCGCCCAGTTCTCGACCGTCAGCGTCAGGGTCCCGGTCCGCCCGCCCCCGGCCAGCTCGAAGTCCGCCCGCAGGTCCCGGCTCCTGCGGTCGGTCACGGTCACCCCGGCGGGCAGCAGCCCGGTCAGGACGGACTCGCGGTCCTGCAGCGACAGGCCCGGGTCGATCGCCTCGGTGTCGACGCCGTCGAACCGGAGGGCCGCGACGACCCGGTTCCAGGACGGGTCCGTGACGACGGCCTTCAGCTGGTCCGGCGTGAGCGGCGGGTTGGGCCGACTGTCGGGCGCGTCCTTCTCCTGGGGGGAGTTCCACTCGCTGAGGCCGATCAGCCCGCCGTCCGGACGGGCCACCGAGGCGCGCCACTCCTTGGTGGTGGCCCGGTGGTCCGGGTACTCGTAGCCCTGGGTGAGCATGAGCTTCGACCCGTCCGGCAGCACGGTGACGGCGCAGGAGTCCAGCGAGGCGAGCTCGAGGTCCGTCGGGCAGGTCTGCGGCTGGACGTCCTTGGGGCGGTGCTTCTGGATGCTGAGGCCCATCAGCGACCGGCCCTGGCCGTCGTCGAACACCAGGTTGGCGTCCGCGTACATCCCCTTGTTCTCGTCGGTTCCGTGCCCCTTCGCGTCGGACACCTGGCCCTTGGGCAGCAGGGCCTGGAAGGTGGCGACCACCTCGTCCCCGGTGATCACCACCGGGGCGGAGGACTTCACCGAGGTCGGGGTGGCCGAGGCGGTGGCGCCGTCGCCGCCGGCGGTGGCCGCCGGGGCGGAGGCCGCGCTCACCGTGCCCGCGCCCCTCGCCCCCGGGAAGCCCAGGTACACCGCGCCGGTGCCCACCAGGGCCAGCGCCGCCGCCCCGCCCACCACGGCGGCGGTCGAACGGCGGCGCCAGCGGCCGCGGCCGCGCCGGTAGCCGCCCGTGACCAGGTCGGCCCGGCCGGGGCGGAAGCCTTCGCCCGTACGGGTGAGGGCATAGAGAAGATCGTCCTCGAACTTGTCCGGTTCGGACATGGGTGTTCACCGTCTCCTTGCGTCGCGGGTGGTGGTGAGAGGTACCGGGCGGTCGGCGGCCGGCCTCAGCGGGCGGCGAGCTCGGCCAGCGAGTCGCCGAGCAGGGCGCGCAGCCGGGCCAGGGCCCGGGTGGTGCGGGTACGGACGGCCCCGGAGGAGACCCGCATGGCCTCGGCGGTCTCCTCGACGCTGCGGTCCTCCCAGTAGCGCAGCACCAGGACCGCGCGGTCCTTGGGCGGCATCCGGCCGAGCGCGTCGAGGAGGGTCAGCCGCAGCGTGCGGTCGGCGTCCTGCCCCTCCGGCTCCGGCAGGGCGTCGCTGGGGCGCTCGCCGCTGGAACGGCGGCGCTGCTGGGCGAGGAAGGTGCGCACCATCACGGTGTGGGTGTAGGCCGCCGGGTTGTCGATCCGGCCGCGGCCGGTGAAGGCGCTGCGCCGCCACAGCACGTACATCCGGCTGAGGGCCTCCTGCACGAGGTCCTCGGCGTAGTGGGTGTCGCCGCTGGTGAGCAGGCAGGCCGAGCGGTACAGGTGGCCGGTCCGGCCGGAGACGAGTTCCAGGAACTCCGCGTCCTTGGCCTCCCGGCCCGCCCCGATCCACCCCATGCGCCCTGCCCCCCGCGGTCCGCCGTCCCTGACACTTCATCGATGCGGCGGGCGGGCTGCGGTGTTACAGGGGTTCCAGCGGTTCTTCGACGCGCCGGCCCGGTCGGGCCCCGAGCTGGCGGGGGTCGGGCGGGCGGGGGTCGGGCGTGAGTCGGGCGTCAGTCGGCGGACTTGCGCCGGTGGTCGCGCAGCACCGTGCCGCCGCCGATCAGCAGGGCGACCAGCAGCGCGCCGACGCCGAGGACGTACGTCGCGGTGCGGCCGTCCCGGTCGGCCTGGGTCTCGCCGAGACCCACCGGGCGCGGCACGATCGGCGCGGCGGCGAGCTGCACCGGGGCGTCCGGGGTGGGCGCGAAGGGCGCGTCGTCGGGGGCCTTGGTGACGGCCCTGACCGGGTCCACCACGCCCCAGCCGGTGAAGTTGTCCGGCTCGCGCTGGGTGCGCTGCGCGGTCTGCTCGATCCAGGCCCGCACCTGGGCCGCCTTCCAGTTCGGGTGGGCGCTCCACAGCAGCGCGGCGAGCCCGGAGACGTACGGGGCGGCGAAGCTGGTGCCGTTGTCCACGCACTGGCCGCTCCCGGGCACGGTGGACAGCATGTCGACACCGGGCGCGGCGACCTTCACGAAGCCGCCGTACTGGGAGAACGGCGCGCGCTCGTTGTTGCGGTCGGAGGCGCCGACGGCCAGCACGGTCGGGAAGGCGCCCGGGTAGGTGTCGCCCTCCTTGCCGTCGTTCCCGGTGGAGGCGACCACCACGATGTTCTTCGCCTCGGCGTAGTCGACGGCGGCCTTCAGCTCCTGGTACCCGCCGAAGCGGGCGTCGCCCGCGCCGCGCACGTCCTGGGAGATGTTGATGACCTTGACGCCGGGCTGGTCGGCCGCCTTCCTGATCGCCGTGACCAGGGTGGAGACGTCGCCGTTGCCGTCGCTGTCGTTCTGCCGGATCGAGAAGATCCTGGCGTCGGGGGCCAGTCCGACGAAACCGGTGGTCTTCCTGGGGCCGGCCGCGATGATCCCGGCCACCTTGGTGCCGTGGCCGACCGGGTCCTCGATGGACTTGCCCGGGATCGCCTCCTTGGTCTCCCGGTTGACCAGCAGGTTGGGGCCCTCGTCGACCTTTCCGCTCAGCTGCGGGTTGTTGACGTCCACTCCGGTGTCGATGACCGCGACCGTCACGCCCGCGCCGGTGGTCTTCCCGCCCTGCCACAACTCGTCCAGCAGCAGGCGCTGCAGCGACCACGGCACGGTCGGCACGTCGGGCGCCGGCTTGGGGCAGTCGCCGGCCGCGGCCAGTCCGGGCCCGCCCTCGGCGTACGCCGGGGCGGCGAGCGGGCCGCCCAGCACCGCGAGCGCGGCGAGCGCCGCGGCCGCCTTCCGGTACCCGTGTCGGGACACCCTGCCACCCCTCATGTCGTCCACCCGTGTCGCGCGTCGGGGGCGGGTGCCCGGAATCCGGGTACCCGCCCCCTGCTGTTCCCTACGGAACCCGAACGTCAGCCCCAGAGCTTGGCGTTGGCGTCCTCGGTCGTCCGGTAGCTCTGCGCGGCCTGGTCCAGCGAGGTCGCGATCTGCGTGCAGGTCTTCTGCAGGTCGGCGGCGCGGGCGTCCCACTGGGCCTGGTGGGCCTGGTAGCCCTCCTGGGCCGCACCCTGCCAGCTGGAGGCGATGCGGGTGACGTTGCCCTTGAGGTCGTTCAGCAGGTGGTCGATGCGGCTCGCCGAGGCCTTGACCTCCTCGGACGCGTGGTGAACGGTCTCGAAGTTGACGAGAATGTGGTCGGACACGTTGTCTCCCTAGACGAGGGTGCGGAGCGCCACGCGGTCAGTGGCGGGCGCTCCGCGGAGCGGTGGATCGGGACAGAACGGCGGTCGGCGCGGGTGCGACGATCAACGCGGAAGCGGTGATCAGCCCTGGGCCGAGGAGAACATCGCCTTCTGCTCCTCTTCGGTGCTCGCGTAGTGCTTGGTGGTCAGCTCGATCGCGTGCTTGATCGCGGTCAGCGACTCCTTCAGCTTCGCGATGTCCTCGTTGACCCGGTTCTGCAGGGTCGTGTAGGCGCTCGCGGCCTGGCCCTGCCAGCCGCCGGTGATGCCGGAGACCGTGCTGATCAGCTTGGTCCGCTCGGCCTCGATCTTGCCGATGGCCTCTTCGATCTGCTTGGCGAACGCCAGCATCTCCTGCGCCGTCATCGTGAACTGACCCTGAGCCATGCTCCACCGTCCCCCATGAGACAACATTTTGCGTGCACGGAGGGCCCGCGAGGGGCCCCACCGTGCCATCACCCGTGTGATGTCCAGCAGCACTGTAGTCGGCACACGCAGCTCGCCCAACACCGAGCACAGAGTAGTTACCAGACCATGACACTGCGGCCAATTCGGTTGCCGCGCTTGGCCGGTCAGGCGTTCTGCGGCTGGGCGGCGCTCTTCGCGGTCAGCGGCGGACCGGCCGGAACCAGGTTCGACCACTCCTTCGGCACCGGCAGCGGCTGGACCCCCTGGTAGCCCAACCGGGCCTGGTTGCCGCCCGGTTCCTCCTGCTGGCCGGGCTCCTGGGACGGCGCCCCGGGGGCCGGCGTGGCCGTCGGCTGCGGCGTCGGCTGCTTCGGCGGGGCGCTCTGGCCGGGCTGTGGCGAGGCCGTGGGACGCTGGCCGCCGTCACCGTTGGACGGGACGGAGTAGCGCAACCCGGTCTCGGTGATCAGGAAGTCGGTCCCGGAGCCGGCCGCCGCGTGGTCCAGCGAGCGGTAGAACAGCCCGTGACCGGGGGTCACGTACGCGGCCCCGGCGCCGTTGTTGTACGGCGCGGGGTACGTCGTCCCGGCCCAGACGCTGCGCTTGGCGGTGGCCCCGTCCGCGGCGACGCCGTCGTAGGTGCTGCACACGACCATCCGGGCGTCCTGGCGGTCCTGCCAGTTGTTCACCGGCGCACCGGTCTTCAGCGGCCAGTCCGGCGCGGTGCCCTTCAGCGCGACGTCGCCGCCCCACTGGGCGTTGTCGGCCGGGATCATCTCGTCGCTGCGCGGCTTCTTGTCCTGGTCGTACTTGTAGAGCATCTGGTACGCCGGGTTCTGCCGGATCAGCTCCGCCTGGAACGGGGTGACCAGGAACAGCTGCTCCTTGCCGACCACGTAGTGGCGGTCCTGGTAGTGCACCAGCCGGCCGACCCGGCGGTCGGCCTGGTTGCCCAGCTCCACCTTGGAGTTGGCGCCCTGGCTGTCGGCCACGCCCTCGACCTGCGGGAAGGTGATCGGGGTGGCGGTCACCAGGGTGTCCAGCCAGTCCCGCTTGACCCGCTGCGGCACCGCGTTGGGCCCGAACACCGCGGTGATCAGCGCCTTGCGCTCCTTGTCGTCCGACTGCGGGGTGCCGATCTCGTGCTTGCGGCCCTGCGCGTCGACCAGGAACACCGCCGCACCCGAGGCGGCCGGCTGACCCGCCGCCGGCGCGGCCGAGATCTGCTGCTCGTCGGCCTGCTGCACCAGCATCAGCTGGTCCGGGCCGAGCATCCGGTCCTTGGCCGCCAGCGCCGCCGCGTCCGCCCCGGCCGCCACAAACACCGCCTGGTTGACGGTCTCCTGCTTGTCGTCCGAGCCCGGGCGGTCGCACACCGCCCACTTCATCGGCTTGTTCGCGTTGTCCGTGGTCGGCAGCTTGTCCGGCGCGTACGGGATGCCGATCGTCGGCCCGTGGTTGGGGTAGCGGTCGAGCACCCCGTCGTCCACCACCACGACCTTGGCGCCCGCGGGCAGCACCAGCCGCGCCGAGGACATGTTGAGGACCTGGTGCAGCCGCTTGGTCTTGTTGTCCTGGTCGGTGAGCACCACGTACCGGGTCGTCGACTGCTTGCCCTGGATGATGTTCTTGCCGTCGTCCCACTTCACCGGCGCACTCGGCTTGAAGACCCCCCAGAGCCCGAAGCCGGCCACCACCACCGCCCCGGCCAGCACACTCGGCAGCACCGCCTTCACCGGACGCGGCGCGTCCTCGTCGCTGCCGCCGCCGGCGGGCAGCAGGAAGGCGCCCACCGTGCGCTTGCGGGCGAAGGTGTACGCGTTCAGCTCGTCCCGGCGCGATGCCATACCTCGTCGTCCCCCTAGTCAGACGTTGTCGGGCGTTGTCAGACCGACCTGCCCCGTGGTCACCCGCCGGGCACGAACCGGCGCGAACCCTCTACGATGCGGCAGCAGACGGTGAGTACGGTACGGGTACGGTCCGCGACACAGCCAGCCGGGCCGCGAGAACGGATCAGAGAGGGCCACCGGGGGATGCCAAGCCAGACCGCTCCAGGACGCCGCCGCAGTGCGGGCGGCGGGAGGGCGCGCCGGGCCGGCCGGGCGCAGCACAGCACGCCGACGGCCGAGACCGGGACGGGGACAGGACCGGGGACGGGGCCCGACCGGCCGCAGTCGACCGGCACCGGGGGCGGCGCCGCCGTCCAGGTCCGGATCAACCCCCGACCGGGGCTGCTCGGCGGGCGGTTGAAGCTCCAGCAGCTCGTCCTGGTCGAGGTCGCGGCGGCCCTGGTCGCCGTCGGCTGGACGATCAGCCGGACGGTCGCGGCCGGCTTCGGCGCCGTCGCGCTGGTGCTGCTCGTACTCGCCCTCCTCCCGGTGCGCGGCCGCACCGTCCCGGACCTGCTGCGGGTCCGCGCCGCCCTCAAGTCCCGCCGCAGGCAGGCCCGGACGCTGCTGCCGCCGGCCGGCACCGACCCGGCGCTGGCGCCCGCGCTGGAGCTCGAACCGGGGCTGCGCACCTGCACCCACGCCACCGAGGCCGAGTTCGGCGGCCGCCCGGTCCGCCGGGAGACCGGCATGGTCGGCGACGGGACCTTCCTCACCTCGGTCCTGCTCGTCCAGGCCAAGGACCAGCCGCTGCGCCCGGTGCGCACCGCGCTGCCGCTGCCGCTGGACGTGGTCTGCTCGGCGCTCACGGTGGACGACATCACCCTGGAGTCGGTGCAGCTGGTCCAGCACACCCAGCCCGCCCCCGCCCAGCACCTGCCCGAGCAGTCGCTGGCCGCCCGCGCCTACCGCGAGCTGCCGGACGGCACCTCCACCCCCGGACTGCGGCTGACCTGGGTCGCGCTCAAGCTCGACCCGGAGCGCGCGGCGACCGCCGTCCGGGCCCGCGGCGGCGGCGAGGAGGGCGCCCGCAAGGCGCTGCAGCGGGTCACCGACCAGCTGGCCGGCCGGCTCAACAGCGCGGGCTTCAACGCGACCGTGCTGGACGAGCGCGAGCTGATCGCCGCGCTGGCCATCGCCACCTGCGCCAACCCGATCGCGGTGGCCGGCCGCCAGGGCACCGGCAGCGGCGGCGGCACCACCCGCCGCACCCAGGAGGGCAACCGGTTCTGGCGGATCGACGACCGCTGGCACACCACGTACTGGATCTCCCGCTGGCCGCAGCTCAGCCGCCCCGGCGGCGCCCCCGGCCGGATCGCCGCGCCGGACCTGGTCAACCTGATCACCGGCTCGCCGGCCCTCGCCAGCACCTTCAGCCTGACCGCCGGGCACGGCACCGGCGGCTCGGTGACGGTCAGCGGGCACCTGCGGGTGACCGGGCGCAACGAGAGCGAGGTCGGCCAGGTCGGCCGCCAGGTGGAGACCCGGGCCCAGAGCGCCGGGCTCGGCCTCGTCCGGCTCGACCTGGAGCAGGCCCCCGGCATGCTCGCCACCCTGCCGCTCGGAGGGGCTTCCTGATGGCGTACCAGACCTACCCCACCGTCGGCCCGCAGCCCGGGGCCGAGCAGCGCCGGACCAGGCCGCGGATCCTGCCCGGCTTCGGACTGCGCGGCCCGCGCCGGGAGAAGCACGTCCTGGAGGCGGCCGACCTCGCGGCGCTGGCCTTCCCGGTCGGCGACGACGGCGTGGTCATCGGCGTCGACCCGCAGGGACTGCCCGCCGTGCTCGGCCTGTTCCGCCCCACCTCGTACGACCTGGTGCTCGTCGGCGGCATGTGGACCGCGCAGGTCATCGCGCTGCGGGCGGCCGCGATCGGCGCCCGGGTCGCGGTGGAGACCGCCCGCGGACAGCTGTGGGGCCCGCTGGCCCAGGCCGCCGGCGGCGGCCAGCCCTGCGTGACGGTCCACCAGGTCGGCCGGCTCGGCCCGCAGGGCGCCTCGGTGGCCTCGCCGGTCCTGGTGGTGCGCGACCTCGGCGCCCGCCCGCCGCGCAGCCGGCTCTCCGCCGCGCCCTGGCAGACCACCCTGACCCTGCTGCCCTACCTGGGCCCGAACGCCTCCCGGGTGCTGAACGCGGCCGACCTGGTCGGCGTGCAGCGGATCTCGCCGCAGGAGGCGGAACTGACCGGCCGGGTGCTCTCGCTGCCCCCGGAGGACGTGGCCGCCCTGCCCACCCTCGGCGACGACCTCACCCTGTGGGCGACCCGGATGCGGCGCCAGTACGTACGGGCCGTGGCCGGGCAGGCCGAACAACAGGTGCTCGGCGGGCCGCGCCGGATGGACTGAGCAGCGGCTCGCCGCACCGGGCGGGCCGTCGGGGAACCGAAGCCGCCTTCAACGGGGGTTGCCGTACGGCCTAGTCTTTGATGCGGCAACGGCACCGCTGAACAAGCGGCGGCGAACACGAGGGAGCCAGAAAAGTGAGCAGCGATCGGGACGGCGTCTACGTCGGCGACAACGCGGCGGAGGACGACGACGACTGGTCGGACGCGCCTGACTACACTCCCCCGTCCTGGTACGTGCAGACGGAGCCCGCTTCGGCTCCGGCCGCTGGGGCTCCGGCCGCTTCGGCTCCGGCTGCCGGGGCTCCGGCCTCGGCCGACGCCCCGGTGCCCGCCGCCGCTGCTCCGGCGCAAGCCCAGCAGGCCCCGGCGCAGCAGGCCGCTCCGGAGCAGCGGCAGGCCCAGGCTCCGGTGCCCGGCCAGGCCGCCGCCCCGGTGGCGGAGGCCGCGCCGGCCGCCGTCCCGGCCCCGACGCCCGCTGCCACGCCCACGCCCACGCCCGCCGCGCCGGTCCCGCCGGTGCAGGCCGAGGCGCAGCACGTCCCGTTCCCGGCGGCCGCCCCGGCTCCGCCGGTCGCCGAGCAGCCGCAGGCCGGTGCCCCGGCCTGGCCGACGCCGGAGGCCGCGGCGCAGCAGCCCGCGCCGCAGCCGTACCCGGCGCCCGCCCCTGCCCCCGCGCCCGTCGCGCCCGCGCAGCCGCAGAACTTCGCGCAGCCGCCCGTCCAGCAGGTCCCGCCGCAGCACCCCCAGGACCCGTCGGCTTCCTGGGACCCGCAGGCCGCGTGGGCGGCCCAGCAGGCCCAGCAGGCCCAGCAGGCCCAACAGCCGCAGCAGCCGCAGCACGCCGCCGCCCCGCAGCCCCCCGGCCCGGTGGACCCGCGCCAGGGCGGCTGGCCGCAGCCCGCCGCGTACCAGCAGCCGGTCCCGCCGCAGCCCGGCCCGCAGGCCCAGCCCGGCCCGCCGCTGCCGGGGCAGCCGCTGCCCGGCCAGCCGTGGCAGCAGCAGCCGCAGGCCCCGCAGCCCAGCGCGTTCCAGCAGGCCGCCGCCCCGCAGCAGACCGCGCACGGCGCGCCGCTGGGCTACACCGCCGCCGTCGAGCTGTCCTCGGACCGGCTGCTGCGCAGCCAGCCCAAGCAGCAGCGCCAGCAGCCGCGCTTCCAGTTCGGCGGCAAGGCCGCGGCGGCCGAGAAGGCCCGCAAGCTGGAGATCATCCGCACCCCGGTGCTGAGCTGCTACCGGATCGCCGTGATCAGCCTCAAGGGCGGCGTCGGCAAGACCACGACCACCACCGCGCTCGGCGCGACCCTGGCCAGCGAGCGCCAGGACAAGGTGATCGCGATCGACGCCAACCCGGACGCCGGCACCCTGGGCCGCCGGGTGAAGCGCCAGACCGGCGCGACCATCCGCGACCTGGTGACGGCCATCCCGCACCTGCGCAGCTACATGGACATCCGTCAGTTCACCTCGCAGGACCTGAACTCGGGCCTGGAGATCCTGGCGAACGACGTCGACCCGGCGGTCTCGACCACCTTCAACGACTCGGACTACCGCCAGGTGATCGACGTGCTGGGCCGCCAGTACCCGATCATCCTGACCGACTCCGGCACCGGCCTGCTGTACAGCGCGATGCGCGGGGTGCTGGACCTGGCCGACCAGCTGATCATCGTCTCCACCCCCAGCGTGGACGGCGCCTCCAGCGCCTCGACCACCCTGGACTGGCTCTCCGCGCACGGCTACGCGGACCTGGTCCAGCGCAGCATCACGGTGGTCTCCGGGGTGCGCGAGACCAGCAAGATGATCAAGGTCGAGGACATCGTCGCGCACTTCCAGACCCGCTGCCGCGGCGTGATCGTGGTGCCGTTCGACGAGAGCCTGGCGGCCGGCGCCGAGGTCAACCTCGACATGATGCGGCCCAAGGTCCGGGAGGCCTACTTCGAGCTGGCCACCCTGGTCGGCGAGGACATCATCCGGGCCCACCAGGCCGCCGCCGCCCAGCAGGCCGGCTGGCAGCAGCAGGCCCAGGCCGGCTACCCGCAGTCGGGCGGCCCCCAGCCGTACGCCGACCCGCAGCAGCAGCCCCAGCCGTACCCGCAGCAGGCCGGCCAGCCCGCCCCCGGGGCGCCGTGGGCCCCGCAGCCCGGCCAGGCCCCGCCGCCGCCGCCGCCCGGGTACGGCTACCCGCAGCAGCCCGCCCCCGGGGCGCCCTGGCCGCAGCAGCCGGGGCCGGGCTACGGCTACCCGCCGCCCCCGCCCCAGCAGTGACAGCGACGGAAGGGGCCCACCGACACCAGGTCGGTGGGCCCCTTCCGTCGTTCTGCGACGCCTCGGACGCCGTCGCTCGGATGCCGTCGCTCAGATGCCGTCGGTCAGCTCGCGGGCCCGCTTGACGTCGTCGGCCATCCGGTCCAGCAGCGCGTCGATGGAGTCGAACTTCTCCATCCCGCGCAGGTAGGCCAGGAAGTCCACGGCCACGTGCAGCCCGTACAGGTCCAGGCCGACCCGGTCGATGGCGTAGGCCTCGACGGTGCGGGTGGTGCCGTCGAAGGTCGGGTTGGTGCCGACCGAGATCGCCGCCGGCATCCGCTCGCCGTCGGCGGTCAGCCAGCCCGCGTACACGCCGTCCGCCGGGACCGCGCTGTGCGGCACGGTGTCGACGTTGGCGGTCGGGTAGCCCAGGTCGCGGCCGCGCTGCGCGCCGCGCACCACCACGCCCTCCACCCGGTGCGGACGGCCCAGCACCTCGTTGGCGCCGGCCATGTCCCCGGTCTCCACCAGCCGGCGGGTCAGGCTGGAGGAGAACGGCTCGCCGTCCCCGGCCGTGCCGCACACCTGGAGGTCGACCACCTCGACCTCGAAGTCGTCCGCCCGGCCCAGTTCGCCGAGCAGCTCGACGTTCCCGGCCGCCCGGTGCCCGAAGCGGAAGTTGGGGCCCTCGATGACGACCCGCGCGTGCAGCGCGTCCACCAGTACCTGCCGGACGAAGGTCTCCGGCGACTCCTGGGAGAACTCGGTGGTGAACGGCAGCACCAGCACCGCGTCCACGCCCAGCTCCGCGATCAGCTCGGCACGGCGCGGGTGCGGCGCGAGCAGCGGCGGGTGGCTGCCCGGGCGGATGACCTCGCGCGGGTGCGGGTCGAAGGTCACCACGACCGCCGGGACGCCCAGTTCGCGGGCCCGCTCGACCGCCCGCCCGATGATCAGCTGATGTCCTCGGTGCACCCCGTCGAACGAGCCGATGGTGACGACGCTGCGTCCCCAGTCCCCGGGGATCTCCTCCAGGCCACGCCAGCGCTGCACCTGACCGCTCCTTGTTCCGTACGGCGCGTACCCTCTGTACGCTCAAACGCTCAAATCCCGAACCCCTATAGCGTGCCATGCGCCTGCCCCGGCTCAGGCACCGGAATACGGGTTGAGCCCGCCGAGGGCCCCGCGGCCCGCCCGGAGACGGCCCGCTCGGCCTCCGCGGCGGCGTACTGCGGGTCCCGTCCGGCCGCCGCCAGGGCCCGCATCCGGGCCAGCCGGGGGCCGTCCGGGGCGGTCGGCGCGGCCCCGGACGGCCACCGGGCGAGCAGCCGGGCGAAGGCCGCCGACCGCCCGGCGCAGCGCACCAGCAGCTCGTCCGCGCCCGGCAGCCCGGTGCCGGCCCGGGCCAGCACCGCCCGGGCCCGGGCCGGGTTCTCGGCCGCGCAGTGCTCGGCGAGCCGCTCCACGGCGACGGTCAGCACCGCCGGGTCGGTCTCGGCGGCGAGCAGGGTGTCCAGCAGCTCGCAGCGCAGCGCGTCCGCCGCCGGGTCGGCCACCGGGACGGACAGCACCTCGGCGAACGGCCGCCGGACGGCCGCGCTGCGGGCCGCCAGCGCGGCGCCGATCAGCACCCGCAGCTCCAGCCGGTCGGCCGGGCCCGCGGCGGCGCACGCCAGCCGGCGGCCGAGGTAGTCGACGGCGACCGGGCCGGCCAGCCCCGGGTTCCCGCGCAGCAGCCCGGCGGCCAGCTCGGCGCCCCGCCGCACGGCCGCCGGGGCGGTGGCGTCGGCGAGCACCCGCAGCGTCTCGGCGGGGGCCGCGCCGGAGGCGGCCGAGCACTCGGCGAAGGCCGCCAGGACGGGTTCCGGGTCGCTCTCCAGGGCCGGGGCGAGCGCCCGCGGGGTGAGGAAGGCGTCGCCGCCGGCCCGCAGCAGGGCGAGCGCGGCCGGCAGGTGCTCGGCCCGGGTCGCCGGATCGCCGACCAGCAGCGCCAGCGCGGCCCCGTGCAGACCGGGCTCGTCCTCGCGGGCGAGCAGGGTCAGCGCGGTGTACCGCAGCAGCTCGACTCCGGCCCCGGAGGCGTACGGGGCGGTCCGCAGCGCGTGCACGGCCGCCGCGACGTGCCGTTCGGGCCGCCGGTCGTGGCTCCAGCGGTCCACCGCGCGGCAGAGCGCGGACGGCTCCTCGGCGGCGAGCACGGTGAGCAGCGCGTCCGCCCGCGGGTGCGCGGCGGCGGCCAGCGCGTCGGCCAACTCGTCCAGGGCGAGCCGCCGGTGGGCGTACAGCAGGTCGTGGGCGAGGTCGGCGACGGTGCGCCCCGGGCGGCCCGGCAGGCCGCGCGGGTCCTCGAACCAGGCGCAGAGCAGCGGGAACACCCCGACCGGGTCGGCGCGCAGCCGCTGGGCCACCACGGCGAGGAAACGCTGCCCGGGGCCGTCGGCGGCCACCAGGCTGCGCAGCAGGGCGAGTTCGGCCTCGACGGGCAGGCCGAGGCCGGTCCAGAAGGCCGGCCCGAAACGGCCGAGCCCGGCCGCCGGGAGCGCCACCGCGCCCGTCCCGCCCGCCCGTTCGGCGATCCGGGCCGCCATCTGGTCGAGCAGCGCCCGGTGTTCGGCCGGGTCCGGGCCGACGGCCAGGCCCTCGGCGAGCAACCGGGCCGCCCACCAGGCGGGTTCGCTGCCCGGCGGGCGCAGGTCCAGGGCGCGCCAGATCCGGTGCAGCCACGGGTCCAGGGCGCCGGCGCCCCAGGTCTCGGCCACCCGGCGCAGTGCGGCGGCGACCGGGCCGATCCGGTGCCGGGGGACGGCGTCCGCCCCGGCGGCCGTCTCCGCCGTCTCCGCCGCCGGGTGGCCGCCGGGCTCCGCCGGCTCGTCGGCGGGCCACGGCGGGGTGTCCTCGGCCTCGCCGAGCAGCAGCCGCAGCGCCGCGTCCAGGTCCAGGTGCCGGCCCTGCAGCCAGTCCGCGAACTCCCCGTGCGCGAAGCGGAACCCGGGCCCGGCCGGGACGAACAGGCCCTCGGCGAGCACCGCCGTGGCCCAGCCGCCCTCGACCGGGAACAGCTCCTCGAAGACGGCCCGGTCCAGCCCGCCGCCCGACCGGCCGCCGAGCATCCGCCGGGCCGCCTCGTGCACCCGCCCGGCCACCGCCGCCGCGAGCCGGCGCACCCGCCGGTGCCGCGGCCCGGCCGGCCGCACCGCGCCCCGGCGGTGGGCGCCCGGGCGGCGCGGCCGGCCGTCCTCGGCCAGCCGCTGGGCCACCCGCAGGCAGCGCAGGTCCAGGAAGGCGTCGAACAGCTCGCCGCGGCGCACCGGCCCGTCGCGCAGCCCCTGGGCCCACAGCTCCCCGGCCAGCCGGACGGCCAGCGGGTGCCCGCCGTCCCCGGCGGCGGCCGGGTGGCCCGGCGGCAGCCCGTACCGGCGGCGC
Organism: Kitasatospora sp. SC0581; assembly: GCF_048159585.1. Classification (NCBI taxonomy): domain Bacteria; kingdom Bacillati; phylum Actinomycetota; class Actinomycetes; order Kitasatosporales; family Streptomycetaceae; genus Kitasatospora; species Kitasatospora sp. SC0581. The sequence continues at coordinate 11,195 of NZ_JBLRWA010000044.1, read as the reverse complement.
ACCCGCTCGGCCGCCTCGGGGGGCAGCGGGCCGAGCCGCTGCCCGGCCAGGCTCGGCCCGTCCGGGCCGCGGCCGTCCATCCGTACGGTGGGGGCGCTGCCCAGGTCGCCGTCCGGCTGCGGTTCGGCGGTACGGCGGGGGCCGGGCGTGCCGCTCCCCCAGGTCTCGGCCGCGAGCCGTTCCCAGAGCTCCTCGCCGCAGGCGGTGACCAGCCGGGCGCCGCAGCCGGTCAGCCACTGGCCGGCGCCGCGCAGCCAGCGCGCGTCCACCGCCAGCGGGGCCTCCTCGGGGCCGTCCAGGACCACCAGCAGCGGCCGGCCCGCCGCCGCGCACAGCGCCGCCACCGGCTCCGGCGCGGGCGCCGGGGTGCCGAGTCCGGCCGCGGCGGCGGCCAGCGCCCGCTCCAGCGGCTCGGCGAGCGAGCGGTCCCCGGCCCGCAGGTCGGCGCCGCGCAGCCAGAGGGTGGGCAGCGGGTGGGCGCCGCCGTGCCGGCGGGCGGCCAGCGCGGCCAGTTCGGTGGTGCGTCCGCTGCCGGGGGCGCCGACCAGCGCGGTGACGGTCGCGGCCGGCTCGTCCCCGGCGAGGCCGTCCGGCCGGTCCACCCGGTCGGCGGCCAGGTCGGCCACCCGGGCCGGCCCGGCACCGGCGGCCGTCACCTGGACGGCGGTCAGCCGCAGCACCCCGGCCAGGTTGAGCGCCGGGCCGTAGCCGGGCACCGCCGCCGCGTTGCTCGCCAGCAGCCCGGCCAGCACCCCGGCGGCCGCCGTCCCGTCCGCGGGGCCCGCTCCCACCGCCACGGCCGGCAGCGCCCCGCCGTGCCGGGGGTCGCGCAGGGCGGGCGCGGCCAGCGCGACCACCGCCCCGCTGCGGGCGTCCAGCACCGGCGAGCCGGCCGGCACCGCGACCCCGCCGACCACCGGCACGTCCAGCAGCAGCACCCCGCCCAGCCGGTGCCCGCCGTACGCCGCGCCGGTGACCCCGAGCAGCCCGCAGCGCAGCGCGACCACCCGGCCGTCCTCCCCCGCCAGCGCGGGCAGCAGCACCTCGTGCCCGGCCGCGACGGCGGCCAGCGGCAGCGGCGGCACCGGCAGCCCGCCGACCGCCTCGGTGCGCAGCAGGGCGAGCCCGTGCCCGGGCAGCGGCAGCACGGCGTCCGGGCCGAGCACCCTGGTCTGCCCGCCGGGGGTGTGCAGGACGACCCGGTCCAGTCCGGCCACGCTCTCGTGTGCCGTCAGCACGCCCCCCTGCGGGTCGGCGACGAACCCTAAGCCGTGCAGCCGCCCGTTGAGGTCGCGGATCCGCAGCAGGTACCGCCCCGGATCGCCCTCCAGAAACCCCGGCATCCCATTGCCCCCTCGACCGTCGCTCGCCCGCCGCCCGGAGCCTGCCCGCGCGGGAGGCGGTCCGACCGCGCCCGCGCCGCTCACCACGGGCGTTCACTCCGCGCGCTCCCTCGTGCGGGTGAAAGGGGGTCCGGAAACGGGAAAGCCCCCGTCGGGACGATTCCCGACGGGGGCTCCGAACAGCGGGGGCGTCAGCCGACGAAGACCGCGACCGGCTTCGCCTGCCCGCCCTTCTCCTCGACCAGCGCGAGGAAGCGCCCGTCCGGCCCGAACACCGCGATCGGCCCGTCCACGCCCATCCCGGGCGCCTTCAGCCGGGCGCCGTGCGACAGCTTCTCCGCCGAGGCCTCGTCCAGGTCCCAGCGCGGGAAGGCGGCCGCCGCGGCCTCGCCGATCGGCAGCACCTCGAGACCCTTGGCGGACTCGCCGGTGACGTCGGCCTCCAGCTGCTCCAGGGTGCGCGCCGACTCCACCCCGTACGGCCCGACCCTGGTGCGCCGCAGCGCGGTCAGGTGCCCGCCGACGCCCAGCCCGGCGCCCAGGTCCCGGGCCAGCGCCCGGATGTAGGTGCCGGAGGAGCACTCGACGGTGACGTCCAGGTCGATCACCGGCGTGCCGTCCTCGGCGACCGCCGCGCGCTGCCCGTGCACGGTGAAGGAGTGGATCGTGGTCGGCCGGGCCGCGAGCTCGAACTCCTCGCCCTCGCGCACCCGCGCGTACGAGCGCTTGCCGTCGATCTTGATCGCGCTGACCTTGGACGGCACCTGCATGATCTCGCCGGTGAGCGCCGCGATCCCGGCGTCGATCGCCTCCCGGGTGACGGCGTCGGCCGGGGCCGAGGCGGTGACCTCGCCCTCGCGGTCGTCGGTGACGGTGGTCTGGCCGAGCCGGATGGTCGCCTCGTAGGTCTTGGCGGTGAGCATCAGGTGGCCGAGCAGCCGGGTGGCCCGCTCGACGCCGATCACCAGGACGCCGGTGGCCATCGGGTCCAGGGTGCCGGCGTGCCCGACCTTCCGGGTCCCGGCCAGCCACCGCAGCTTGGCGACGACCCCGTGCGACGTGATGCCCTCAGGCTTGTCGACGATCACCAGGCCGTCCGGGCCGGTGCCTTTGCGCTTCATCGGGTTCTTTCTCTCAACAACAACAGCAGAGATGATCAACGTACCGGTCGCAGGGCGCCCCGGAACCGCTCGACCACCGCGGCCACGTCCTGCCGGACGCTGAATCCGGCCGCGAAGACGTGCCCCCCGCCGCCCAGTTCGGCACAGGCCGCGGCGACGTCCACCGCGCCCTTGGAACGCGAGGAGCCGCGCAGCGTGCCGTCCGGGTCCTGCTTGAGCACCAGCGCCACCTCGGCCTCGGCCGGGCGGCGCAGGATGTCGATCAGCCCCTCGATCTCCTCGACCGTGACGCTGAACAGCGCGAGGTCCTGGTACGGCACCCAGGTCCACACCAGGCCCAGCCCGTCCGCCGCCTCCGGCTCGTAGACGGCCCGGTCGAGCGCGCCCGCGAGCACCTTGAGGTAGCCGAAGGAGGAGGTGTCCCACAGCTGCCGGGCGATCAGGTCGTGCCGGATGCCGGTGGCCAGCAGCCGGGCGGCCAGCTCATGGGTGGCGGGCGTGGTGGCCCGGTACTTGAACGAACCGGTGTCGGTGGCGACACCGGTGTAGAGGCAGGTGGCCAGCTCCTGGTCCAGCTCCACGCCGAGCCGGCGCAGCAGTTCGTCGACCAGCACGGCGGTGGCCGGCGCGGTCGGGTCGATCAGCTGGTGGGTGCCGAAGCCCGGGTTGGAGGCGTGGTGGTCGAGCACCACCAGGACGGGCGCGGCGAAGGCCTTGGCGTGCAGCAGGCCGAGCCTGCTCTCCGCGGCCACGTCGAAGCAGAGCACCAGTTCCGGCACGTCCGGCACCTCGACGGCCGGCACGATCAGCTCCTGGCCGGGCAGGAAGGCCAGCGACTCGGGCACGACCTGCGGGTCGTCGCCGAAGGAGACCCGCACCTGCTTGCCGAGCGCGCGCAGCGCCAGCGCCGCCGCCAGCGAGGAGCCCAGCGCGTCGCCGTCCGGGCAGATGTGGCAGATCAGGTCGATCGAACGGGCCCGCCCGATCTCCGCCACCACCTGCTGCCAGAGCAGCTCGAACCCGCTCTCCTCGGCGCGCGGGCCCGGAAGCGCCACGAGGGCACCCTCCACCGTGCTGGTGGAGGACGCCCCCGTGGTCGATCCGGCTCGCGAGGCGGCCTGCGCCGGCTCACCCGCCATGACTACTCGTCCTCGTCGTCACGCTCGGCCGCCGGAACCCGGTACGGGTCCGCCTCGCCGGCGTAGCTCGCCCCCGCGGCCCGGGTGCGCACGGCGGCGTCCGAGTTGCGGGCCCGGTCGAGCAGGTCGTCGATGTTCCGGGCGTTGTCCGGCAGCGCGTCCGCGACGAAGGTCAGCGTCGGGGTGAAGCGCACCCCGATCTTGCCGACCTCGGAGCGGATCACGCCCTTGGCGCTCTCCAGCGCGGCCGCGGTGGCCTCGCGCTCGGTCTCGTCACCGAAGACGGTGTAGAAGACGGTGGCCTCGCGCAGGTCCCCGGTCACCCGGGTGTCGGTGATGGTCACGAACCCCAGTCGGGGGTCCTTGATCCGCCGCTCCAGGGTCTGGGCGACGACCACCTGGATGCGGTCGGCGAGCTTGCGCGCCCTAGCGGTGTCGGTCACGTTGCCTCCTCGTGCAATGGGCCCGGTACCCGGGAGAACTGCGCACCCGTCGGGGCCCACGCCCCAAAGTACCGGCCCGCGCCCGGCCTTGCGGGCGCTCTCGGTCCTGATCCGTGTGAGAACGGCGACTTCCGTCGGCCGGCTCCACGGTCCTCATTCGTCGTCGTCGTTGTGGTACCGCCGCCTCGCGGAGAGGAGCTGTACCTCGGGGCGGCCGGCGACCAACCGCTCACAGCTGTCCAGGACCTCGGTGACGTACCCGGCTTCGCCGGAGACCACCGCGAGGCCGATCTCGACCCGGCGGTGCAGGTCCTGGTTCCCGGTCTCGGCAGCGCACACGCTGTACTTGCGCTGCAGTTCGGCCACGATGGGCCGCACGATCGAACGCTTCTCCTTGAGCGAGTGGACGTCGCCCAGCAGCAGGTCGAAGGTGAGTGTTCCCACGAACATGTATGACAGGTCTCGCCGACCTGGAAGGCCTCGGGGAGCAGCCCGGAAACGGGCTGGCGCCACTGTGTGACTACCCCGGACCCTACACAGCGAGACCGGGGCCGGTCGACGGAAATACCACCCGTCGACCGGCCCCGGCTGACACCGACTAGGCGCGCGGCTTCTCGCGCATCTCGTAGGTCTCGATGATGTCCTCGACCTTGATGTCGTTGAACGACCCCAGGGTGACACCGGCCTCGAAGCCCTCGCGGACCTCGGTCGCGTCGTCCTTGAAGCGGCGCAGACCCTCGATGGTGAGGCTCTCCGCCACGACCTTGCCATCGCGGATGAGGCGGGCCTTGGCGTTGCGGCGGATGATGCCGTCGCGGACCAGGACACCGGCGATGTTGCCGAACTTGGAGGAGCGGAAGACCTCGCGGATCTCCGCGGCGCCGAGGCGCACCTCCTCGTACTCCGGCTTGAGCATGCCCTTGAGGGCGTTCTCGATCTCCTCGATCGCCTGGTAGATGACCGAGTAGTACCGGACGTCCACGCCTTCCTTGTCGGCCGCGGCGCGCGCACGGCCTTCGGCGCGCACGTTGAAGCCGATGATGATGGCGTCCGAGCCCATCGCCAGGTCCACGTCGGACTCGGTGATGGCACCCACACCGCGGTGCAGGACCCGGAGCTCGACCTCCTCGCCCACGTCCAGCTTGACGAGGGCGTCCTCGAGGGCCTCGACCGAACCGGAGACGTCACCCTTGATGATGAGGTTGAGCTGCTCGATGGAGCCGGCGGCGATGGCCTTGTCCAGGTCCTCCAGGGACACCCGGACCCGACGCTGCGCGAAGGCGGCGTTGCGGTCGCGGGCCGAGCGCTTCTCGGCGATCTGACGGGCGGTGCGGTCCTCGTCGACGACGATGAAGCTGTCGCCGGCGCGGGGCACCGAGGTCAGACCGAGCAGCAGCACCGGACGGGACGGGCCCGCCTCGGCGAGGTTGTTGCCGTTCTCGTCCAGCATGGCGCGGACGCGGCCGTAGGCGTCGCCCACGACGATCGAGTCACCGACGCGGAGGGTACCGCGCTGGACCAGGACGGTCGCCATGGCGCCGCGGCCCTTGTCCAGGTGGGCTTCGATCGCAATACCCTGCGCGTCCTGCTCGGGGTTGGCCCGCAGGTCCAGCGAGGCGTCCGCGGTCAGGACCACGGCCTCCAGCAGCTGGTCGATGTTCAGGCCCTGGCGCGCGGAGATGTCGACGAACATGGTGTCGCCGCCGTACTCCTCGGCCACCAGGCCGAACTCGGTCAGCTGACCGCGGACCTTGGTCGGGTCGGCGCCCTCGACGTCGATCTTGTTGACGGCGACCACGATCGGCACACCCGCGGCCTTGGCGTGGTTCAGCGCCTCGACCGTCTGCGGCATGACACCGTCGTTGGCCGCGACCACCAGGATCGCGATGTCGGTGGACTTGGCACCACGGGCACGCATGGCGGAGAACGCCTCGTGACCCGGGGTGTCGAGGAAGGTGATCGGGCGCTCTTCGCCGTTCACCATCGTCGCCACCTGGTAGGCACCGATGTGCTGGGTGATGCCACCGGCCTCGCCGGCCACCACGTTGGACTTGCGGATCGCGTCCAGCAGGCGGGTCTTACCGTGGTCGACGTGACCCATGACGGTGACGACCGGCGGACGCGGGGCCAGCTGGTCCTCGTCGCCCTCGTTGGCACCGAAGTCGATGTCGAACGACTCCAGCAGCTCGCGGTCCTCGTCGTCCCGGCTGACGATCTCCAGCTGGAAGCCCATCTCGCCGGCCAGCAGCTCGAGGGTCGCGTCGGAGACCGACTGGGTCGCGGTGACCATCTCACCGAGGTTGAACATGACGGAGACGAGCGCGGCCGGGTTGGCGTTGATCTTCTCCGCGAAGTCCATCAGCGAGGCGCCGCTCGACAGGCGAACGGTCTGGCCGTTGCCGCGAGGCAGCATCACACCGCCGACGGACGGGGCCTGCATGGCCTCGTACTCCTGGCGCTTCGCCCGCTTCGACTTGCGACCGCGAGCCGGGCGACCGCCCGGGCCACGACCGAAGGCACCCTGCGTGCCACCACGGGCACCCGGGCCACCGGGACGACCGCCGAAGCCGCCGGGACGGGGGCCGAAGCCGCCGCCACCACCGGGGGCGCCGCCACCCGGACGCGGACCGCCGAAGCCGCCGCCACCGGCCGGACGCGAGCCCGGACCGGCCGGACGACCCTGGAAGCCGGGACGGGCACCGCCGGCGCCGCCCGGACCACCCGGACGACCGCCGGGGCCACCGGGACCACGGCCACCGGGGCCCGGACGCGGGCCGGCCGGACGCTGCGGCATCATGCCCGGGTTCGGGCGCGGCATGCCGGACGGGGACGGCGCGCCGGGGCGCGGACCGGCCGGACGCGGCATGCCGTCGGGACGCGGAGCGCCACCGGGACGGGGGGCACCGGCACCCGGGGCACCGGCGGGACGCGGACGGTCGCCACCGGGACGCGGCGCACCGGCACCCGGGGCACCGGCGGGACGCGGACGGTCGCCGCCCGGACGCGGACGGTCGCCACCCTGGGCACCACCCGGACGCGGAGCACCGCCCTGACCACCCTGACGGCGGTCGCCGGGGCGGCCCATGCCGGTGGCGCTACCCGAGGTGAACGGGTTGTTGCCCGGACGCGGACCGGCCGGACGCGGGCCCGGACGGGCACCGCCGGAGGCCTGGCCACCACTCGGGCGCGGGGCCTGGGCGGCGGGACGCGGGGCCTCGGCCGGAGCCGGCGAGGAGAACTCGGCCGCGGGCGCGGCCGGAGCCGCCGGAGCGGCGGGACGCGCGGCCGGGCGCGGGCCCGGAGTCGGCGCGCCCGGCTTCGGGGCACCCGCTCCGGCCGCGGGGGCCGCAGGGGCGGCGGCCGGCGCGGAAGGCGCGGCGGCAGCCGGGGTCGGACGGGGACCAGGGGTCGCGCTGGGGCGCGGACCCGGGGTCGGAGCGCCCGGCTTCGGGGCACCCGAGCCGGCTGCGGGGGAGGGCGCCGCGGGCTTCCGCGGGCCCGGCTTGGCAGCGGAACCACCACCGGTGGGGGCCACACCAAGCGCGTCAGTCAACTTGCGTACGACCGGCGCCTCGATCGTCGAGGACGCCGAACGGACGAACTCGCCGAGCTCGGTGAGCTTGGCCATGACGGCCTTGCTCTCCAAGCCAAGCTCCTTGGCGAGTTCATAAACCCGGACCTTAGCCACTTCACTCCTGTCTATGAGTCCGGGGGTCTCGTCCGCCGGACTGTCGCTACTTCATGGGCGTACCCATCGCGTACTCATCGCGTACTCATCGAGAGCTCATCGCAATCTCGACCTACTTCCACATCGCGAGGTACCTGACTGGTGGCACGGCGCGCGGCTGCCCGAGCGCTGTGCTTGTTGCGGTGGTTCTCCGCCGCGCGAGCGGCGAGTGTCGCGGGAGGCCGCCCGGCTAGGGGGCTCCGCCCACCAGCTCCCCGATGAACCCGCGGAGCCGCTCGGTGTCGAGCGCGCCCTGGAGCCGGAAGGCCCGGGGGAACGCCCGACGGCGGACCGCGAGGTCGAGGCAGGCCGGATCGGGGTGCAGGTGAGCTCCCCGGCCCGGGAGTGCGCCGCGGGGATCAGGGACGCACTCGCCCTCGACCGCCGTGACACGCAACAGCTGGTGCTTGGCCGCTCGCTTGCGGCAGCCCACGCAGGTGCGTTCCGGGCGTGCTCGGACATGCGTCCGGCCAGACGAAGGCAAGTCTACCCCTCCGAAGCGACATGGCGCCGCCCCGCCGATCCCGGAGGACCGGCAGGGGCGCACACGACAACGATGATTACCGGGCCTGCGATTCCTCGGCGGGGACCTCGGTGTCCGGCCGGATGTCGATCCGCCACCCGGTCAGGCGCGCGGCCAGGCGGGCGTTCTGCCCCTCCTTGCCGATCGCCAGCGACAGCTGGTAGTCCGGCACGATCACCCGGGCGGAACGCTGGGCGGCGTCCACGATCTCCACGCTGGTCACCCGTGCGGGCGACAGGGCGGCGGCCACCATCTCCCGGGGGTCCTCGGACCAGTCGACGATGTCGATCTTCTCGCCGTGCAGCTCGCCCATCACGGCGCGCACCCGGGAGCCCATCGGGCCGATGCAGGCGCCCTTGGCGTTCAGGCCCTGGCGGCGCGACCAGACCGCGATCTTGGTCCGGTGGCCAGCCTCACGGGCGATCGCCGCGATCTCCACGCTGCCGTCCGCGATCTCCGGGACCTCCAGCGCGAACAGCTTCTTCACCAGGCTGGGGTGGGTGCGCGACAGCGTCACCGAGGCCCCGCGCACGCCGCGGCGCACGGCCACCACGTAGCACTTCAGGCGGGTGCCGTGCCGGTAGTCCTCGCCCGGGACCTGCTCCTGCGGCGGCAGGATGGCCTCCAGCTTGCCGATGTCGACCAGCACGTTCTTCGGGTCGTTGCCCTGCTGGACGACACCGGTGACGATGTCGCCCTCCTTGCCCGCGTACTCACCGAAGGTCTGGTCGTCCGCGGCGTCGCGCAGGCGCTGCATCATCACCTGGATGCCGATGCTGGACGCGATCCGGCCGAAGCCGCTCGGGGTGTCGTCGAACTCCTTCGGCTCGACGCCCTCGTCCAGCTCCGCCGGGTCCTCCATCGCCCACACGGTGACGTGGCCGCTCTTGCGGTCCAGGTTCACCCGGGCCCGCCGGCGCGAGCCCTCGGTGCGGTGGTACGCGGTGAGGAGGGCGGACTCGATGGACTCGACCAGCAGGTCGAAGGGGATGTTCTTCTCGTTGACCAGCGTGCGCAGGGCACTCATGTCGATGTCCACGGCTACGCCTCCTCGTCTTTCGTCACGTTCGTCATGGTCGTACGGCACCGGGGGTTCACTCGGCGCCGTCCTCCCCCTCGTCGAAGTCCGCGGCCTCGTCCAGGAGCTCGTCGTCCTTGCGGTTGAACTCGACCTGGACGCGCGCCCGGGCCACCTCCGCGTACGCCAGACGGCGCTCCTTCGGACGGCCGCGTCCCTTCACCGGCTGCACCTCGACCAGTGCGCCGTCCTCGTCGGCCTCCAGCACCCGGGCGACGATCTCCCCGCCGTCCTCCAGGTGGATCTTGGCCAGCCGACCCTCGGCGCGCTGCCAGTGCCGGGGCAGGACCAGCGGACGCTCCGCACCCGGCGAGCCGACCTCCAGCAGGTACGCGTCGTCCCCCATCAGGTCCGACTCGTCCAGGGCCTCACCGACCACCCGGCTGAACTCGGCGATGGCGTCCATGTCCACGCCGCCGTCGGTGTCGACGTCGATCTGCACCTGCCGACGGCTGCCCGCCCGGGTGACCCTGACGTCCTCCAGATCCAGTCCGGCCTGCTCGGCCAGCGGCTCCAGCAACGCTCGCAGCCGGTCGGTGTGGGTGGTGCTCATCCGGGTGGACTCCTCGGCCGCGTCTGCTGTTGTCAGAAGGTCGCCCCGCGCCCCCGGTGTGCCACACCGGGTCACGGCAGCTCGGCCCAAAGCCTATCCGGTCAAGCCCCCAACCACCGATTCCGGACCTCCGCCGACCACGCCCACGCCACCCACTGCGAGCAAGCTCACACTCGGCACGGCATCCCCGAACCGCACCCGGGAACGTGGGGATTCTGTAATCATTCACGCCAACGAGGGCAGGCGGGGAGGCCGTCCTCCCGTACCCGCCCGGAGTGATCCCGATGCAGCCGCCCAGCCGACGGACCTTCCTGGCCCTCGGACTGCTCACCACCCTCACCGCCTGCACCGCCGACCCCCACGGCGCCCACCCGGCCGGCCCCACCCCACCCCGCGACCTCGACACCCCGGCCCGCCTGCGCGCAATCGCCGACACCGACCTCCTGCTCGGCGCCTACGACAGCCTGCTCACCGCCCCGGGCGCCCAGACCGCCCTGCTCCAACCGCTGCGCGACAACACCGCCCGGCACCGCGCCACCCTCGCCCAGGGCCTGCCGAGCGCGAGCCCCTCCCCCACCGGCCCCCCGTCCCGCGCCCTCCCCACCCTCCCCGAGCTGGCCCTCATGGAGCACCGGACCGCCGAGTCGCACCTCCAGGGCCTCGACGAGGTCAGCCCGCCCCTCGCCCGCCTGCTCGCCTCCGTCTCCGCCGGCAACGCCCTGCACGCCGCGGCCCTCGGCGACCAGACCCCCGTCAAAACCCCCGACGGCACCACCACCGCCGGCAGCACCACCGCCGAACGCGCCGCCGACGCCAACGCCGCCGTCCCCGCCCTCCAAGCCGCCCTCAGCGCCGAACACGCCGCCGTCTACGGCTACGGCGTGGTCGGCGCCCACCTCCCCGACGACCCCCAGCGCACCACCGCCCGCACCACCCACGCCGCCCACCAGGCCCAACGCGACGCCTGGCAACGCCTCCTCACCTCCGTCACCGCCGCCCCCACCCCCGCCGCCGCCGGCTACCAGCTCCCCTTCCCCGTCACCTCCCCCACCGACGCCGCCAAACTCGCCGTCCACCTGGAAACCCGCCTGACCACCACCTACGCCGACCTGCTCCTCACCCTCCCCACCCCCTACCGCCCCTTCGCCGCCACCGCCCTCCGCGAAGCCACCCTCCGCGCCCACACCTGGGGCGCCCCCACCCCCACCCTCCCGGGCATCCCCACCTGACACCCCCCTCAGCGGGCGCGCCGGGCGAACGCCCGCGCG
>NZ_JBLRWA010000043.1:0-47927 GCF_048159585.1 Kitasatospora sp. SC0581 | reverse complement strand
TACGCGGTGCCGGCCGAGGCGCAGGTCGGCCTCGATCCGCTGGTCCAGCGCGCAGAGCCGGGTCTCCTCCAACCGCCGGGCCTCGACGGCGAGTTGGCCGCCGACCGGGACGTCCGCGAAGGCCGGCCCGCGCCACAGCGCGAGCGCCTCGCCGAGCAGCCGGGCCGCCCCCGGGTAGTCCTCGCCGTCCATCGCCCGGTAGCCGGTGCCGGCCAGGCGCTCGAACTCCCGGAGGTCCGTCAGCCCGCCGCCGCTGTTGAGCATGTAGCCGCCCGGCGAGGTCACCAGGACGTCCTTGGCGCAGGACACCCCCCGCGCCGTACCGGCCGTCGCGAGCGCCCGGTCGATGAGGTCGCGCAGCTGGAGCACGTACGTCTGCACGGTGGTGCGTGCGCTGCGCGGCGGACGGCCGGACCACAGCTCGTCGGCCAGCACCCCGGCCGACACCACCTGGTCCGCCCGCAGCGCCAGCAGTCCCAGCACCTGCCGCGGCTTCGGCGCCGACGGCACCACCGATATCCCGCACACCCGGACGTCCAGCGCCCCGAGCACCCGAATTTCCACGATGACCACCCCAATCACACGGAACGCCGCAGCCTCCACGACCACGGCCGGCACCCGGGTCGACACCCTGGGTCAACTGCTACCAGTCAAAAACAGGACGCGCGGTTTGTCAATACAAAACCGAACGTGCTGTTTGTTTTGCGCGGACGTTGCGGCCCGCCACCCTCGGCAGTGCCACCGCCGCACCGCGTGACCGGGCCCGGGCAAACCAAAGGCGGCGCCGGACCCCCGTGGTCCCGTCGCCGCCGATTCGCCCGCCCCCGCCGCCCTCGCTCACCCGGATTCCCGCAGGTGGGTCGGGCGGTGAACCGCCGTCAGCCCACCCCGACCTCCGTCTGCACCTCGGCGCGCACGGCGCCGCCCGCACCGTCCGGACCGCCGTCCGGACCGCCGTCGATGTCGCCGCCCTCCGGGTCGCCCTCCGCCGCCGCACGGGCCGCCGCGGCCTCGGCCACCACCTGGGCACCGCGGTTCGGCCCCATCTGCAGCGAGCCGAGCACGCCCGGCACCGCGATGCTCGGCATCAGGTGCTGGTACAGCGCGGACACCCGCAGCTCCAGGTCGGCCCGGCCGCAGAGCTTCTGGGACTGGATCTGCACCCCCGTCCACGCGGCGACGAGCAGCCACGCGGTGTCCGCCGGCACGACGTGCGGGAGCAGCTCGCCGCGCTCGCCGGCCGCGACCAGCAGCGCCTCGAACCGGCTGATCCAGCCGGGGATGGCGCCGCCGCCCAGATCGTCGAAGAGGTCCTGCCCGAGCGACAGCCGGGCACCCGCGCTGAGCAGCGGGTCGCGCGGCATCAGGTACGCCACCACCATCCCGGTGTCCACGAACTCCTGGAGCTTGCAGCTCCGTTCGGGAACTCCGTCCTGGACGAACTGCTCCTCCACCACGCCCTGCGCCAGATCGCGCTTCGAGGCGAAATGGAAATACACCGCACCGCGCGTCACACCGGCCCGGGAGACCACCTCGCCGATGGTCGCGCCCTCGTACCCGAACTCGTCGAAGACCGAGGCCGCCGCCTCCAGGATCAGCCGACGTGTCCGGAGCGCCCGTTCCTGCCGTACCACCGAAACCACCCCGCCCTGAGCTCCCGGAAAACAAAACCAAACACCCCGTATCTTAGCTTCGCCCCACCCACGACCGACAAGACGATGCCGAGGAATCCCGCCAACCACTCCCCCTCCCCACACCCCGTCAGGCCCCACCGCCCCGTGGGTGACCGCACGCCTCGGCCGCCCCGGCGGATCGGCCTCCGGCACACCGCCTCCCGCGCCCGAAAAACCGAACGAACGGTTTCTTCCAGGCGTTCGCCTCCGTACCAACATTCGCTCCCATCCGTACGTGACCTCCGAGCCGGGCCGGTCGTTGCACCGGATCTGCGGGATTCCTCGACGGAAGCGGGTGCGGATGGGCCTCAGGCTGGGCGTGGTGGTACTGACGATGGGCGACCGGCCCCGGGAGCTGGGCGCGCTCCTCGACTCGGTGGCCGCCCAGGAGGGCGAGGCCGCCCGGGTCGTGGTGATCGGGCAGGGCGTGCGGCTTCCGCCGCTCCCGGACTGGGTCGACGCGGTGGAACTGCCGGAGAACCTCGGCATCCCCGGCGGCCGCAACCTCGGTGCCCGGCGGCTGCGCGAACTCGGCGGCGTGGACGTAGTGGTGAACCTGGACGACGACGGCCTGCTCCCCCGCACCGACACCTTCCGGCTGGTCCGGGAGGCCTTCGAGCGGGAGCGGCTCCTCGGCGTCGTCGGCTTCCGGGTCGCCGACGGGACGGGGCACACCCAGCGCCGCCACCTCCCGCGCCCGGGCTCCTCCGGCGCCCTGCGCTCCGGCGAGGTGACCACCTTCCTGGGCGGCGGCCACGCGATCCGGATGAGCGCCATCGACCGGGTCGGCGGCTTCCCCTCGCGGTTCTTCTACGCCCACGAGGAGACGGACTTCGCCTGGCGCGTCCTCGACGCCGGCTGGTCGATCCGCTATCGGGCCGACCTCCTGCTCCAACACCCCCGGACCGAGCCCGCCCGACACGCCGCCTACTACCGGCTGACGGCCCGCAACCGCGTCTGGCCGGCCAAACGCCGACTGCCCGCCGTCCTGGTCCCGCCGTACCTCGCCTCCTGGTCGGTCTACACCCTCTCCCGCCGCCCGCCCGCCGCCGGACTGCGCGCCTGGTACTCCGGCTTCCTGGAGGGCGTCCGCACCCCGTGCCCACCCCGCCGCCCGATGCGCTGGGCCACGGTCTGGCGGATGACCCGACTGGGGCGTCCCCCGGTGTTCTGACACCCGGGCGCGGGGGCCCGCTGTGGGCCCTGCTCTTGTAGCACCCCCTACCAGTCGCTACGCTCACCGGTATGAAGCAGTTGAACGTCCGACTGGACGACACCGTGCACGAGGCCCTGGAGCAGCGCGCGGAGGCCGCCGGGATGAGCCTGCCGGACTACGCGCGCAAGGTGCTGGCCGAGGAGGCGGACGAGCGGAGGGAACGGTTCCTGACCGCCGCGGCGCACTTCGCCCAGACCTGGGGGCCCGCCTTCGAGGAGGAGTTCGGGCCCTATCCCCTGAGCACCCGCGCCGCCGAGGCGGACGCCGCGTGATCCTCCGGATCGACCGGGCCTGGCTGCTCGACATCGCCCACCAGTTCCTGCCGAGCGACCCGGACGTCACCGACTACGGCACCCTCGCCGCCGCCGTCGCCCGGCACGCCGACACCGTCATGGAGGTACCGGTGTACGGGGCCGCGCACCAGCGCGCGGCAGCCCTGATGCACCAGCTGATCCGCGTCCCTGCGCTGGACTCCGCCAACGAGCACTTCGCCGCCGTGGTCGCCGCCTCCTACCTCAGCGCCTCCGGCGTCATCGTCACCGCCGAGCCCAAGCAGGCCGTCGAGCTGGCCGCCCGAATCCGGGCCGGCGACGCCGACGTCCGGGAGACCGCGGCCGCGATCCGTACCTGGTACCGCTGAGCCTTCCGGGGCAGCGCGAGAAGTCGGCCGATCCGACTTCTCGCGCGCCCGCACGTACCGTCTCCTCCCCGCAGGTGCCGGGCTCAGCCGGCGGGGCCGTCGAGGGGCCAGGTGGCGCGGTCGCGGACGTGGTCGTAGGCGGGGACTTCGGCGGCCAGGACGTCGAAGTGGAGCAGCGGGGCCCACAGGGCGCGGTCGCCGATGACGTAGAGGCGGCGTTTGGCGCGGCTGGCGGCGACGTTCAGGAGGTGTGGGGTGCCGGCGGCCCAGTTGCGGGCGCCGGGGCGGCCGGCGCCGAGGAGCAGGATCACGACGTCGGCCTCCTTGCCCTGGGCCTTGTGGACGGTGGCGCAGCGCTCGTCGAGCAGTTCGGCCGTCCAGCCGGGGAGCGTGCGGCAGGTTTCGCGGGCTTCGGCGATGAGGGCGCGGAAGGGGGCGATGATCCGCAGGCGTTCGACGGTGACGCCGTGGTGGTCGAGGCGGCCCAGGAGGAAGGTGAGGGCGCGGCGGTCGCGTTCGCCCCAGGGGGCGTCGGCGGGGCGGTCGGGGTCGGGGGTGTCGAGCCAGCGGCTGGGGAGGAGGCCGTCGTGGTCGGGGTCGGGGAAGGGCTGGGGGTGGGTGCCGTGGACCATGAGGCCGCCGTACGCGACCTCGTTGCTGACGGTGAACATGGGCTCCTCGCAGCGGCGGTGGACGCGCAGCGGTGAGCCGACCCAGACGGTGTCCTCCTCCGCGCCGGTGGGCGCGGGCAGGTAGGTGCCGTAGCGGTTGACGCGGTCGGCGACGGCCTGGGCGGAGGTCGCCGAGGGCAGCCATTCCTCGTCGACGCCGTAGGCGAGCAGGAGTCGGCGCTGCAGGGCGGTCGGCATGGTGACGACGGGTTCGAGCTGGAGCGGGTCGCCGACGAGGACGGCGCGGCGGGCCCGCCAGAGGGCGCCGACGGCGGCCTGCGGGGTGGCCTGGCCGGCCTCGTCGACGAGGATCCAACCGATGGATCCCTGGCCGAGGCGGGCGAACATGCTGCCGATGGAGGAGAAGGTGGTGGAGACGACGGGGACGAGGAGGAAGAGGGTCTGCCAGGCCTGCAGGACCTGCTCCTCGGGGACGGGCCCGCTGTTGCCGGCCATGAGCTCCACCAGGACCTGGAGGTTGCCGCGGATCCGCTTCGCGGTGTTGGCGACGAGGGCGCGGTGCAGGTCGAGGGCGCGCAGGAACAGGTCGCTGCGGGCGGTGCTCCAGGCCTCGTCGGCCCAGGGGGCGCCGAGTTCCTGCTCGTGGTCGGGGAGCCGCGGCCAGTCGAGGGGCAGGGACGGGAGGTCGGCGGCGGCCGCGCGCAGGGCCCGGTGGGCGGCGTCGAGTTCGGCGGTGGCGCCCTCCAGCTCGCGCCGGGCGGCCCACGCCTCCTGCCGGGCCCGCTCGGCGTCCGTACGGGCCGTGGATTCGGCGGCGCGGGCGGCGGCCTCTTGGGCGCGGGCGCGGCCGGCGGCCGCCTCGGCCTCGGTGACGGCCGAGGTGGAGCGGGTGTCCAGGCCGGCCGCGACGTCCTCGGCCTGGGCGCAGCGGGCGACGTGGGCGTGGGCGGCCTCCAACACGGTGCGCTGCTGGACGAGTTGGGCGAGGAGTTCGCCCCGGCTCTGTTCGCGGTGCTGCTCGGCGGCCTCGCGTTCGGCGCCGCTCCGGAGCAGTCGGCGCAGCCCGGCCCGCAGGCCCGGCTGGGCGCCGGGCGGCTCGTCGTGCAGGGCCGTCAGCACGTCGACCTGCCGGCGGTGCCCGTCGGCGTGTTCGCGGGCGGCGGCCAGCGCGGCCCGGGCGTCGGCGAGGGCCTCACGGGCCCGGGGGACGCGCTCGACCGCGGTCCGGTGGGCGGCCTCGGCGGCACGGGTGGCGGTGCGGGCTGCCTCGACGGCCGTGCCGGCGGCGGCCTGGCGGGCCTCGGCGGCCGCCGCGCGGTCGTCGGCGCGGGCGATGGCGGCGCGCAGGGCGTCGAGGCGGTGCTGTGCCTCGCCCGAGGCCGTCTCCGCCAGGGCGGCGGCGAGGCGGACGCGTTCGGCGCGCAGGCGCTCGACCTCAGCCTGGGCGGCCTTGAAGGCGGCGACGGCCTCGGGCCAGGAGGGGACGGGCTGGGCGGAGGCGGCGGGCGTGGCGGGGACGGTGGATGTGGCGGTGGGTGCGGTCGTGGCCTCGGCCGTACCGGTGCCCGGGGCGGCGCGACGGTCGCTCGGGGTGCGGGCCGGTCTGGGCACGCTGGGCGGGACCCAGTCGCCGAGGACGGCGTTCATGCCGCGCAGCGGCGGGAGCCCGGCGGCGTCGCGGGCGTCGGTCTCGTCCTCGGGCAGCCGGCCCCACCAGAAGCGCTCGGTGAACCTCGTCCGGTTGGACTTGTTGCCGAGCACGGCGGCGACCAGCCCCCAGGCGGGGGCGCCGCCGAGCAGGGCGGAGGCGAGGTCGGAGAAGTGGTCGGGGCCGCCGTGCCAGTGCTCGTCCAGGGCGTCGGCGCCGGGCAGTTCGGCGGTGATGTTCTCCACGGCGCCGTTGTTCGAGGAGGTCACCACGATCTCGCGGCCGGTGAGCCGCGGGTCGAGGGCGGAGACGAAGCGCGCGTGGACGCCCTGGCGGTCCTTGCCCCGCCAGGGGCGGCCGACGAGCGCCTCCTCGGGCCGCCGGTAGCCGGCCATCACGGCGGCGCGTTCGACCACGAGGGCGGCGACGAGGTCGCGCAGCATGGTGGTCTTGCCGGTGCCGGGCGGGCCGTTGACGGAGAACAGGCCGCCGGCGTCGGCGTCCGCGGCGGTGCGGTCGGCGAGCATGCGGTCGACCGCGAACTGCTGGCTCAGCGCGAGCGGGTACCGCGCCTTGGCGGGCCAGCGCCCGGCGGGGACGAGGGCCGGGTGGACGCCGTCGAGGACGGTGAGCCGGTCCTCGCGCAGATCGGTGCGGGCGCCGACCGGGATGTCCCGGCGGCCGGTCAGGTAGGCCTCCAGCGCCGGGCCGAGGCCGGCGTCGAGCGCGGCGCGGACCCGGGCCAGGTCGGGCGGCAGCAGGCTGTTGAGGAACGGCTGCGCGGCGGCGGGCTTGGCCTTCGGGTCGCGCGGGCGGTGGACCAGCCGGCTGCGGACCCGGATCACCCGCGGATCCAGGTGCTCCTCGACGCCGCAGAGGTGGGCGATCTGGGCGGTCAGGGCGACCAGGTCGGCGAGCCCGACCGGGCGCGGGCCGGTGTCCCGCGCCACTTCGTCAGCGGGCGGCTCCGGCGGCACGGGCGCGGGCGCCCCCGTCGCGCTCTCCTCGTCCGGACGGCGGGCCGCCGACCAGTCGGCGACGCGCCGCACCAGCGGCTCCGTCGCCCCGCGCACCGCCGCCCCGGCGACCTCGCCGAACAGCGCACCGACCGCCGCCACCGCCGCGCCGCCCAGGATCTCCGCGATCAGCTGCCGCCAGCCGCGGACGGCCTCCTCCCCCACGGTCACCGGGTTCGGGAGCGGCGAGGGCCCCGGCGCGTACGGGATCGGCGTGGCGGTCAGCCGCCCCACCGCGACCTCGAACGCCTCCCCCAGCTCCTCGAACCCGTCCAGCCACCCGGCCACCGACGGCCCCGGGTCGAAGAGCCGACCCGCCGCCCAGCCGCACGCGGAGACCACCGAGGTGTCCTCGACCGGCCGCCCGTGCTCGTCCAGGACCAGCGCGAACATCGCGCTCCGCCCCGACAGCACCAACTCCTCGTCCGGCACCCCCGGATCGGGGTCGGTCCCCTCCGGCAGCACGGCGATCATCGCCTGGCGCAGCAGCTCCAGGTCGTACACCCCGCCGTACACCTCGTGCCGCCACACCATCCCCCGCGGCGCCCGCCGCGCCGCCGTCTCCGGGTGCTCCGGCGCCCACGGCAACAGCACCGCCGCCTGCCCGGCCACCGGCGTCACATCGACGACGACCGCGTCCGACGCCCGAGGCCGGCCCGCCCGACGCTTCCGCGGCACCTCCGGAATCGGCGGCGGACTGAACAACTCAACGGCCCGCCAGCACTCCAGCAGACCCCCCACGCGCCCGTCCCCGCTCCGCACCCGTCGCCCCCTGCGTCGAACCCACGGCACCCGGCCACTTCGTGTGCCGATCAACCGGGCGCAGAATCTACCGGACGCCGGGCGGGTAGGCCGAGTCCCAGCGCACGCGCACGCCTCCCCGCGCCGCACGGCAGGATGCCCCGTGGCACTCCGGCACAGGCGCCAGCAGTGGATCGAGGTCTAGGCTCACGGGAGTTGACGTTCCTCGGCTTCGGGAGGATGCCCCATGGCAGCCGTGCACGTGACCGTCTGGGATGACCGCGACCGGGTCGGCGGAGGCCCGGCCCCGACAGCTTCGGAGGCCCCGGCGGCCCCGACGGCCGTCCCCGCCCTCTTCGTCCACAACATCTTCACCTGGGGCAGCGACCCCGCGTACGGGTTCGCCGGGCAACGGCCCCTCGCGGACAGCCGGCGGCTCCTCCTGATGGACCGCCGGGGCTACGGCGACAGCCCGGACACCACGCGCAGCGACTTCGACGTCGACGCCCAGGACATCGAGGGGCTTCTCGGCGACGGGGCCTCCGCCGCGGGGTTCGGCGGCGCCCACCTCGTGGGGCACGGCAACGGCGCCGTCGCCGCGCTCATCGCCGCCGCGCGCCGACCCGACCTGGTCCGCTCCCTCGCCCTCGTCCAGCCCTCCGCCTTCACCGCCGCCGCGCACCACCCGGTCGTCGCCGAACTCCTCGACCGGGTGCGCGACGGCGCCCCGGGCATCCCGGACGACGTCACGCCGGAGCAGTACCTGCGGGCGTCCACCGAGGGGCTGGGGATGGCCATGCCCGAGCCCACGCCGCGCCGGCTCCGTGCCGTCGCCACCTCCATGGGGGAACGGCCCGTCTGGGAGGCGCGGATCCCCCTGGAGCCGATCCGGCGCGCCGCCCTGCCGGTCCTGGTGATCTGCGGAACCTGGGAGCACGCGCCGGCCGCGTACCGCGAGCACGTGGGGCTCCCCCTCATGGCCGTGGCCGAGTCCCTCACGGACTCCCTCGGCGGCCGCCTCCTGCGGGTGCCCGGCTACTACCCGCACACCCAGGAGCCCGCCGCCGTCAACGCCGCCCTGCGGGAGTTCTGGGGCTGAGCCTGTTCCGCGAGGGGAGCCGCCACGCAGCTACCAGCTTGTCGATCAACTGGTTTGTTTCGTCGTGGAGATGGCCGGCCCGGCGCCGGCTGCGGGGTGGTCCCGCAGCCGGCGCCGGGCGGTGGCACCCGGAGCGCGCGTGCCGAGGGCGGGTGCTCAGGCGGAGATGCCGCAGTACTGCTGCTGCTTGCCGATCGCGCGGTAGACGCAGTCGGCCGTCTCCACCAGGCGGAGGACCGCTTCGCGGTTGCGGGCGGTCTCGCGGCCGATGACCTCGTCGGGCGGGTAGAAGCCGCTGCTGCCGTTCGGGCCGGGGTACATCTCGAAGGTGTAGGCGAAGACCCGCTGGGCGCCCCACAGCCAGTCGTCGATCGCGCCGTCGGTGATGTAGAGCTCGCTGGACTGCTCGGGCGTGTAGCCGTTGGTGCCGGCCATGTCCCGGCCGATGGCGGCGAAGGTGTTGTACTCGTCGGCGGTCATGCCGGGGACGGTCTCGGCGGTGGTCCAGCCGAACGGCCAGAGCACCAGTTCGCTGTAGGTGTGGAAGTCGATGGCGGCGGTGATCTGCTGCTTGCCGCCGACGACCCGGCTGCGGACGAAGTCGGCGACCACCTTGGTCTCCTTGGCGGACTCCGGGGCGCTGCCCCGGTAGGTCTCGTTGGAGGTGGAGCCGGAGGAGCCGCCGCAGCAGCCCCACTTGTAGTTCCAGTTGCGGTTGAGGTCGGTGCCGACGCTGTTGCTGCCGGAGTTCGGCTGGCGGTCCTTGCGCCAGCTGCGGTAGCGGCCGGTGGCGATGTCGTACTCGCCGCCGTCCGGGTTGAGGTCGGGGATCACCCAGATCTCGCGGCTGTTGACGGCGTTGGCGATGCGGCTGTCGGTGGCGTACTTGTCGCCGAACTCGTGCAGCAGGTAGAGCGCCATCTCGACGGTGAGGTGCTCGCGGGCGTGCTGGTGGGCGGTGAACAGCACCTCGGGCTCGTCCTCGTCGGTGCCGACGTTGTCGCTGATCTTCACCGCGACGATCGGCCGGCCCTCGTAGGAGGTGCCGATGACGCGCTTGCTCATGATGTCCGGGTGCGCGGCGACGACGGCGTCGATGTCGGCGGTGGCCTCGGCGTAGTTGTGGTAGCCGGAGTCGGCCGGCGGGAAGTCGTACTCCGGCCCGGCCAGGCCCGCGCCGCCTCCGTCGCCTTCGTCGCCGTAGCGGGGGCCGGGCAGCGCGACGGGCGACCAGCCGAGCGTCCGCAGCCGGGCGGCCTCGGCGGGGGTGGCGGTGACCACCACCGCGTCGGGCAGGACGGCGTCGACGGAGGCACCGGTGGCGGCGACGGCGGTGCGCTCGGCGACGGTGCGGGGGCCGTCGAGCCGGTACTGCCGCGCGCCGTCGTTGTCGGCGGCACCGATGGTGAACGGGGCGGGGGTGCCGGTGTCGGCGGCACTGGCGGTGAGCGGGGTGGCGAGGGCGAGGGCCAGCAGGACGGCGGTGGCCGCGGCGGGCTTCCCTCGGCGGGGCAGTCGCATGACTGTCCTCCTGTGGGGGTCCGTGGGGGGCGGAACGGTGGAGGAGGTTCGGCGCGCGCCAGCTTGATGGTCCGCCAGTGTCATGGGTTCGTCAAGACATCGGAAAGCCCGCGATCCGGCGACGGCCGGCACGGGCGAACCAGAAGGCCCGACGGACCCCACAGGTCGCCAACCCGCACCGGCGCCGCCGGCCGCTCGCGTCCAGGAGGAGGTCGTCAAACGCTTACCGATGGACCTGACGCCGTCCCTCCTGCCCCACGGGTGAACAACCGGAGAGCGAGCACTGGCTCGGGACACGGATCGCCCAGCGGGAGGCTTCGGGCGGCGGCGGCCCGGGGATCGTGGTGAGAATCCGGTCGGGGGCGCCTGCCAGGCTGGGCCCCCGCACGTCCGACACCTCGCCAGGAGGACCGATCATGCGACGAATCCTGCTCACTGCCGCGGCCACGGCGCTGGCCGCCGTCACCGGGCTGGCGGCCGCTCCGGCCGGCGCCGCGACCGTCCCGCCCGCCTCCGCCGCTTCCTCTGCCGCTTC
The DNA here is from genome assembly GCF_048159585.1 of Kitasatospora sp. SC0581. Lineage (NCBI taxonomy): Bacteria > Bacillati > Actinomycetota > Actinomycetes > Kitasatosporales > Streptomycetaceae > Kitasatospora > Kitasatospora sp. SC0581. The sequence goes on along the minus strand of NZ_JBLRWA010000043.1, from coordinate 37,206 downwards.
CTCCGACGCGCCCGGGGCCGTCGCCGGTCAGGGCGGGTGGGAGGCGTGGCCCACGTCGGCGTCCGACCTCCCGGCCGGCTCCCGCTGCGACTTCCCCGTGCACCTGGAGCCCGTCGTCGACGAGGGGCAGCGGCGGGTGCTGGAGTACGCCCCCGACGGCACCACCGTGCGGCGCGCCGCCTTCCGGGGCGCCCTCGTCCTGCGGATCACCAACGCGACGACGGGCGCCTCGTACGTCGCGGACGCCGGCGGCCGGGCCGTCGTCGACTACCGCCCCGACAGGTCCCAGACCTGGCACGCCCACGGCCCGGTCCTGCTCGGCGTCGGCCCGAACGGCGGCAACCTGCCCCGCGACCTCTATCTCGTCGACGGCGTCTACACCATCGACATCGGCTCCACCGGCTACAAGACGCTGACCCTCAGGCACGGCTCCGCCGAACCGCTCTGCGCGAAGCTCGCCTGACAGCCGCTGGAGCATCCCCGCCAACTCCTGCGGCTGCCCCGTCCGGCGCAGCGTGGCGCGCGCCGCGGGCGGGGGCCTGCGATCTTCGGAGGGCACCCGGTCGCCGCCCGACGGCCGGGTCCCGTCGTCCCGAGACCGTGGAGGCCCGGATGTGGCAGGCTCCTCCCGCCCCCGTCAGCCGTGAGTGGCTCCCGGTGCTGGACATGCCGGCGCCCGCCCCGCAGAACCGCTGGACGGTGCTGCTGCGCGCGCTGCTGCTGATCCCCCAGTTCGTGGTGGTGTGGGTGCTGTCGGTGGTGGCGTTCTTCGTCACCGTCGTCGGCTGGTTCGGCGCGCTGGTGCTCGGCCGGCTGCCCGACTTCGTGGCGGACTACCTCACCGTGTTCGTCCCGTACGACACCCGCGTCACCGCGTACCTGATGCTCACCGTGGACCGCTATCCGCCGTTCCGGTTCGAGGTGCCCGAGTACCCGGTGCAGGTCGAGCTGCGGCCGGGCGAGCTGAACCGGCTGGCCGTGCTGTTCCGCATCATCCTGGTCATCCCGGCCTCGATCGTGCAGGGCCTGGTGTACGCGGGGTGGTGGACGGTGTCGTTCGTCCTCTGGCTGGTGGTGCTGGTCCTCGGCCGGATGCCGCAGCCGCTGTACGAGGCGACGGCCGCGATCCTGCGCTACCGGGTGCGCTGCACCGCCTATCTGACGATGATCTCGTCCGCCTACCCCAAGCGCCTGTTCGGCGACGAGCCGGGCAGCGAGCCTGCGGGCCCGGTCTCGGCCACCCGCCCGCTGGTCCTGGGCGGTGCCGCGCGTGGCCTGCTCGTCCTCTTCCTGCTCCTCGGCCTGGCCTCCTCGCTGACGGGCTCGATCACCGCCTCGGTGACCTCGGACGACGACGACAACGACGACAACGACAGCACCGCCCCGACCCAGCGCGTCACCGCGCCCCTCGTGCCGGGCCCCGCCGACCGTGCTCCTCGGGGGCCGCTCGGCGAGGCGTAGCGGGTAGCAGGTAGCGGGTGACGGGTGACGGGTAGCGGGTCGCGGGCACGCCCGATCCGGGGGCGCGTACGCACCGGCGCACCGCTGCCGCGTACGCGCCGTCTGATCGAGAAAGCAAGGTTACCGGCGGTATGTGCGCGGCTACGTTTGGCATATGACGCACTCTCGAGTCCGCCGACTCCTCGTCCGTACCGCCGGGGCCCTCGTGCTCCTGGTCGCTCCCCTCGGGGCGCAGGCCGCCGCCGCGCCCAGCCAGGCCGGGGACCAGAGAGCCATCATCACCTCCCTGAGCGACGGCGACCGCGACGTGCTGCAGCAGGCGGTGGACGCCCAGCTCGCCGCGGGCAAGGGCGGTCGGCAGACCGCCGCCAACGAGATCACCTTCCCGGACGGAGCGGTGCTGGTGCTCCCGCTGCCCGGGCAGGCGCAGGCGCCGCCGTGGAGCGGCGACCACCGCCGCCGCACCGTCCGGAGCCCGGACTGGAAGCACTGCCCCACCCCGGTCAGCGAGCCGTCCTACTACTGCTTCTACTCCGACCGGAACTGGGGCGGCCGCCGGCTCCAGTTCAACCTCTTCCACGAGGACGCCGCCGTGTACTTCACCGACTACGGGTTCCGCGACCAGGCGAGCAGCTGGGTGAACACAGCACGCGGTCTGGAGGTGATCGTGGACAACGACCCGGGCGACGGCCAGTGGCAGATGCTCTGGAAGGAGCCGGCGGAGTCGCTGTCCGCTTCGGTCGCGTACGACAACATGGCCGACCGGTTCTGGGCGGTCCGGCAGTAACGGCCGCCCCCGCCTCCGGACACCGGCCGCCCGCTACCGGCTACTGGCTACCGGCTACCGGCCGAGGCAGCCGAGGCCGGGGGCGAGACCGCGCCGGTGGCGACCGGCTCCGGCGTGACCGTGATGTAGGTCGGCGCCGGAGCGGTCTGCCGGGAGTCCGCCGCGAACCAGCCGGCACCGAACGCGACGATGCCGAGCAGGAGGCCCGCGAGGACCAGCGTGACGATGTGCTGTTTCATGGCCCAAGGGTAGGGGCGGAGCGGCCAACTTCCTTGCAAACACGGCCCGCTGGGCACGGTAAGCGTCAATCGGCGTTGACACGGTGGCGGCCGCCGCCCCGCTCGGCGGGACCCGTCCGCGGACCGTCGCCGCCGACTGGGAGAATCTCCGCATGACCTCCCCGCTCCACCCCGTCCGCGTCCTCCGGGTCCTCGGCGACCGCCCGTTCGCCGAGGTCGGCCGCCCCGTCCTCGCCGTGCCCGACGAGGCGCGCGGCCTGCTCGCCGTCGCGGGCGAGCGCGCGTTCGCCCGGACCGCGACGGTGGGGGTGTACGGCACGGGGGACCTCGGCTGCCGGGCCGTGCTCCGGACGCGTTTCCCGGTGCACGCGCTGGCCTTCCACCCCACCGCGCCCCTTCTCGCCGTCGGCACCGGCGCGTACGACGGCGGCTACTTCTTCGAGGGCGAGCTGCTGCTCCTCGACTGGGAGACGGGCACGACCACCTCGCTCATCGAGCACGACTTCGGCCGCAGGGTCCTCGGACTGACCTGGCTCGACGACCAGGCCCTGCGCGTGCTGATGTCACCGCCGGACGACTGGAAGGACCGGAAGGCGCACGTCGAGGGCCACGTCGCCGTCGTACGGCGGCCCGACTGGCGCACCGCCGCGCCCCGTTCGCTCACCTTCGACGACCTGGCCGGCCCGCGGGTCCCGGCCCCGCGGGCCGACGGACGCGAGGAGGCCCACCGGGCGCTCTCCGCCCTGAGCCCGGACTGGGAGCCCCGGCGGCACGTCCTCGCCGTCGAGGAACGACCGGACGGCGCGGTCCTGGCCACCCTCGCCCGCGAGGAGGACGACGAGGAGGGCGACCAGGACGACGCCCCGGAGCAGCCCGGGTGCACCACGCTCCCCGACGGCCTGCTGCTCCGGCACCGCACCGTCCCGTATCTCGACGTGCACGACCGCCTGCGGATCCGGCGCGGGAGCCGGGACTACGCCAACCAGGCCCCGCCGCCGGGCCGTCGGGAGACGGAGCCGTACGTGCTCTCGGTGCGCTCCCCCGACGGGGCGGCCCCCCAGCCCCTGTTCCCGTTCTCCTGGGAGCCCGGGGAGACGCACTTCCCCGGCCCGGGCGCCGAGACCGCCGACGGCGACCTGGTGTACGCCGGCACCGTCTACAGCGGCCACGGGCTGCAGCCCGGCGGCTCCTTCGTCGTCCGCCGCTCGGGCACCGACGGCACGCCGCGCTGGGTGTTCCGGACCGACCACGTCGCCCTCGACCTCGACACCGACCCGGACACCGCCCACCTCGCCTACCGCGACGGCGAACTCCTGGCCCTCGACCTCCGCACCGGCGCCCTCCGTCGGCGCCACCGGCTGACCGTCGCCGGTGTCCCCGTCGTCCCGACCGCGCTCACCGCCACCGGGGCCGGCCGCCTGCTCGTCGGCACGGCCGACGGCCGGGTCCTGGAGTGCACGACCGGTTGGCCCTCCGGGCCCGGGGCTGCGGACCGGGAGGGCACCGTCTGAGCTTTCCTCCGGCATCGGCGAACTCCCCTTGTATAAAGGGACGGAGGGGACCGAGGAGGTCGCAGCATGCACTCGAGGGAACAGCCGCAGAAGGCCGGGCAGCCTCAGCGCGACGCGGGCCCGGCCCGGCGCCCCGGCACCGGAGCACGCTCCGAAGGGGACGCGCCCGCGCGGGGCGCCGCGGCCCTGCAGCGCACCGTCGGCAACGCGGCGACGGCGCGCATGATCGCGGAGCAGCGGGACGGCACCGGCCGGGACGACCGCCGGGCGGCCGTGGGACTCCAGCGCGCACCGGGCGACCAGGCCGCCCCGCGCCGGCCCCGGGTGCAGCTGGACCAGAACAACGTGCTGAGGATCTGCGAGGCCGCCACGCCCGACGGGCAGGCCGCCTCCGGCGGACGGGCGGCCGACCTGCGGAACATCGTGTGGGAGGACCACTGGGCCGCCATCTCCGAGGTGTGCCGGAAGCACAAGTACACCATCGCCGTGCGGGAGACCGGGGAGCACTCGATCCGGCGCATCGCGGAGGGCGCCAAGCCCAAGCCGCACACCATCCTGGAGAAGTCCATCAAGCCCTCCTCCGTCCGCAAGAAGTACGGCACCGGGCCCGGGCAGGCCGAGGGCGACCCGGCGACGGTGCTGCGCTGGCTGCAGGCCCAGGACCTGAGCGGCTTCGTCGGCCACTGGAACGACCAGGGCCTGGCCGGCATCCGGATCGACCGCCCGCCCCGGTCCGTCCTGGACCTGGGCATCGTGCAGACCGGCCCCGGGGGCGAGCAGTACGTGCCGATCGACCTGCGGACACAGGACGGCGGCCCGGCGCTGACCCGGCTGAAGGCCGATCCGCACTGGAAGCGCTACCTCTACACCGGCGACTACGACCTGCACGAGGTCTACTCCGCGCAGGGCGGCACGGGCGGCGGCCAGATCCCGGAGGCCACCCCCGAGAAGGCCAAGCTGCTGGACCGGCTCAACGCCGGGATCGCCGGGACGGCCCAGGAGGGCGAGGTGGTGCGCAGCGGCAAGGTGGCCATGGAGCACGGCCGGCTGCACATGGCGGGCGGCTCGGAGTACGCCATGTTCCAGCACGGCGACCAGGCCACCTACCGGATGAACCAGTACCTGGAGGCGCTGGAGGGCGAGGTGGCCCGGCACGCGGCGCAGCTGGTGCGGGCGGTGGCCACGGAGGCCGACGAGCCGCTGGCCTGGTGCCGCATGGGGCAGTGGTACGTGACCAGGAACCGCGAGGAGCACGCCGTCCTGCGCGCCCGCTGGAAGCTGGCCGTGCCGCACACCTGGGGCGCCGACGAGGTGGACCGCACCGCCCGCGGCGGCTACCGCACGGCCGGCTACATCGACTGACCGCGGAGCGGGCCGCGCCGCCGGACAGGCCGTGCCGCAGCACCGGCCGTACCGGGGCCGCTTCTCGTGCGGCGGCCCCGGCGGCCGGGCGGCCTGTCCTGACGGTCGGTCGTACGGCTCGGCGCGGTGTCAGGCGGCGGTGGCGGCGGGGTGTCAGCTGTCGGAACCGCCTCCCGTCCCGTGGCCGTCGGAGAGTTCGGCGGCGTAGCGGTCGGCGGCCTCCGCGAGCTGGTGGGTCATCCGGTCCACCTGGCTGCCGAGGTGGCCGGAGACGACGCGGTGGGCGCCGTCGAGGTCCCCGCCGAGCAGCTCGCCGGTGATCACCAGGGTGTTGTCCGGGAGCATGCGGCGTCCGGACATCCGCCGCTGGACCTCGTCCATGCCGGCGTCCGCCAGCGTCTGCCGCAGCTCCTCGGTCAGCGGGGCGAGCCAGCGGGCGCGCAGCGCGTACTCGCCGTGGTCGGCGAAGGTCGGGTGGAGCCGGGCGAGGAGCTGCGCGGGGTACTCCTCGACGGGTTCGGCGAACTGCGGGTAGTCCTTGGCGAATTCGTCCCAGTCGACGTCGAGTCCGGTGATCTGCTCCGGGAAGACCGGCCAGTACAGGCAGTTCGGGTCGGACTGGGTGAAGACCTCCCGGAGCAGCTCGTACGGAACCTCGGCGGTGCGCGAGAGCAGGGCCGCGTCGTACAGGTCCTTGCCCTGCGGGTGGATGTCCGAGACGAGCCAGAGGATCTTCCAGGCGAGGGAGAGCTCGGGCGTGGCGCCGAGCAGCGGGCCGGTGACGCCGGGGAGCAGGTAGGGCTGCGGCGGGACGGGCAGGTGCTCGGTGAAGACGAAGTCGAGCTGGACCGACCCGCCCGGAACGCCCGGGGCCGTCCACGGCAGGACGAGCCGGCGCCCGGGCACCCGGTCGTAGGTCCAGATCTCGTCGCTGACCGCCTGGTCGGCGTGCACCCGCACGGTGCCCGAGAGCCGTTCGGCGCCGGCGGCGAGCTCCCGGAACATCCGGCCAGTGCGCTCGTCGGCCAGCTCCCAGTCGGCCGGGCGGACCACGAAGTCGAGGTCGCCCGGCTCCCGCGCCTGCTCGCCGTACCAGGCGCGCAGCAGGACGCTGCCACGCAGCACCAGGTGGTCGGCCCACGGCGAGTCGGCGACGGCGGAGAGCACGGTGGCCAGCGCCTCGCGCCGTGCGGCGAGCCAGCGTTCGGCGAGCCGCGGGTCGGCGAAGGCCGGCTCGCTGGGCCGGAGGGCCCGGGCGTACCCGGCGAGGGCGGGGTCGAAGACCGGCTGCTGGCTGACCGCCTCGTCGTCGACCGGCCGGATGGTCCTGGGCAGGTCCCGGTCCTCACGGACGTCCTCCGACGGCGGCCGCTTGGGCAGCACCACGTTCTGCCACGGCCCCCACTGCAGTTCCTCCCACGCCACCGGCGACGGGGACTTGCCCTCGGTCATCCTTGCTCTCCTTCTCCGTCTCCGTACGGCCGGGCGCCGTGCCCGTGCTCGCTGATCCATCCCGCGTCCAGGTCCTCGTGGCTGTCCACGACGACGAACTCGCGCTCCACGGACACCACCTCGCGGCCGTCGGCGGCGAGGTCCCGCAGCAGCGCCTCCAGCCGGCGGCCAGCGGTGTCCAGGCCCACCGAGCGGCACCGCTGGGTCACGAACCACTCGTACCGGCCGTCCGCGCGCACCCGGCGCGGATTGCGCGACAGGTGCGCACCGTGCCGGACGGCCAGCTCGGTGAGGGTGGCGAGGCGCGCGTCGTCCGCCTCGGGCACCGGGCCCGGGAGCAGCAGCTTGACGTGGTGTTCGAAGTACCGGCCGGCTCCGTGCGGCACGGCGTCCTCGTCCGAGGCCGGGACGCCGTGTGCCCACGGCGCGGCCTCGATCTTCGCCCGCAGGACGGTGAACCCGGCTCGGGCCAGCCCCTCGGCCGTCCGGGACGTCACCGCGGCGACCTCCGCCAGCGTGCCGTCGGCGCGCAGGGTGAGCATCGGCTGCGAGGGCGCCGCACCGCGGGCCAGCAGGATGTGGGTGAACTTCACGTCGTGGCCCCGCGCCCACGCGGCCAGCGCCTCGGCGGCTCCGGGCTCCACGGTCAGGTGGACCTCGAAGTCGCCCCGGACGTCGGGAGGCGCGGGCCGGTCGTCACGGCGCTGGTCGGAACGGGTCAGGAGCATGGGGAGCATCCTGCCAAGCCGCTCCGACAACGCCGCGGGCGCCCCGGTGCCGCCGCGGCCCTCCTCCGCCGGGACGGCTGGTCGGGGCCCGCCGGCCCCGTCGACTCCGGTCGGCACCGGTCGACTCCGCTCGGATGAGGACGACTCAGGAGGGCAGGACGGCCACGGCCTCCACCTCCACCAGCTGGTCGTGGTACCCGAGCACGGCGACGCCGAGCAGGGTGCTCGGGGCGTCGTGCTCCCCCATGTAGGCGCGGTAGACGTTCCACACCTTCACCAGGTCCGCCTGGTCGGCGGAGGCCACGTAGACCGTCGTCCGGGCGATGTCGGTGAGGGAGGCGCCGGACTCCTCCAGCACGGTTATCAGGTTCCGCATCACCTGGTGGGCCTGGGCCTCGAAGTCGCCGACGGCGACCGTCCGGCCCTCCTCGTCGAGCGGGCAGGCCCCGGCCAGCCAGAGCGAGCGGACCGGGGCGTCGACCTCCGCCGCGTAGGCGTAGTCCACCGCCCTGGTCAGCCGCGTGGTGCGGATCAGTTTGACGGCGCTGCTCATGTGGTCCTCCGACGGTCCCGACCGAACGTTCGCGCCCATCGTTGGCCTCTCCTGAGCGACCGTCAAACCATTTAACCGGTGAACTCCCTTCCGTTCCGGGCCTCCTGCGTCCACGATTCACCGTTGCGGGGGATGGCGGACCGGCCTGCCGGAGCGCCATCCTGGTGCCTGCGCCCGGGGACCACGCCCCCGGGCGCTCATCCACCTCCAGCCCCGGGAGGCACCGCCATGGAGCCCCAACCGTCCGGCCATAACCAGGCTTCCGGAGTCCGTCGGCGCCGCATGCTCGGACTCGCGCTCGGGGCGGGCCTCGTCCCGGCGCTCGGCCCGGCGGCCCAGGCGGCGTCCGACACCCCGCCGGAGACGGCCGGGTCGCTGCCGGCGGCAGCGCTGGGCCGCCGGGTCGCCGCCGTGGCCGCGAGCCAGCTCGGCGTGCCGTACGCCTGGGGTGGCGGCGACCGGCTGGGCGCGAGCCTCGGCTTCTGCGACGAGGACAACGGCTGGTTGAACGGCGTGTGCATGGGCGAGAAGACGGTCGGCTTCGACTGCAGCGGCCTGTCGCTCTACTGCTGGTACCGGGCCAGCCACGGCACCGTCGAGCTCGGGCACTACACCGTCGCCCAGTTCAACCTCAGCGCCCCGGTGGAGCGCGACGCGCTCGCCCCGGGCGACCTGCTCTTCTTCTCCCGCCCCGACGCCCCCCTGCACCACGTCGGGATCCACGTCGGCGAGGGCGCGATGATCCACGCCGAGCGGACCGGCACCCTGGTCGCCCGGGTCGAGAACGTGCTCGACGTCCCGCGCTGGGCGGGCGAGTTCGCCGGTGCCCGCCGCCCGGGGCAGCCCACCGCCTGAGCCGGTCAAGCCGACCGGCTGTTCACAGGCCGCCGCGCCGCTCCCCCATCCCGTGGTACACCCGCAGCAGCAGCTCCTGCAGCGTCCGCCGCTCCCCCGCGTCCAGCGGCGCGAGCACCTCGTCCTGCACCGCCCGCGCCTGGGCGTCGAGTTCGGCGAGCAGCGCCCGTCCGGCGTCGGTGACGGAGACCGAGACCCGCCGCCGGTCGGTCTGGTCCCTGGCGCGCTCGACGTACCCGGCGGCGGCGAGCTGGTCGGCGACCTTGGCCAGGTCGCTCGGGTCGATGGCCAGCCGCCGCACCAGGTCCCGCTGGGCCTGCGGGCCGAAGTCGGCAAGCGCCGCCAGCACCGCCATGTCCCAGAGCCGCAGCCCGCGTTCGGCCAGCCGCTCGGCGAACCGGCCGCGCGCCGCCTTGCCGACCCGGGAGAGCAGGTAGGTGGTGAGGTCCAGCAGGGTCGGGGGGAGCCCGGCGGCGGACTGGGGGTTCTCGGTGGCGTGCTGGGGATTCTCGGAGGCCATGGCGACAGTCTAGGGTCCGTCCCTATAGTGGGTGCCGACCCACTGATTCGGAACCGCCGCCCCCTTGCCAGGAGTTCGCCCGTGGACGCCCTGTACCCCCGCCTGCTCGCCACCCGCTTCGCCGAGTGCTTCGGCTTCTACCGCGCCGTCCTCCCGCCGCTCACCGGTGCCACCCTGGTCAAGGGCTCGCCCGAGGGCCCGTACGCCAACTGGGACCTCGCCGACCAGGCCCTGCTCGCCCTCTTCGACCGCTCCGCGATGGCCGCCGCCCTCGGCACCGCCGAACCGCCCGGGCACACCAGCGCACCCACCGTGCCCGCCGCTCTCGCGCAGGACGCCGCGATGCTGGTCCTGCGGGTGGCCGATGTGGACGCCGCCCTCGACCTCTGCCTGCGCCACGGCGGCACCCCGGTCGCACCCGCGACCGACCGCCCGGAGTGGGGCCCCACCCTGCGCAGCGCCCATCTGCGCGACCCGGACGGCCGCCTGGTCGAGCTCCAGTCCTACTGACCGGCCCGCGCCGCGCGGGGCCTCGGACTCCTGCGGCGCGGGCCGGTCGACGGAACGTCCCGGCCTGGCCTACTCCATCGGCAGCGAGGGCCGGTCTGCCGGCCCGGACGCCGCGAAGTCACGTTCGGCCTGGGCGAGTTGCTCGGCCCGGTAGTCCGAGGAGCAGGCCCGCCCGAGGGCCTGCGAAGCGGCATCGGCGCCCGGGACGTGCCCGAGTACGGCGGCACAGTACTGGACGGCGGGGCTGGGCAGCGGCCGCAGCTCGGCCGAGCCGGCCGGGGTGGCGGCCACCGCCCCGGCGAGGGCGAGCGAGCCGGCCAGGACGGGAGCGGCGAGGCCGCGGGGAATGCGCATCGGGGTACCTCCGGACGGGTGGGGACAGCGGCGGTGGACTCGGCCGCCCGGCCCATTCGACGGGCGGCCGCCACCCGCGGCCCGGCCGACACACCGTGCACCGCACTAGTCGTACGTACGCCACCGGCGCGGCGGCCGACGGAGCCGACGGCCGCCACCCCCCTCGATCACGGCCGCCACCTCCCCGTTCCCGGCCGCCGCCCCGGCGATCAGCTCTCCGGCCGCCCCGAGGCGCCCTCCGGCCACAGCTCCGCGTCGCACGCCGCCACCAGCGCGCCGATCCGCGCCCACGCCTCCTCGGCCGGCAGCGGCTCCAGCCGGCGGCCGTCCCGCAGCCGCAGCGCGACCCGGTCGTCCACGGCCTCCTTCGCCCCGATCACCGCCTGGTACGGCACCAGCCGGGCCGCGCGGATCCGGGCGCCGAGGCTGCCGTGCTCGGGGCCGGCGACCTCGGCGCGCAGCCCGAGGTCCAGGCAGCGCTGCCGGAACCGCTCGGCCTGCGGCAGTTCGGCCTCGGAGACGGGCAGCAGCACCACCTGGACGGGTGCCAGCCAGGCCGGGAACGCGCCCCCGTACAGCTCGATCAGGTGGGCGACCACGCGCTCGACGCTGCCGATCACGCTGCGGTGCACCATCACCGGGCGGTGCTTGGCGCCGTCCGCGCCGATGTAGTGCAGGTTGAACCGCTCGGGCTGGTGGAAGTCGATCTGCACGGTGGAAAGGGTGAACTCGCGCCCGGCGCCGTCGGCGATCTGCACGTCGATCTTGGGACCGTAGAACGCCGCCTCGCCCTCCGCCGCCTCGAACGGCACCCCGGAGCGCTCCAGCACCTCGGTGAGCAGGGCGACGGCACGCTCCCAGAGCGCCGGGTCGGCGACGTACTTGCCGCCCGCGCCGGGCAGCGAGAGCCGGTAGCGGACCGGGACGACGCCCAGTGCCCGGTGCGCCTCGCGGATCAGCTCCAGCGCGGCGACGGCCTCGTCGGCCGCCTGCTCCGGGGTGCAGAAGATGTGGGCGTCGTTCAGCTGGATCGCCCGGACCCTGGTCAGCCCGCCCAGCACCCCGGACAGCTCGGACCGGTACATGCCGCCCAACTCGGCCATGCGCAGCGGCAGTTCCCGGTAGCTGTGGGAGCGTGAGCGGTAGATCAGCGCGTGGTGCGGACAGAGGCTGGGGCGCAGCACCATCTCCTCGGAGCCCAGCTCCATGGGCGGGAACATGTCCTCGCGGTAGTGCGCCCAGTGGCCGGAGATCTCGTACAGCTCGCGCTTGCCGAGCACCGGGGAGTAGACGTGGCGGTAGCCGGCCCGGCGCTCGCGGTCGCGGATGAACTCCTCCAGGGAGTGCCGGATCGCGGCGCCGTCGGGGAGCCAGTACGGCAGGCCGGAGCCCATCAGCGGGTCGGTGTCGAAGAGGTCGAGTTCACGGCCGAGCTTGCGGTGGTCGTGGGCCGCGTGACCGTGGCGCTCGTGGTCGTGGGCCGCGTTGTCGTGCGAGGGCTGGTTACGCATGGTGGTCTCCACTCGGTCTGCGGGCGAGTGGGACCGGAAACGGCGAAGCCCCGGGGCACTCGCCCCGGGGCTTCGGACTAGGTCAGCAGTCAGCGCGCCGGGACTCTCTCCGGCGTCGTCGTGGCGAGTGCAGCGCGCTTCATACGTTCCACGGTAACAGCTCCGGCCCGCCGACGGTGATCTTTTCCAGAGCGGGATCGGGGCCCGAATCCCGGCCCGGCGGCTCAGAAGAGCGTGACGCACCCGCGTGCGACCAGCGCCGCCAGCAGCCGGGCCGACGGCCGCACGTCGTTCCACCGGAGGTCCAGCTTCTCCAGCGCGGGCAGCGCCCCCGGGTCGGCCAGCCAGTCGGGCAGTTCGGTGATCCGGTTGCCGCGCAGGTCGAGGCGGCGCAGTCGCGGAAGCCCGGCGAGTACGGCGGGAAGTTCGGTGAGGGCGTTCTCCCGGAGTTCCAGCTCGCGCAGCTCCGCAAGGCCGCCGACCGACTCCGGCAGTCCGGTCAACTCATTGCCACGCAGCCAGAGTTCACGCAGCGCACCGAGTCCACCGATCGACTCCGGCAGGGCGGTGAGCCGGTTGTGCTGGGCGCGCAGCTCGACCAGCGAGGCCAATCCGCCGATGGTGGCGGGGAGTTCGGTGAGCCGGTTCTCACCGACGTTGAGGTAGCGCAGCGCGGTGAGCCGGCCGAGCTCATCAGGCAGGGCGGTCAGCGCGTTGTCGTGGAGGTAGAGGAAGTCCCGGAGCCCGGTGAGGCCACAGAGCTCGGCGGGCAGCGCGGCGAGCCGGTTGTGCCCGAGGTCGAGGATCCGCAGCCCGGTCAACCGACCGATGCCGGGCGGGAGTTCCCGGATGCCGGTCTCGGCGAGGATGAGCACGGTCAGCTCGGTCCGGTCCCACACCTCGGCCGGCACCTCGTCGAGCGGGCGGCGCCAGAGGTTGAGCGTCACGTCCGCCGCTCCTCCCCCCGCTGTCATGCCTGCCCGCCCTGGGCCGGGCCGATGCGGAACTCCGCCAGCTCCCGGCCGTACCAGCGGTCGGTCAGTCCGGTACTGGTCATCCCGAGGCGCCGGCAGACCGCCGCCGACCGGGTGTTGTCCGGGGCGAGGATGGCGCGGATCTCGGTCAGGCCGTCGGCGAAGCCCTTGGCCAGGACGGCCCGGGCGGCCTCGGTGGCGATGCCCCGGCCCCAGCTGTCCGGGTGGAGGTGCCAGCCGATCTCGACCTCGCCGTCCCCGTCCGGCACGGGAAGCAGCAGGACCGCTCCCGCGACCACGCCGGTGTCCCGCCGTTCGACCGCCCAGACCCCGTACCGGGGGCCGGTGGAGCGCTCACGGCAGTGTTCGATGTACTGGCGGGCCTCCTCGGGGTGGGCCAGGGCGCGCGGCGTCCGGCCGAGCCACTGAGCGACCTCCCAGCGGGAGTAGATGTCGAACGCGCGCTCCTGGTCCGCCACCGTCCACTGACGCACCACCAGCCGTTCGGTGGTCAGCACCGTCTCCGAGCCCGGTTCCGTCCCCGCCATGGCGCGCACCCCTCTCCGATGATCTGTGTGGATCACCGTACGCACCCGAGCCGCCCACCGGAACTCCGAAGCCCGCCCGACCCCCTGTTGTCGAGGGCGGGCGGGGCTCCGACTGCCGGCCGCCGGACCGCCGGTCAGATCGCGGACGGGAGGTGGAGCGCGGCCACCAGCCCGGCCACCGTCCGGAGCCTGGCGACGTACTCGCGGCAGTACTGCCCGTCGCCGACTGCCCCGTTGCTCAGTGGCAGAACTCGGCCTCCGCGAGCTTGCGTTCGCCGTCCACCCAGTCGGCGTTGGTGTTGAACACCGCCGCGTGCCGTCCGTCCCGGGTGGTCAGTGCCACCGTCGACGAACCGTGGATGCCTCCCGTGTGGCCCCAGAGGGTGATCCCACAGCTGAGCTTCACATCGCCGATACCCAGCCCGGGGCCGCCGGTGGCGGTGGCGGGGACCATCTCGTCCAGCTCGGCCTTCGGCAGCAACTGTCCGCGCATCAGGGCGGAGTAGAAGCTGGTCAGATCAGCGGTGGTGGAGATCATTTCCCCGGCCGCCCCGGCCCACGAGGGGTTGAGTTCGGTGGTCTCCACTGGCGTCGTGGAGCCGCCGAACAGCTTGGAGTAGCCGAGCGCGTGCGGCCGGGGCAGGTCGACCGCGGTGCCGGGCAGGCTCGTCGCGGAGAGGCCGAGCGGTCGGATGATCCGCTGCTCGATCGCTTCGCCGTACGGGCGGCCGGTCACCTTGGCGATGATCATCCCGGCCAGGAGGTAGTCGGTGTTGGAGTACTTGACCTGCTTCCCCGGCTTGAAGAGCAGCGGGTGGCGGACCGCGAGCCGCACCAGGTCCTCGGGCCGGTAGGTGTCGTAGCGGTGGTTCAGGAAGTCCGGGGAGGCGAGCCGCTTCAGCATCAGCGGATCCTGATCGAAGGAGAACAGTCCGCTGGTGTGCCCGAGGATCTGCCGGATCGTGATCGCCGATCCCTTTTTCCCGACCCCTTGCAGCACGCCGGGCAGCCACTTCTCCACCGTGTCGTCCAGGTCGAGCCGGCCCTCGGCCTGGAGCTGGAGCACCACGGTCGCGGTGAAGGTCTTCGTCACGCTGCCGATCCTGAACCGCTCCCGGGGCGACCGGGGCTGTCCGGTCGCGGTGTCGGCCGTCCCGACGGCCGCCGACCAGTTGTCGTCACCCTCTCGGACGCCTGCGATCGTCCCGGGGAGGCTCTCGGCCCGGACGAGGTCCGCCATCGCGGTCCGCGTCGCACCGTGCCCGCCGCCGTGCTCTCCCTGGACATCGGCCGCCGCGGCCGCGGTCACCGTGCCCATCACCATCGCAGCGGCTACCGCCACCGCACCGAACCCGCGCCGAAGCGCCCCCTGCCGAGCCATGCCGACCTCCAAGGTCTGTGTCGTTTGTCCCCCCTGACCGGACCGGCGGCCCCGCCTCGCCCGGATGATTTCCGCCCGAGATCCGAGGACGGCGGGGCCGCAGGTCCGGGGAGGTGTCAGCAGGCGGTCGAGACGGTGACCCAGTGGTCCTCGTACCAGACCTCGATGGTGCACTTCTTGTGCGCGACCGACGCCGAGGCGGTGCCCGCCGTTCCCGCGGTGATGCCGACCAGCGCGACGAGTGCGGCGAGCGCGGTGGCCGCGCGCCGCTTACCGGTGCGTGCGGTGGTGGTCCTGGTGGCCATGGCTGGTTTCCTCTTCCTGTGGGCCGGCCTCGCCGAGGAGGCCGTGCCGGCTGGGTGATGCGAGGCAGGAGTGCGTCCCCGATCGTGGGTTCCGCCGCCCCTGCGCCCTCCGGCCGGAGGGCGTAGGACGAGGATGCGCCGCGGCCTCGCCCCCGAGGGAGGGCAGAGTGTGCCCTGGCGGACCGGCCGTGGTTGTGCGACCGGTCGCGGCCCCGGCGCCGTCGGGCCGTCGGGCCGTCCGCCGTAGGGGTCGGGTACCGCTACGGTCGGAGTCCCGCCGGACGGTGTCGGTCTCGGGGCGTATGGGCGGACCGTGGTGGGCATGCTGACAATCGTCGGTATGGACATCGCCGAAGCTCTTCGTGACTTCCTGGTCTCCCGCCGGGCGCGGCTTCGCCCCGAGGAGGTCGGATTACCTGCCCACGGCGTCCGCAGAGTGGCCGGCCTGCGCCGCGAGGAGGTCGCCGCATTGGCGGCCATGAGCGTGGAGCACTATACGCGGCTGGAACGAGGACAGGCGTCGCGGGTCTCGGACGCCGTCCTCGCCGCGGTGGCCGATGTCCTACGGCTCAGCCCGGGGGAACGCCGCTACCTGCGCAGTCTTGCGCGTCCGGTCGGCATCGAGGAGGCCGCCCTCCCCACGGACCGGCGGTCGAACATGCAGCACGTGCTGGACTCGATGGTTCTCACGCCTGCCTACCTGGTCGGCCGGGGTGGCACGATCCTGGCCTGGAACGGGCTGGCGGCAGCCGTGTTCGCCGACTTCTCCCGTGTCCGCCCGGACCGCCGCACCGTTGGGCGGCTGGTCTTCACCGACCCGCGCGCCCGGCGGCTGTACGTGCACTGGGAGGAGAAGGCCCGCGAGACCGTGGCCTATCTGCGCACCGAGGTCGGCAGGTGGCCGCACGACCCCGGCCTCGCCCGGGAGATCGGCGAACTGAGTGCGCACAGCGCGGTGTTCCGCCGGCTCTGGGACGAGCAGGTGGTGCAGGAGAGCAACCACACGAAGCTCCTGCTCGCCTGCCCGCCGGTGGGCCGCCTCAGCCTCTCCGCCGAGGCCCTCTACGTCGCAGGACACCCGGACGAGGTGATCGCCGTGTACACCGCCGTCCCAGGCTCCGACGACGAACAGGCCCTGCGCCGCCTGGCCCGCGCTGTCGTGCCCGCGTCCGCACCTGCGTCCGCACCGGTGTCGACGCCCACGGCCGATCCGGCCGGGACCTGACGGAAACCGTCAGGGCCGGCCACCTCCCCACCGACCTCACCCTCGCCCCGCCGCGCCGCACCCGCACCCGCACCCGCACCCGCACCCGCACCCGCACCCGTCCACGACTACCCGACGGAACCGCGCCGCGCGGCCCGAGTCAGGGCGCTGCCGGACGGCGCACGGCGGAAACCGCACCGCTCCGACCCGCCGACGCCGGTCGAGGACCTGCGCGGACGAGCCGGAGCGGTGGAACCACGTGACGGCAGACGGTCAGCCCAGCTTCGGCATCACGGCGGCCGGCCCCTGCACCGCCGAGCCCGTCGCCTTCCCGGTGCCGCAG
The DNA here is from genome assembly GCF_048159585.1 of Kitasatospora sp. SC0581. Lineage (NCBI taxonomy): Bacteria > Bacillati > Actinomycetota > Actinomycetes > Kitasatosporales > Streptomycetaceae > Kitasatospora > Kitasatospora sp. SC0581. The sequence goes on along the minus strand of NZ_JBLRWA010000043.1, from coordinate 20,608 downwards.
AAGGCCTGCTCCAGGAAGCCGACCTCCGCCCGCATCTGCGCGACGAGCTCAGCATCGCCACCACGCGGGGTGACGGACATCGACACCTGCCGGTCGCCCGAGCTCCACAGCTCGGAGCTGTACCCGGACACCGAGCCGTTGTGCCCGTAGATCGGACCGCAGGAGAGCTGCCAGCTGGCCATCCCGAGCCCGTAGCCCAGCCCGCTCGGCACGCCCTCGACCTCGATCGGGGTCGTCGTGTTCATCTCCTTCAGCAGCGCGGGCGGCAGCAACCGGCCGCCTTGGAGGGCCTTGTCGAAGCGGTTCAGGTCGCCGAGGGTGGAGACCGCCTCGCCGGCCGCGTTCGCCCAGGTGACGCTCGCCACCGTCACGTCCCGGTCGCTGTGGTCCGCCGGGCCGGGGCCCTCGGGCACCGTCCAGTAGCCGTGCGCGTGCGGGCCCCGGATGCCGGTGGCCGTGCCCGGGAAGTACGTGTCGGTGAGGCCGAGCGGGCGCAGGATGCGCGCGGTGACCTCCTGGGCGTAGGCGTGCCCGGTCACCTTCTCGATGATCATGCCGAGCAGGGTGTAGTTGACGTTGGAGTAGCCGTACCCGGTGCCCGGCGGGAAGTCGGGCGCGTGCGCCACCGAGGAGGCCACCACCTGGGCCGGGGTGATCTGCCGGGTCAGGCCGCCCTGGTCCAGCCAGTTCCGGACGACCGCCGCGTCCGTCCAGTCGGGGAACACCCCGCCCTTCTCGTTGGTGGAGTCCCAGAGCCCGGAGCGGTGGCTGAGCAGTTGACGGACGGTGATGTGGTCGCCGTTCGGGACCAGCCCGGGCAGGTACCGCTCGACCGGCTCGTCCAGGCCGATCCGCCCCTCCCCGACCAGTTGGAGCACCGTGGTGGAGACGAACACCTTGGTGACGCTGCCGACCCGGAACCGCCCGTCGGCGCGGACCGGCGCGCCGGTGGCCCGGTCGGAGACGCCGGACGCCCCGCGCCAGACCCCGTTCCCGTCCCTGACCTCCGCGATCGCCCCGACCGCGCCCGCACCGGTCACCGCCCGCAGCGCCGCCGCCCTCGGGTCGCCGGAGCCCGGCCGCGCGTCGGCGGCCCCGGAGGCCCCGGCGGCACCCGCGGAGACCACCGGCCCGGCCAGTGTCAGACAGACCGCCCCCACCAGCGCGGAAACAAACGTACGACGTGCCATGCGACCCACCTTCGCAGTCGGCGAGCAGCTCCTCGCCTTCGTCGCCCAGCCTCGCCGCACCGTTGACGGTCCGTCATCCCCCGCCGGGAGGAGCCGGTCGTACACCGGACAACGGAGGGCGTCCACCGGAAGGCGTACATCCCCGCCGGCGCCGCCACCGCGCGCGGCTACCGGGCCGGGGCCGGGCGGACCGGGTGCTTGCTCAGGATCGACACCCGGTTGAAGGCGTTGATGGCGATCGACACCCAGACCGCCGCCGAGATCTCCTCGTCGCTCAGCACCTCGCGCGCCACGCCGTACGCGGCCTCCTGGAGCGCCGCGTCCGCCGGGGCGGTGGTCGCCTCGGCCAGGCCGAGCGCGGCGCGCTCGCGGTCGCTGAACACCTCGGTGTCCCGCCAGGCCGCGAGCACGCCCAGGCGCTGGGCGGTCTCGCCCTCGCGGATCGCGGCCCTGGTGTGCACGTGCAGGCAGTAGGCGCAGCCGTTGATCTGCGACACCCGGAGGTTGACCAGCTCGATCAGCCGGCGGTCCAGTCCGGCCGCGGCCGCGACCTCGCGCGCCGCCTCGGCGGCGGCCAGGAACGCCTTGTACGCCTGGGGGCTCTGCTTGTCGATGAACACCCGCCGGTCCGTCGGAACCGCCGCCACATCACTCACCTGGACTCCTTAGGCTGATCGGGCTGTCGTGCGCCACTCTGCCATGGCATGATAGTTGAATATAGAACTAATTGCACCTGGGAGGGACCACCCGTGAGCACCGCCGAGACCGACCGCGCCGCCACCCCCGCCGCCGACCCGCGGGTGGAGGTCCTGCCCGCCCGGGACGTGCCGCTCGGCGGCCCGCGCGCGATGACCGTACGCCGCACCCTGCCCCAGCGCTCCCGCAGCACGATCGGCGCCTGGTGCTTCGTCGACCACTACGGGCCCGACGACGTCACCAGCACCGGCGGCATGGACGTCGCCCCGCACCCGCACACCGGACTGCAGACCGTGAGCTGGCTCTTCACCGGCGAGATCGAGCACCGCGACAGCCTCGGCGTCCACGCGTACGTCCGGCCCGGCGAGGTCAACCTGATGACCTCCGGCCGCGGCATCGCCCACTCCGAGGTCTCCACCCCGGCCACCACCGTCCTGCACGGCGTCCAGCTGTGGGTCGCCCTGCCCGAGGAGCACCGGCACACCGGGCGCGACTTCCACCACCACGTGCCCGCCCCCGTCGCCCTGGACGGCGGCGAGGCCCGGGTCTTCCTCGGCACCCTCGCCGGCGACACCTCCCCCGTCCCCACCTTCACCCCCCTGCTCGGCGCCGAGCTGACCCTGCACCCCGGGGCCACCGTCACCCTCGACGTCGACCCCGCCTTCGAACACGGCCTGCTGGTCGACAGCGGACACGTCCGCCTCCTCGACACCCCGCTGCGCCCCGCCGAACTCGGCTACGCCGCCCCCGGCCGCGACACCCTCACCCTCACCAACACCGGCGACACCGACGCCCGCCTGGTCCTGCTCGGCGGCACGCCCTTCGAGGAGCAGATCGTCATGTGGTGGAACTTCATCGGACGCTCCCACGAGGACATCGTCCAGGCCCGCGACGAGTGGCAGGCCGCCACCGACCGCTTCGGCGCCGTCCAGGGCTACCCCGGCGACCGCCTCCCCGCCCCCGAACTCCCCGGCCTCCCCCTCAAGCCCCGCGGAAACGCCCGCTGACCCGCGCGTTACGCGATCGGGGGTGCGGCGTCCGGGTCCACCGCACCCCCGAGCCGGGGCACAGGGCCGGCCGTTCAGCGGTGGAAGCCCCGGTGGGGGCCGCGGGCCGTGACGTTCCCGAACGGTTCGAACCAGGCCCCCGCGCGCAGGTCCCCCACACCGGGCTGCCGGTTGGCGTCGCCATCGGGATCCTCGATGCCGTCGAAGCGGGAGCTGTAGAGCATGAGGACGTCGGTGTCCTGTGAAGAACATGTCCGTGCCGGCACCGAAGTCGTAGTCGTCGCGGTGGGCCGGCGGTGTGCTGTGCGAGTCGGCCACGGGTGTCGTCGGGGTCGTCGTCGAGAGCCGTGGCGTACAGGCTCATCAGACCGGTGAGTGCCACGGACAGCAGAAGCTCGGGGCGGAAGAGGAAGTCGAACAGGAACCCCGCCATCGGGACGAGCGCGAGCCGGGGGTGCGTGCGGCGCCACGGCAACGGTGCCACCGCGCACGCCGCCGTGACCAGAACCGTTCATGGAGCCGATGTCGGCGGACGTGATCTCGACGACCGCGACCACCGCGGGTACTGCCCCGGTGGCATACGGGAACGCGGCCGAACGGCTCCAGGCCTACAGGTGGGCGAACGCGGAGCGCCACACGGGACTCATGCCCCGATTCTGCGGGAGAGGACGGTGATCGTCGTCAACTGACGGGTTGACAACGGGGGTTGGCGTCATACCACGGGTTGACGCCCGGGATCGCATCCCGGTTTGACGATCCCGGCCTCCCGGATCCCGAGACTGGTGTGCACATCCCGACCAAGGAGGCTGGGCCGGTTGAGCGCACCACGTCTGCTGACGCACCGCACCATTTCCAACACCGCGTCCGAGCCCGGTGCCTGGCGGGCACACCGGCTGCCGCCCGTCGTCGCCTGGACGCTGTGCGCGCTCTTCGCCGGAGGACTGGGCCTGGCATCGACCCTCGGCCCTCACCGGGTGTGGGGCGCGACGGCGGCCGGGGGGTACCTGGCGGCCGCGCTGCTCAGCGGACTCGGGCAGGGGGTGTGGCGGCGCCGGGCGGTCCGGGTGGCCGCGGCCGGGTCGGTTCTGGTCCCGCTGGTCCTGCTGGTCCTGCGCGGCCAGGGGCAACTGGAGCTCGACGTCGTCCAGCGCTCGGGTGAGCGACTGCTGTCCACGGGCGTTCCGTACCTCGACCGGCCCGCCGCCCTCGCGGACTACAACCCCTACCTTCCCGGCATGGCGGTCTTCGGCCTGCCACACGCGCTGCTGGGCGACGTGGTCGCCGGCGACGCGCGCTGGTGGTTCACGCTGTCCTTCCTCGCGGTGATCGCCGTCTCGGCCCGCATCACCGCGGGGCGTCGCGGAAGCGTGGGGCTGGCGGCACTCGCCGCTTTCCCCGCCGTCGCCCTCCCACTGGCCGTCGGAGGGGTGGACCTGCCGGTGAGCGCGCTGATGTGCCTGGCGCTGGCGCTGGCCGGGACCGGGCGGCCGGGCGGCACCGGACTGGCGCTGGGCGCGGCGGCCTCCTTGAAGTGGACGGCCTGGCCGCTCGTCCCGGTCGCGCTCGTCCTGCTCGCGACGGTCCGGGGACGGAGCGCGGCGCTGCGGGCCCTCGCCGTCACCGTCGCCGTCGCCGGGACGGTGGTGATCCCGTCCGTACTGGCGACCCCGGGTGCCCTCCTGGAGCACACGGTTCTGTTCCCCACCGGCGCCGGCGTCACCGCCTCCCCCGCGGACAGCCCGCTGCCCGGTCATCTCCTGGCAGCCCACGTGCCCGGGGGCCGCGCGCTCGCCCTCGCCCTCCTGGCGCTGGCCGCGGCCGCGGTGGGCACCTCGCTCCTGACCCACCCGCCCCGGACCGTCGTCGCCGCCTCCGACCGGCTGGCCCTCGGGCTGGCCCTCGCCATCTGCCTGGCCCCGGCCACCCGCTTCGGCTACCTCGTGGTGCCGTTCGTCCTGGTCGGCTGGGTCCGGCTCCGCCCGGATTCCCTCGATCCAGGAGACCGCATGCGCACCGTCGCCGTCCCCCGGCAACACCCCACCGGCCGTCACGCCCCCCGACGCCGACTGCGCTGGACCCACGCCCTGCTCCGGCGACTGGGCCGCCGGGCCTGAACCGTGCCGCGCACACTCGTGGTCACCAACGACTTCCCGCCCCGACAGGGAGGGATCGAGACCTTCGTCCACGCGATGACGGAACGCTTCGCCCCGGACGGCGTCGTCATCTACACGTCCTCCACCCCGGGCGCCGCCGCCTTCGACAACGCCCTCCCCGTGGAGGGGCTCGGCATCGTGTTCCTGGAAGCGGCGGCGGCCGGCCTGCCGGTGCTGGTCGGCAACTCCGGCGGCGCCCCGGACGCCGTGCTCGACGGGGAGACGGGACGAGTCGTGGGCGGCACTCCACCCTGTCGAGCACCGCGAATGACGACAGGCGCGGGGCGAGGGGTCAGGGCGTGGCGGTGAGGGTGGGCCAGAGGGTGGCGGCGGTGACGGACCGGGCCAGGGCGGGCGCCCAGGTGGTTTCGTCACCGTCCTCGTCACGCCAGGACCACAGGCGGGTGGTGGCGAGGTGGAGCGGGCTGAGCCGGGTGATGCCGATCGCGCCGTGGAGTTGGTGGGCGATGCGGGCGATCTCGGCGGCCGAGGCGGATGCCTGGGTCTTGGCGGCGGCGACGGCGAAGTGGGCGGCCACCCCGCCGGTGTCCAGGGGGGTGGCGGCGGCTTGGACGGCGGCGCGTACCAGGGCGGCCTCCTCGATGAGCCGCGCCTCCTCCTGCTTGACGGCCTGGAAGCGGCTGAGCGGACGGCCGAACTGGGTGCGGGCGGTGGTGTGGGCGACCGTCAGTTCCACGCAGCGTTCGGCGGCTCCGGCGATCAGGGCGGCCCGGGCCAGGGCTGCGCGGAGCCGGGCCTCGTCGAGCAGTTCCGGGGAGATCCGGCGGACCTGCGAGGCGGGGATCTCGAGAGCGGCGAGGTGCAGGTCGTCGCGGGGCTCCTCGGCGAGGTTGCCGCCGGGGGTGAGGACGGCCCGGTCGGGGGCGAGGGTGAACAGGACAGGTCCGGAGGGGGCGGCGGCCAGGACGGTGACGGCGGTGGCGGTGCGGGCCCAGGGGACGCGACGCAGGGTGCCGGTGACCAGCAGGGTGTCGTCGTCGCCCAGGCAGCCGGCCGAGCCGACCGGGGAGGCGGCCGGACGGGCGTAACGGATCGTCAACTCGGGCGCGATGGCGTAGCTGAGCGGGCCGTCGGGGACGGGGAGGCCGACGCGGCGCAGCAGCGGGCGGGCGACCAGGGCGGTCTCGGCGAGAGGGGCGGGGACGGCGCGGCGTCCTGCCTCCTGGGCGGCGGCGAGGAGTTCGGCGGTCGGGGCGTCCGGGGCGGGGAGGGCTACGGCGTCCGGGGCGGTCGTGTTGGTGACGACGGCGATGGAGTCCGCGTCGGCGTGGAAGGCGGTGGTGTCGTAGGCGTCGGCGGAGATGACGGGGGTGCTGGTGTCGATCGTGTGGGTGTTCATCAGTGCTGCTCCAGACCGCGAGTGATGATGCCGCGAAGGATCTCGTTGGTGCCGCCGCGCAGCGTGTAGCCGGGGCTGTGCAGCAGGGCGAAGGCGAGCAGTTCCGGGTGGCTGCCGGGGGTGGCGTGCGGGTCGGCGGTGGTCGGCAGGACGCTGCGGACGGTGTCGACCAGGGTGCCCTCCAGGCGGGTGCCGAGGTCCTTGACCAGGGCGGCCTGGGTGTCGGGCGAGGCTTCGGTGTCCAGGGCGGCGGCCACGCCGAGGGACAGTCGGCGGATGCCGTGCAGACGCGCTGCCAGAACGCCGACCTGGGTGAGCTGTTCGGCCGTCGCGGGGCGCTGCTCCAGTTCGCGGAGCAGGGAGACCAGCAGGGGGAAGGTGGACAGGTAGCGTTCGGGGCCGCTGCGTTCGAAGGCGAGTTCGCCGGTGACCTGCTTCCAGCCGTCGCCCCGCTGCCCGAGCAGCATGCCGTCGGGGACGTCGACGCCTTCGAGGTGGAGGGCGTTGAAGCGGTGCTCGCCGCTCATCAGCCGGATCGGCTCGACCCGCACGCCCGGGGCGCGCAGGTCGACGATGAACTGGCTGAGGCCGGCGTGCCTGTCCTCGGCCTCATCGGTGCGGGCGAGGACGATGGCGTAGTCGTTGACGTGAGCGCCGCCGGTCCACATCTTGGTACCGGTCAACCGCCAGCCGTCGGCGGTCCGTTCGGCACGGGTGGCGACCGAGGCGAGATCGGAGCCGCTGCTCTTCTCACTCATGCCGATGGAGAAGAAGCACTGCCCGGCGGCGATCCGGGGCAGGAAGAAGCGGCGCTGCTCCTCGGTGCCGTGCTGGAGGACGGACGGGCCGGTCTGCCGGTCGGAGACCCAGTGGGCGCTGACCGGGGCGCCGGCGGCGAGCAGTTCCTCGATCACCACGTAGCGCTCCAGGAAGCCGCGGCCGGCGCCGCCGTACTCGACGGGCAGGGCCATGCCGACCCAGCCGCGCTCCGCGAGGCGGCGGCTGAAGTCGGGGTCCCAGCCGGCCAGCCAGGAGTCGGGGCGGCCGAGTACGGTGCCGCGGGCGCGCTCCTCGTCGAGAAAGGCGCGGACCTCGGTACGGAGCCGGCGGGCCGATTCGGGCAGGACGACGTCGGGGAATGCCATCGGTGAAGGCGTTGAAGGCGACATGGTTCATTCGCTCCTGGGCTGGTGAACGAGCGGTTGGCTTCTTCTCGGTACGGGAGTTCGGTCAGCCTGTGGGGTGCAGCAGGGAAGGGTCGAAGCCGGCTTCGCGGAGGACCTCCTCGGTGTGCTGGCCGATGGCCGGGCAGGGCCGCAGCTCCGGCTCCGGGTAGGCCGAGTAGCGGACCGGGAGGCCGATGACCCGGTAGCGGCCCTCGGTGGGGTGGTCGGCCTCGCGCAGCAGGCCGCCCTCGCGGGCGTAGGCGGTGGTGGCGGCGGAGGCCAGGTCGAGCACGGGGGCGGCCGCGATGCCCGCCCGGTCGCAGAACTCCTGCCACTGGGCACTGGTGTGGTGTCCTGTCAGTCCGGCGAGCAAGGGATAGAACGCGTCGGCGTTGCGGGCCCGGTCGGGGCCGGTGGCGAAGCGCGGGTCGGCGGCCAGTTCGGGGCGGCCCACGAAGGCGGTGAAGTCCCGCCAGTTGCGGTCGCTCTGCGGCAGGATGCACATCCAGCCGTCAGCGGTGCGCAGGGCGCGGCGCTGCGGGCTGAGCGAGCGCGGCGAGCCGAACGCCCCGTCGGTCTCCAGGGCGGCCGCGCCCAGGTGCTCGACCAGGTTGAAGGCGAGCATGGTGTCGGCCATCGGGACCTCGATGTGCTGTCCGGTGCCGCCGTGCTCCCGGTGGTGCAGCGCGGCCAGGACCGACTGGGCGATCTGCATGCCGCAGATCTTGTCGGCCAGCACGGTGGGAACGTAGTGGGGTTGGCCGGAGACCTGGTGGTTGAGCCAGACCAGGCCGCTGGCCGCCTGGATGATGTCGTCGTACGCGGCGTGGGTGCCGTAGCGGCTGTCGCTGCGGAAGCCCTGGGCGTTGGCGTAGATCAGGCCGGGGTTGACGGCCGCGACGTCGTGGTAGCCGAGGCGGAGCTTCGCCAGGGCCTGCGGGCGCAGGTTGGTGATGAGGACGTCGGCGGTGCGCAGCAGGGCGAGCAGGGCGTCGCGGCCGTGCGGGGCCTTGAGGTCGATGGCGGCGCTGCGCTTGTTGCGGTTCAGGTTGAGTGCCGCGCCGCCCATGCCGGGGTGGCGCTGGGGCGGGTAGTGGCGCGTCATGTCACCGCTGGGCGGCTCGACCTTGATCACGTCGGCGCCCAGGTCTCCCAGTTGCTGGGCGGCGTACGGAGCCATGATCACGCTGGCCAGTTCGATGACGCGGACTCCGGCGAGGAGTCCCCGGCCGGACGGGCCGCTCGGCTGCTCGGACATCGGGCTGTGCCTCCTGGGGTGTCGGGTGGGGTGGGTGAACGGTGGTGCGGTACGGGCGGCCGCGGACCCGTGCTGCCGACGAGGCGGATGCGAAAGGACTCGCCGCATCGGTCGGCACGGGGTAGCGGTTCCGGTTGCCAGGGCTGGTCGCGCAGAAGTGGCTTAGCGCCACTGGAGCGCAGCGGACCCGAGCGGGGTCCGCCGGCCGGGCTGGGGGACCGTGCGCCCGCTGTACGCGAACGGTGTCGCCGGTTCGGTGAGCGGGCCGAAGTCCGTCTCCGTGGTCGACAGCGCGGCAAGCGGCGCGCGCCCGGGCCGGGGCAGGCCGAGTACGTCCTCCCGCGCGAGCAGACCGAGTTCTCGCACCCAGTGGCACACCCCGGCCAGGGTCACGCGGATCCGCCACGAGCCGCCCTCCGCCGCACGTCGGCGCAGGACGGTTGCGACGGCGGCAGCCCCGAGGTAGGCGGCGAGGTAGTCGTTGAGCAGGTACGTCGGCGGCAGCGACGGCCGGTCGGTCCACTCCTCGACGGCGAATCCGGTGGCCGAGCAGGCGAGTTGGTCGAACCCGCCGCGCTCGCCCCACGGACCGTCGGCGCCCCAGGCGTGGTATTCGAGGGTGATGAGTCCGGGGCGGCGCCGGACGAGTTCCTCGGTCGACGCCCCGTGCCGGGCGAGTCCCCGGTAGGCGTGGACGAAGACGTCCGCGTCCTGGAGCGCGTCGTGGAAGGCCGCACGGTCGTGGTCGTCGCGCAGGTCGCAGTAGGCGTTGCGCTTGCCGCCGCCGGTCATCGCGATCATCGGGATCGGGTCGGGGCGGTCGGGACGCGACAGGTGCAGCACGTCGGCGCCGAACTGGGCGAGGAGCCGCGCCGCGACGGGACCCGCGATGACGTGGGTGAGATCGAGCACCCGTACGCCCGCGAGCGCCTCGTCCGCCGCCCCGATCGGCTCCAGCGGCCGGACCGGTCCGTCGCCGACACGTTCGATCTCGACGACCGGGCGCTGTGCGACGTACCGCCCCGCCGGGTGCGCGAGCCACTCGTCCCGGCTGCGCACCGCGCAGGCGACGCCGCCCCGCGCGCAGACGACCTCCTCCAGCGTGAAGGCGTCCCAGCCGGCCACGGCCTGCGCGATCCCCACCTTGTCGAGCCCGCACCTCAGCACGGAGTGGACCGCGTCCCGCAGATGCGGATAGGTGGTGATGATGAAGATCCACCGGCCGTCGCGCGCCCGGTAGAAGTCGCTGTTGCCGAGCAGGGTCGGGTCGTCGAGGAGGGAGAGGAGCGGGCGTCCCGAGAGCGTCGTGTGGTACGTCGCCATGAGCTGGTCGATCGCGGCCCCGGCCTGCACCTCGACCCTCTGGTGCGGGTGGCCGCGCTGTTCGCCGACCGCCGCCGTCTGCCGCCCGAAGACACCGATCGCGGCGGACATGGCGTCGGCGAGGCGGTGCACCGAGGGCACCAGGGGATCCGCCCCGACGACGGTGACGTCCTCGGCCCCCCGGGCCGGATCGGGGTCGCCGAGCGTGTGCAGCAGCCAAAGGACGATCTCGGCGGTGGACGGCGGAGGCGTCGGCCCGGCCGTGGTCAGCGGGTTCGAAGTCATGCCGGGATGTTCGTTCCCGACACGGCACGAGCGCCCGCGTTCACGGATATCCGTGAACCGGTGCGGACGTCACGTCCGCCCCTCCTGGATGTGCGCGAGGAGCCGGGCCGCCGCCCGGTCCAGACTCAGCCGCTCCGAGCGGCCACGGCGCCGGTGCGTCAGAACGAGGGCACCCGTGACGACGGGGCCGTCGGTGACGGGGATCGCGAGCGCGCTGACCTCGGGATCGGCCAGACCCTCGCTGCGGCTGATCCGCGACGCCCGGATCCCCGGAAGAGCGCGGCGGAACTCGGCGACCGCCTCGGGGTCGTGGCGGGCAAGCTCGTCGAGCAGCCCGCGGCGCTCCGCCTCGTCGGTGAGGGCCAGCAGCAGACGGCCCGCGGCGGTGCGCAGGAGCGGCCGGGCCATGTGCTCGTCGGCCAGCGGCAGGAGGCGGGGGATCTCGTCCTCGCCGCCGCGCGCCAGGTGCACGGCGTCGAGCCCGACCCGCACCGTGAGCAGCACCGGGGTACCCGCGACGCGGCTCAGTTCGTTGAGCTCGTCCTGGCTGATCCGCGGGACGACCCGGCCGGCGATGAGGTTGAGGACGTGCGGGGCGGGCCCGAGCCGGAAGCGCCGGCGCTGTTCCAGCAGGAACCCCGTCGCGACGAGTCCGTTGACCAGGTCCTGCACCGAACTCGCCGGTGCCCCGGCCGCCCGCGCCAACTCGGCCACGGTCACCCCGCCCGGCGCCCGCGCGGCGGCCTCCAGGATCCACACGATCCGGTCCACCGTGCGGTGCGGCCGTCGTCGGCCGTGCTCGCTCATCCCGCCCGCCCTGTCCCTGTCGTACGTCGCCGGCCGATCACGCCGGCACGGCCCGCCGGCTCTCCCCCACCCGACGATCAGGCCGGCCCCGGCCTGGCACCTGCCTACACCGGCGCCTGATCCACGCCGTCATGCCGAGGCTCGTGCGAACGGACGGGGCCGCGCCAGGCGCTACCGTGCCGCGAAGGCCCCGACCTTGAATTCGGTGCCGCAGACGCTGAAGACGCCGCCCGGCGAGCCGTTCGCCTTCATGACGTTCACCGTGGTGCCCGCGTCCTTGGGCAGCGCGACCTTGACGTGGGACGCCTGCACCGCGCACGTGTAACGGGCCGACGCGGTGCCCTCGCCGTTCACGTCGTTGTACAGCACGTCCGCCACCACCGCGGCGCCCGCCGGGATGTCGACCGCTGCCGAGCCGGCCGTGGAGTTGTCCCCCGAGACCGGGCTCGCCTTGCCCTGGTCGTCGGCGGCGACCACGGTCGTCGGGCCGACGATGGTGCAGGGGGCACCCGAGCTGTTGGTGATCTTGAGGGTCGCGGCGGCGGGCTGCGCGTCACTGGCGTGGCCCGAGGACTGGAGGAACGCCACCGAGGTGTTCTTGGTCGTGCAGGCCGCGGTGACGCCGCCCCCGCCGGTGCCGGAGGACGTCTTGCCTCCACCGCTCGTGCTCGTCTTGCCCCCGGACGGCGCCGAGGCCGCAGCCGATGCCGAGGCCGCAGCCGGCGCCGACGCCGAGGTGGAACCCGACGGGGCGGCTGCTGACGCGCTGGTGCCGGCGGCGCCACTGTCCTGCGTGCCGCTGACGTCGTTGCAGGCGGTCAGGGACAGGGCGAGCGCGGCGACGGCGCCGACGGCGAGCAGGGTGGGACGGGTGGTGGTGCGCATGGCTGGTTCCCCCGATTCTCGTTCGTGGGTCGCGATCCTGTACGAGGTCGCTTCCCCTTGCAGGAACGAGGGTGTTGCGGCGCGCTGGCAGATCACTAACGAGCGCGGCGGCGGTCCTAACGCCTGGCTAACGCGCCAGGATCCTGGCGTGTGCCGCCGCGTGCCGGCGCCGCAGTTCGGGCAGTGCGTCCTGGTCGGCGATGTGCAGCAGGGCATCGAGCGCGGTAACGGCGCCCGCGTCGTAGCCGGTCCGCTCGGCCTCGAGCGCGGCCTGCGTTAGGCAGCGCCGCCCGGCCACGGTGTCGCCGAGCCCGGCCAGCGCCTCGCCCTGCCAGGTGCGCAGGAGCACCCGCCGGGCGACCGCCTCGTGCTCCGGGCCGAGGCCGAGCGCCACCTCGGCCGCCTCGTACGCCTGCCGGTGGCGGCCCGCGCCGAGGTGGATGCGGGCCAGGTGCTGGAGCGCGAGCATCCGGGTGTGCGCGTCGTCGGCCTCGGTGGCGAGGGCGAGGGCTCGGGTGCAGGCCGTTTCGGCGGCGCCGGGTTCGTCGTCGGGGAGGGCCGCGGCGAGGTTCACCAGGGCGGTGGCCTCGCCGAGTACGTCGCCTGCGCAGGCCGCGAGTTCGGGTGCGACGCGCAGGTGCCGGACGGCCTCGGCGGTGCGGCCCTCCTCGGCGAGCACCCAGCCGAGCAGGGTCAGGACGCGGGCCTCCGCATAGGGGTCGGCGCAGGCGCGGGCGTCGGCGAGGGCGGCCTCCAGGGTGGGCGCCCAGTCGGCGAGGACCCGCCAGACCACGAGCGGCCACTGGGTCACCGCGATCCGCCAGGCCCGCTCGGGCCGGTCCTCGGCGCGGGCCGCGGCGGCGATCAGGGCGAGGTCGTCGCGTTCGGCGGCGAACCAGCCGAGCGCCTCCTCCCGGCTGGTGAAGTCACGTACTGCGGGCGGCTGTTGAAAGTCATCGGGCTGCACGAAGGCGGGCTCTCCGCCGGGTTCCGCGGCCTCGGACGCGGACAGCGCGGTCGCCACGCAGTGGTCGTACAGGCGCAGCCGGGCCGCGGCGCGGGCGGCCGGGTCGCGGCTCTGGCCACGCGCGTAGAGCCGGACCAGGTCGTGCAGGACGTAGCGGCCGGGGGCGGTCTCGGTGACCAGGTGCGCGGCGACCAGGCGGTCGAGGGCGCGGGCCGCGTCCGGCGGGGTCGTGCCGGCGAGCGCGGCGGCGCTGAACCGGTCGACGTGCGTGCCCGGGTGATGGCCGAGCGCGGTGAACAGCTGCGCCGCGTCGGCGGGGAGGTGGGCGGTGGTGAGCCGCAGCGCGGAGGCGACGCCGATGTCTTCGGCGGCGAGCAGCTCGAGCCGCTGGCGCTCGTCGGCGAGCCGGTCGGCGAAGGAGGCGAGGCCGAGGGCGGGGAGTTCCACGAGCCGAGCGGCGGCGACCCGCAGCGCGAGCGGCAGCCCGCCGCACAACTCGGCTGTACGCCGGGCCGCTTGGGGATCGGCGGCGGTGCGGTGCTCGCCGAGGAGACGGGTGAGCAGGGCCACGCTGTCGTCGGTGGCGAGGACGTCGAGGGCGAGGACGCGGGCGGCGTCGGAGGCGACGAGACCGGCGAGGCGGGCACGGCTGGTGACGACGGTGACGCAGCCGGGTCCCGTGGGCAGCAGCGGACGCACCTGGGCGGAGGTACGGGCGTTGTCGAGGACGACGAGCAGGCGCAGTTCGGCGGTGAGCGAGCGGAACAGGGCACCGGCGGCGTCCGCCGACTCGGGCATCCGGCGCGGTGGAACGCCGAGAGCGACGAGGAACTCCCGCAGCAGCTCGGCCGGTTCGGGGTCCGAGGTGTCGCTGAACCCGCGCAGATCGGCGTAGAGCGTCCCGTCGGGGAAGTCGGAGTGCCGGTCGGCCGCCCAGCGCACGGCCAGCGCGGTCTTGCCGACCCCGGCGGGCCCGGTGACCACGACGACCGGCCCGTCAGGTCCGGCCGCGGCCGCGGTCAGCGCGGCGCTCTCGACGGTGCGGCCGTGGAATCCGCGCGGGGTACGGGGCAGCAGGTTGGGCCGGAACTGCACTGACTCCAGGACGGGTTGGGGCGCATCTGCCCGGACCGCGGGGGCGCTTTCGGGGCCGAGAGCGACGGTGAAGGCGGCGGTCAGCTCGGCGCCCGGGCGGGCGCCGAGCTGGTCGGCGAGGACCTGGCGGGCGTGGTGGTAGACGTCCAGGGCCTCCGAGGAACGCCCCGCGTGGTGCAGCGCCTCGACCAGTCGGGCGGCCAGCGGCTCGCGCAGCGGATGGGCCCCGGTCTCCGGCCGCAACAGCTGGACAGCGCGCTCGTGTTCGCCGCCCGCGACGTACGTGTCGGCGAGCAGCTCGACCGCGGCGAGCCGCGCCTCGTCCAAGGTGTGCGCGGCGGAGCGCAGCAGCGGCGACGGGTAGGCGCCGGCCAGCGCGGGGCCCTGCCACAGGGCGAGCGCCTCGGTGAGCAGCGCGGCCCGGTCACCGGGGTCGGTGGCACGGCGGGCGAGCGCCACCAGGCCGTCGAAGCGGTGGGCGTCGAGCAGCGTCTCCGGCAGTTCCAGGTGGTACGCGGAGCCGCGCGTGCTCAGCTCGACGCCGTACGCCGATGCGTCGACGCCCGCCAACAGTGCCCGCAGGCGCGAGACATGGCCTTGGATCACGGTGCGCGCGTGCAGGGGAGGTTCGTCGTCCCACAGCGCCTCGGTGAGCGTGTCGACCGAGACCGCGACATTGGCCCGCAGCAACAGCATCGCGAGCAGGCTTCGCCGCTTGGCGGGCCCGAGCGGCAACGGCCCGTCGCTCCCGCTGACCGACACGGGGCCGAGGACCTGGAACTCCATGGACGGAACCCTATCGTCCGATGGCTACTGGGAATCGGGAGGTCGAACTTCACGGATACCGCACTGCTCCGTCACCGACCACGTACTCCCACTCGACTGCTCTGTGCCCCGGCCCGCACCCTCGCCGGACACCGACTGCTGCGCGAGCTGCGCCGCCGACACCCCCTGAACGCGGCGGCAGCGCCAGGTGGCACACCGCCGGGGCCCGACGGGGCAGGACTGCTGACCGCGCTGTACGGACGCCGGGCGCCGCGCCTGCTGCTGCCGGACTTCGCCACCCGGGCCGCGCTGCTCGGCGGGCGCGGGGCCCGGGAGAGCGTCGCCCGCACCGGCAGCGACTACGGCCCGTCCGAGGGGGCCGGCTGCACGGTAGGTGGTATCGGGTGGCGGAGGGACGGCCTCGCCCCGCCCGCCGCGTGCCCCCGAGCCCCCGGGCGGTCCTGTGGAAGCCGACCGTGCTGGTCCTGGTGCTCACCGTCGGGCGGTCCTCGCCCGGCAGGCCTCGCAGGCGTGGACGCCGGTGTCGCCGTAGCGGCGGATCGGTGTCCCGCAGCCGGCGCACGGGCCGATCTGCCAAGGCTCGCAGCCGTGGGCGAGGGCGGCTTCGCGGCGCTGGGTCTCGGTGGCGTCGAGCCGGCGGTCCTGCCGGGGCACCGTGAACAGCCGTTCGGGGACCTCGTCGAAGGTGTGCAGGCCGGTGCCCGCGGAGTTCCCGTGCCGGGGCCGGGGGTCGTTGAAGGTGAAGGTCTCCTCGCCGTAGCGGCAGGTCGCGTCGAGTTCCTGGCGGGTGTAGGTGATGCCGGCGTCCCCGGCCCCGGGTTCGGCCGGGGAGTCCTCGTCCTCGTCGGGGCCGAACATGTCGTGCCAGCGGTCCCGATCGACCGCGGGCACCCACATCCGGGAGACGGAGCGCGGGTCGTGCTGGTCGGGGATGCGCATCGGCACGAACTCGCCGTCCGCGCTGGCGACGACGAGCTGGTCGACCTCGGTGGGTGCCTTCGCGGGCAGGCACAGCGCGGGCAGGAACCACTCGGCGTGGAAGCGCCCGCAGGAGCTGCCGTTGACCGGGCAGGGCCGCACGCTGCTCGGCAGGCACTTCCACTGCTGCAGGTGCCGCACCCCGGCGCGCACCACCATGGCGAGCGGGGAGGCGATCTCCTTCCAGCTGAAGTCGTCGACCCGGGCCCAGGGTGCCCGCTCGACGACGGCGGAGCGGTCGGTGTCGGTCACCCACAGCGGGACGATCCCGTGCTCGGCGGCGGCGCGGGAGCGGCGGCGGACGGTGTCGGCGGTGATCGGCGAGTACTGGGCCTCCCATCCGATCCGCCGGCCATTGTCGCCGGTGACGAGGACGTCGGTGCGGATCCGGCCGTCGGTCGCGCGGGCTTCGATCTCGGCCCGGTGGCCGTGGCGTTCGGCGGCCCGGGCGATCCGCTCCTTCATCGCCTGGTGCTTCGCGCTCTCCTCCGGGGTGGGGGTGTGGCGCACCGGCAGGTGGGCGGCCACCCAGACGGTGCGGCCGCCGACCGTCCGGCGGCGGATCGTCATCCACGGGGACCGGCCGTCCTCCTCGGCCTGGCAGGCGCCGTCACCGTGGTGCTCCAGGCACTCCAGGAGCTCGCGCTCGCGCCGGTCGATCGGGGTGGTGACCTCCTCCAGCAGGCCGGGCCGACCCGGATGGCCGAGGTCGGGCATGGTCAGGTTGATCTCGATGCCGTACGCGGTGTGGAAAACTCCGTTCGCCATATCCGGAGAATAGAAACAGGAAGCGGCAATTTAAACACCGGTGCGAATGTTTAGAATCGGCGAATAAAAGCCTCGAATAACATCAGTCCCACGGTCAACAGGGTCCGGCATTCTGTTTGAATTCCACCCGTGCCCGCCGGTCCGACCAGCGGACCTGCGGGCATCCGCGGGTACCGCGAAGGGCCTGGGAGAGGACCTGGGCACACCCGTCCGGAACGCGGCGACCACCGTCCCGGCCTACGTCGGCGACCACCAGGCCGAAGACGTCCTCGCCCGGGTCGCCACCGGCATCGGCATCACGGAGAAACCCACCCGGCCCTAGCGGGCCAGCGCGGCGGAATCAGCGGCGCGAGGCCGCACAACGGTCGCCTCCGGGCGGTACGGATCGGGCCTCAAGGCGTTTGCCAGAGGCGACGAGCGCAGGACGTGCCGGTAGCCGGCAGCACCGCCACCCCACAGGGACTCCAGATAGAACACCTTCAGGATCACGGCGAGCTCTGCCTCGGTGACGTCCACGCTGCGCCGACTGGAGCCCTCTACGGTCCGCGCCCTGGCGATCGCCGCGCCCAGCAGGTCGGCGTCGACCCCGGGGAGGAGGCCGGCCTTCGCTTCCTCGCGGACGGCGTGGAGAAGGGGCATGTCGAAGGCACGCACGCTGATCGTGGTGTCCGGCACGCAGTCGTCCACCGGTACGACGGGCTGCTCGGCTGGACGGTCCCGCAGGGCCCGGTAGCGCAGCAGGTCCTGCCCCAGGCCGGTTACGCGAACTGCCCACGCCGGGCGGGCTTCGCCGACGGCGAGACCGTCGAGCAGTTCGGGACTCGCGAACTCGCACACCTTCGCTCCGACGAGCCGGCGCACGGTCCCGTGCTCCGCGATCCGGCGTTGCAGAGGCAGCTCCCCGGTCAGCCAGCCCGAACTCTCGGCAGCGACGGCCTCCAGCAGCACCCACTCATCGTGACTCAGAGCCACAAAACTCTCCCTCAAAGTGACTGTGCCGCCGATCCTGCCACGCCGCCCCCGACGGCGCCCCGGCCTTCACAAATCCCGGGGGAACACGGCCGGCACCGTCCGACCCCTGACCCCTCATGCCACCGTCGCCCGGACCGGGTGCAGCGCGATGCCCAGGCATCGGTCTGGACAGGCGGCTCCCGGACGACGGGCAGGCCGTGGGGGCGGCGCCGATCCAGCGGGACTCTCACACCACCACCACTCCCCCGCCGCTACCGCGGGCGACGCCCACCACGGCCATGTACCCGCGCAGTCAGCCGTCGTACGGGGTGGGGTCGGCGCTGGCCGCGAGCCGGCCGAGCACCGGGCGGCTGGCGGACTTGTACGCGGCGGCCTCGCAAGGCGATGCCTGGACCGGTCGGCAAGTCCCTTCCCAGGCAGAGGAGTTGAACACTGGCGGCGACCGCCGCGCCGTCAGCTACCGCCGTCGCCGGCGACCGCTCCGGCCGCGGTGCAGTGCGGGTGCGAGAGGGCTACGTGCCCCGCACCCGTCGGCGCCGAACTCTGCTTTCCCGGTCGGGGGTTCGGCCTCCCGGGAGGGGCGGGCCAGGGGTTTGCGCGATCACCGACAGGCCATTCCGGTCATTCGGTGGCCGATACCCGCGAAAGGTCGCCTTCTTCCCGGATGCCGCACCCCGGGGTGCGGGGGACTGCCATGCTGGCACCAGCGGAATGTGACATTTCACATTCCGCCCATCCTCCTATCCCTGCCCCGAGGAGAGACACCCATGAAGACCACCGTCATCGCCGTCGTTGCCGCCGCCGCGACCCTAACCACCCTGGCCACCGCCCAGGGGGCCGCCGCCGCGCCGGCCGCGCCGGCCGGGCCGGTCGGCGCGGTCGTGACCTGCGGCACCCCTGGCGCGCCCGGTCCGCTGCTGACCCGGGCCTGCGTCGAGGTGACCGGCAACCAGGTCCGCTTCTACGGGGTGGCCACGGCCGGTGACCCGTCCTGGCAGCCCCAGTCCGTCGGCTTCGCCGTCTCCGGCACGGTCGTCGGCGGCGCCCCCCTCGCCCCCGTCAACCCGACCGTCCTCGTCCAGGCCGGCTCGAACCAGGTCGGCAGCGTCTTCTCCAACGCCCCGTGCGGCGCCACCGTCAGCAGCACCTTCTCGGTGAACCAGCCCGGCTGGCCCGCCTCGACCGCCACCGTCTCCACCGTGGTGGCCTGCTGACACCGGACTCCCGCAGGTGTGCCCCGGCCCGCCCGGGGCACGCCTCGCCACCGCCCCTCGGCGGGAGGGCACTCTTCCAGCCGCAGCAGGTCAACCGGGACCCGCAACCCGCCACGGCGAACCGGCCGATGTCGCGCAGCCCGAGCACGGGAGCCGGCCACCGCTTCCTCCCCGGTCGCGGCGGCAGCGTCCAGCGCAACCGCCCGCTCACTGCGCCTCCCGACGCCGCCGGAACCCCGTTCGCCGCCAGCCGCACGCTCGGGAATCCGGGCGATCGAAGCCCAGTTCCGGGTGCGGGAGGGCTACCGGGTACTGGCGACGTGGGCCATTGTCGACCTGGAAACGATCGCCCGCGACACCTACCGGAGCGCCGAGCTCGGCCGGGGCAATCACTCGCCGACCGACCTGGCCGAGCGGCTCGGCGGCTCG
Organism: Kitasatospora sp. SC0581; assembly: GCF_048159585.1. Classification (NCBI taxonomy): domain Bacteria; kingdom Bacillati; phylum Actinomycetota; class Actinomycetes; order Kitasatosporales; family Streptomycetaceae; genus Kitasatospora; species Kitasatospora sp. SC0581. Next base: position 1,269 of record NZ_JBLRWA010000043.1, on the reverse strand, counting down.
CCATCGGCAATCTCCGCCGCCGCGTCCGGGACCGGCTGGAATCCCCCGATCAACAGGTCAACCGGCGTGCTGGCGCACCGAAGAACCGGCGCCTTCAGTAGAGGTCGAGGAACGCCGAAGGGGCGGACACGTGACTGTGTCCGCCCCTTCGGCGTTCGTGGTAGCGGGGACAGGATTTGAACCTGCGACCTCTGGGTTATGAGCCCAGCGAGCTACCGAGCTGCTCCACCCCGCGTCGTGCTCCCGACTGTACGGCACCAGCCGGTGATCACCAACTCGGTTCGGCCCGGGCATCGGCGAACAGCGCGAGGGCCGCGCTGATCTCGTTCGGCTTGAGGGCCGCCGTGGCCAGGTTCTTGCTCTCGCCAGCCGGGGGCTCGGGCGGCTGCCAGTCGATACCGACGGCGGTCAGCACGGCTACCAGGTGCTGTACGGCGGAGGCCAAGCGGTCGGCGTTCTCTCCGGACAGGACGCGTCCCGCCTTGCTCTGGAGGTCCGCCAGGGCCTTCCTCTGGGAGGCGACCCGTTCCACGTCGGGCGTAGGGCGGCCACCGCCGCGCCGGGGTCGGTGCGGTGGTGGCCGCCCTCCTCGCCGTCGGCGAGCCGCCCCGCCCGGTGGGCCGCCGCTGCGAACGGTGGTCCCGTGCAAGCGCATTGGCCGGGCAGGACGAGTCGGAGGAGTTGGACGGGGCCGACCGGCCGGTCACCAGCCGTCGGTGAGCCGGAGGGCGTGGGAGAAGGAGGCTCCGCCCGTGTTCGTCCATTCGTCGAGGACGCCGTAGGTGTCGTCGCGGGCGATGAGGTCGGCGCGGCCGGTGCCCCGGAAGTCACCGGCGACCGTCTGGGAGAACGGACCCCACCCGTCGGTGACGAGCACCCGGCCGGCGAAAGTACCGTCCCCGTTACCCGGCCACATGTACAGGTTGCCCGTCGCGTCCTCCCTCGCCATCAGATCCGCGTGCCCCGTCCCCCGGAAATCACCGGCGACCGTCTGCGAGAACGGACCCCACCCGTCGGTGACCAGCACCCGACCGGCGAAGGAACCGTCCCCGTTACCCCGCCACATGTACAGGTTGCCCGTCGCGTCCTCCCTCGCCATCAGATCCGCGCGGCCGGTCCCCCGGAAATCACCGGCGACCGTCTGCGAGAACGGACCCCACCCGTCGGTGACCAGCACCCGACCGGCGAAAGTACCGTCCCCGTTACCCCGCCACATGTACAGGTTGCCCGTCGCGTCCTCCCTCGCCATCAGATCCGCGCGGCCGGTCC
>NZ_JBLRWA010000042.1:0-58949 GCF_048159585.1 Kitasatospora sp. SC0581 | reverse complement strand
CTGGCCCCCGCGGGGCCACCAACGCACGCCGCCCCCCCCCGCCCCCCCACCGGGGCCGCCCCGCCCCCCGGCGGGGGGCCGCGGCCCTTCCGGGTGGGGTCAGAGCTTGCCCGCCGCCTCGGCGCGCAGGTCACGGCGCAGTTCCTTGGGCAGCGAGAAGGTCAGGTGCTCCTCGGCGGTCTTGACCGTCTCGACCGTGTCGTAACCGCGCGTGGCCAGGAACTCCAGCACGCCGTCGACCAGGATCTCCGGCACCGAGGCGCCGCTGGTCAGACCGACCGTGGTGACGCCCTCCAGCCACTCCTCGCGGATCTCCTCGGCGAAGTCCACCAGGTGGGCGGCCTTGGCGCCGTACTCCAGGCCGACCTCGACCAGGCGGACGGAGTTGGAGGAGTTCTTGGAGCCGACCACGATCAGCAGGTCGGTCTCCGGGGCCAGCTGCTTGACCGCGACCTGGCGGTTCTGGGTGGCGTAGCAGATGTCGTCGCTGGGCGGGCTGACCAGCCCCGGGAAGCGCTTCTTCAGCTCGCCGACGGTGGCCATGGTCTCGTCCACGGACAGGGTGGTCTGGGACAGCCAGACGACCTTGGACTCGTCCCGGACCTGCACGTTGGCCACGTCCTCGGCACCGTCCACCAGGTGGATCCGGTCCGGGGCCTCGCCCATGGTGCCGATGACCTCCTCGTGGCCCTCGTGGCCCACCAGCAGGATGTCGAAGCCCTCGTCGGCGAAGCGCACGGCCTCCTTGTGCACCTTGGTGACCAGCGGGCAGGTCGCGTCGATGGTGGCCAGCCGGCCGGCCCGCGCCTCGTCGTGGACGGCCGGGGCGACGCCGTGCGCGGAGAAGACGACGATCGAGCCCTCGGGCACCTCCTCCGTCTCGTCGACGAAGATCGCGCCCTTCTTCTCCAGGGTCTGCACCACGTACTTGTTGTGGACGATCTGCTTGCGGACGTAGATGGGCGCCCCGTACTGCTCCAGGGCCTTCTCCACGGCGATCACGGCGCGGTCGACTCCCGCGCAGTAGCCCCGGGGGGCGGCGAGCAGGACACGGCGCTGCGCGGTCTTGGACATGGCTCCATCGTACGGGCGGCCGCGAGCGGCGCCCGCCCGCCGGGCCCCCGGCGCGAAGCCGCGCCGACGGCGGACACATTCCGTGCAGACCCGGTCAACAGCGCTCAAAATATGGTGTCTATGAGCTCTGTGAGCGAGCAGGTGACGCCGAGCGGCCTGCGCCGCAGCCTGGGCGTCCGCGATCTGATGGTCTACGGACTGCTGTTCATCGCCCCGATGGCCCCGGTCGGCGTCTTCGGCGTGCTGGACGCCAAGAGCCACGGCGCCGTCGCCACGGTGTACCTGGCCGCGACGGTGGCGATGGGCTTCACCGCCTTCTCGTACGCCCAGATGGTGCGCGCGGTGCCGCAGACCGGCTCGGTGTTCGCCTACGCCCGGGCCGGGCTGGGCGAGGGGCCGGGCTTCATCGCCGGGTGGATGGCGATGCTCGACTACCTCCTGATCCCCGCGGTGGCCTACCTGTTCTCCGGGATCGCACTGAACTCCCTGGTCCCGGACGTCTCGCGCTGGGTCTGGACGGCGCTCGCGGTGGTGGTGACCACCGCGCTCAACCTGGTCGGGGTGCGGACGGCGGCGGTGGTCGGCTTCGCGGTGCTCGCGATGGAGATCGCGGTGCTGGCGGTGTTCGTGGCCGCGGCCGTGGTGGCGCTGGCCCAGGGCGGGGCCCAGCGCGGCTGGGACACCCCGTTCACCGCCGTCGGGGCCTTCTCGATGACCGCGGTGGTCTCCGCGGTGTCCGTCGCGGTGCTCTCCTACCTGGGCTTCGACGCGATCGCCACCTTCGTGGAGGAGGCGGTCGGCGCCTCGGCGGCGGTGGCCCGGGCGGTGCTCTGGTGCCTGGCGCTGGCCGGGGTGCTGTTCGTCGCCCAGACCTACCTGGCGGCACTGCTGGAGCCGCTGGGCCCGCAGCAGCTGGCCGCCGACCCGGCGGCGCAGGGCTCGGCCTTCTACGACACCGTGGAGAGCGGCGTCGGGCACTGGCTGCACGTGCTGGTGGCGGCCAGCAAGGCGATCGGCGCGGCCTTCGCGGCCCTGGCCGGGCAGGCCGCGGCCGGGCGGCTGGTCTTCGCGATGGGCCGGGAGGGCCGGCTGCCGCGGCTGCTCGGCTCGGTCGACCCGGGCAGCGCGGTGCCGCGCCGGGCGCTGCTGGCGGCCGCGGTGATCACGATGGCGGCGGCGGTCTGGGCGGCCGACCGGGACGACGGGCTGGACCAGCTCACCTCGGTGGTCAACGTGGGCGCGCTGACCGCCTTCGCGCTGCTGCACGCCTCGGTGATCGGCTGGTACGCGGTGCGGCACGGCTCGCGGCGGTGGCTGCGGCACGTGGTCGTCCCGGCGCTGGGGATCGCGGTGATCGGGGCGGTGGTGTACGAGGCCTCGACCACCGCGCAGATCGTCGGGCTGGTCTGGCTGGCGGTCGGCCTGGTGGTGCTCACCGTCCAGGGCGCCGCCCGCGGCGGGGCCGACGGGCGCCGGCCGCCCCGGCTTCCCCGGTGACCGCCGTCGGGCCGCGCGGGGCCGGGCGCGGTCCCGGCCGGGCCGGCCCGCGGCGACGCGGTCTCGGCCGTGTCGGCCCGCGCCGCTAGCCTCGTACGCATGGCCAACACCAGCTCCCCCGAAGCGCCGCTCCCGGTCGGCAAGGTCTCCGCGCTGATCGGCGGCTGGGTCGACCGGCTCGGCGCGGTCTGGGTGGAGGGGCAGATCACCCAGCTCAGCCGGCGCCCCGGCGCGGGCGTGGTGTTCCTGACCCTGCGCGACCCGCAGGCCGACGTGTCGCTCACGGTGACCTGCTTCCGCTCGGTGTTCGACCAGGTCGCGGAGGTGGTGCAGGAGGGCGCGCGGGTCGTCGTGCACGCCAAGCCGGAGTGGTACGCGGCACGCGGGCAGCTGTCGCTGCGCGCCTCGGAGATCCGCCCGGTGGGCCTCGGCGAGCTGCTGGCCCGGCTGGAGCAGCTGAAGCGGCGGCTCGCCGGGGAGGGCCTGTTCGCGGCCGAGCGCAAGCGGCCGCTGCCGTTCCTGCCGCAGTGCGTCGGGCTGGTCACCGGGCGCGGCTCGGCCGCCGAGCGGGACGTGCTGGAGAACGCCCGGCGGCGCTGGCCGGCCGTCCGCTTCGAGGTGCGCAACGTCCCGGTGCAGGGGGTCAGCGCGGTGGAGCGGGTGAGCGCGGCGGTGCGGGAGCTGGACGAGCACCCCGAGGTGGACGTGATCATCGTGGCCCGCGGCGGCGGCAGCGTGGAGGACCTGCTGCCGTTCTCGGACGAGGGGCTGGTGCGGCTGGTCGCGGCCGCCCGTACGCCGGTGGTGAGCGCGATCGGGCACGAGCCGGACCAGCCGCTGCTGGACTTCGTGGCCGACCTGCGCGCCTCCACCCCGACCGATGCGGCCAAACGGGTGGTTCCGGACGTCGGCGAGGAGCTGGCCAAGGTCCGTCAGCTGCGCGACCGCGCCCGCCGGCACGTGCTGTCCCGGGTCGACCGCGAGCAGCACGGACTGGACGGGGTGCGCAGCCGCCCGGCGCTGGCCGCCCCGCACCGGATGCTGGACGGGCGCGGGCAGGAGGTGGACGGCCTGCTGGAGCGGGCCCGGCGCACCCTGCGGCACCGGCTGGACCACGCGCAGAGCGACCTCGGCCACACCCTGGCCCGGGTGGTGGCGCTCTCCCCGGCGGCCACCCTGGAGCGCGGCTACGCGGTGCTCCAGCGGGCGGACGGCACGGTGGTGACCGACCCGGCGCAGGTCGCGCCCGGCGAGGGGCTGCACGCCCGGGTGGCGGGCGGCGGCTTCGACGTCACGGCGGCCGACGCGGGCTGACGCTGTCACCCGCACCCCCTACGCTGGCACGCATGGCAGAGCAGCAGGAGCAGCAGGACGCGGCGGCGCCGAACCCGGACGACGCGCTGGGCTACGAGCACGCCCGGGACGCGCTGCTGGACGTCGTCCGGCAGCTGGAGAACGGCGGGACGTCGCTGGAGGAGTCGCTGGCCCTGTGGGAGCGCGGCGAGCAGCTGGCGAAGGTGTGCCAGCGCTGGCTGGACGGCGCCCGGGCCCGGCTGGACGCCGCCCTGGCCGCCGAGGAGGGCGCGGGCCCGGGCGGGGAGTGAGGCAGGTCACATTCGCTTGGGGAATCGTTGAAACTTCACCTATGTTGGATGAAGTGACCGGCTGCGGCCGATCATACCGACGAACCCCCTTTCGCATGAGGTGCAGAAGCATGACCACCGACGCCCTGGTACTCGACGCCGCCGCCCAGGACCTGCTGTTCCGCGAGGCCCGCACCGCGAACACCTTCACCGACGAGCCGGTCACCGAGGAGCAGGTCCAGGCCATCTACGAGCTGGTCAAGTACGGCCCGACCGCCTTCAACCAGCAGCCGCTGCGCGTCGTCCTGGTCCGCTCGGCCGAGGGCCGCGAGCGCCTCGTCCAGCACCTCGCGGACGGCAACAAGGCCAAGACCGCCGCCGCCCCGCTGGTCGCCGTCCTCGCCGCGGACAACGAGTTCCACGAGGAGCTGCCGACCCAGTTCCCGCACTTCCCGCAGGCCAAGGACGTCTTCTTCTCGGAGCGCAGCGTCCGTGAGCAGTCCGCCACGCTGAACGGCGCCCTGCAGGCCGCGTACTTCATCATCGGCGTGCGCGCCGCCGGCCTGGCCGCCGGCCCGATGACCGGCTACGACGCCGAGGGCATCAACAAGGAGTTCTTCGGCGACGGCGAGCACTCGGTGCTGGCCGTGGTCAACATCGGCAAGCCGGGCGACGACGCCTGGTTCCCGCGTTCGCCGCGCCTGGCCTACGACGAGGTCGTCACCACCGTCTGATCCGCCCCCGCGCGCAAGGGCCCCGCACCGGTTCGTCCGGTGCGGGGCCCTTCGGCGTCGTCCAGGGTGCTCCGGCACGTGCCGGGCGGGGTGGAGCGGGGGCGGGCTACTTGAGCGCCTGCGCCAGTTCGGCCAGCTCCTCGTAGGAGGCGGTGCCGGTGAGCAGGGTGGTCCCGGGGCCGGTCTGCACGGTCAGCGCGCGGGCCTTGTCGCCCTGCACGCGCTCCCAGGCGCGGCCGGCCACCTCGGCGGTGCCGTCCGGCTTGGCGCCCGTCACGTAGGCGGCCAGCAGGGAGTCGCGCGGCACGTCGCTCTGCTCGACCGCCGCGTACTGGCCGGAGGGGGTCACGAAGCCCAGGTGCCAGGCATTGCCCCTGCCGTTGTTCTGGTCGGCCGGCTTGTAGCTGACCGAGGTGGCCCGCCACTTGTCGGACAGCCCCTCCGGGGAGAGCACCGGATACGGCGCCGCACGCCTGGCGGTGGAGGTCTCCACCTTGTACGCGACCTCGTGCACCGGGTCGCCGTTGGCGTCGTGCGGGAGGAACAGGTACCCGATCCAGACGACGAAACCGACCACCAGCATCGACAGGACCATGTCCCGTACGGTCTGCCGGCCCCTCATGCCCTTGTTGTCTGCTGCCACCCCCACATGGTGACTCATCCACATCCCGGGGCGGTCACCAGGGGTATTCACGTCCGGGTGAAACGGGATGAACAGGCGTTTTCCGCCACAGAGCAGCGACCCGCGCCACAGACAGTCATCTCGTGGGCAGATACGATCGCAATACCCTCACCACGGCGTTCGACCTGGCAGTAGTCGGGCGCTCACTGGTCGTCGCGTACAGAGAGGTAACGACGATGTCCACGCAGTACCCGCACCAGCTTCCCAGTGCCCTGGAGGTCGCGCCCGAGGCTCCGGACCGGAACCTCGCGCTCGAACTCGTCCGGGTCACCGAGGCGGCCGCGATGGCCGCCGGCCGGTGGGTCGGCCGGGGTGACAAGAACGGCGCGGACGGCGCCGCCGTGAAGGCGATGCGCACCCTCGTCTCGACCGTCTCGATGAACGGCGTCGTCGTCATCGGCGAAGGCGAGAAGGACGAAGCCCCGATGCTCTACAACGGCGAGCGGGTCGGCGACGGCACCGGCGCCGAGTGCGACGTCGCGGTCGACCCGGTGGACGGCACCACGCTGACCGCCAAGGGCATGAACAACGCGGTGGCCGTACTGGCCGTCGCCGACCGCGGCACCATGTTCGACCCCAGCGCCGTGTTCTACATGGACAAGCTGGTGGCCGGGCCGGAGGCGGCCGAGTTCGTCGACATCACCGCCCCGGCGGCGGTCAACATCCGCCGGGTCGCCAAGGCCAAGGGCAGCGCCGTCGAGGACGTCACCGTCGTGGTGCTCGACCGCCCGCGCCACGACGGCCTGGTCCGGGAGATCCGCGAGGCGGGCGCCCGGATCAAGTTCATCTCGGACGGCGACGTGGCCGGCGCCATCATGGCCGCCCGCGAGGGCACCGGCGTCGACCTGCTGATGGGCGTCGGCGGCACCCCGGAGGGCATCATCGCGGCCTGCGCGATGAAGTGCATGGGCGGCGTGATCCAGGGCCGGCTGTGGCCCAAGGACGACGCCGAACGGCAGAAGGCCCTGGACGCCGGCCACGACCTGGACCGGGTGCTCACCACGGACGACCTGGTCAGCGGCGAGAACGTGTTCTTCGTCGCCACCGGCATCACCGACGGCGAGCTGCTGCGCGGCGTGCACTACCGCTCGGAGACCGCCACCACCAGCTCGCTGGTGATGCGCTCCAAGAGCGGCACCATCCGCGAGATCAACTCCACCCACAAGCTCTCGAAGCTGCGGGCGTACAGCGCGATCGACTTCGACCGCGCCAACTGAGCCCGGTAGGCGGCAGCCCGGCAGACCGGGCTACCGCCTGCCGGGCCCCGCGGCGACGCGCTTCGCGGCCCCGGCGGAATCCCCCTCCGCCGGGGCCGCGGCGCACCGTCCTCCCGCTCTCGGGCCCGCCCTCACCCGGCTATCCGGCGCCGACCGGCCGCCGTCACCCGGGCCGCCTCGCGCAGCTCCGCGTCCCGGCGGCGGCGCCGGGCCAGCACCACCCGCCGCTCGGCGGCCGTCAGCCCGCCCCAGACCCCGTACGGCTCCGGCTGGGCCAGCGCGTGCTCGCGGCACTCCAGCAGCACCGGACAGCGGGCGCAGACCTGCTTGGCCTGCTCCTCGCGCGACAGCCGGGCCGCCGTCGGCTCCTTGGAGGGCGCGAAGAACAGCCCCACCTCGTCCCGCCGACACGCGGCACCGGTGTGCCAGGGATTGTCCTCGCCCGCGGGGGAACCCGCCGGGCCGCCCGGGGGCTGCGGCTGCGGCCGGACGCCGGGGCGGCGCTCCAGGACCTGCGCGGCGGCGACTGGCGAGGTGGTGCGGGACTCGATCGGATGCAGCACGGCCGTACTCCTGACGAGGCTCTCGGACACGGGGACCCCTCGCTCCCCCGCCGGCTGCGAGCCCCCGCTGTCCAACCCCGGCACGGCCGCTCGGCCGCCTCCGGTGCGCAGCCGTCCAAGAAGCGATGTGCGGAAGGAACTACCCCGCTCGGCCGCGATTCATGCACACTGCACGCAATCGACTACGCAGAGCACTGACCGCAACGCCGAGTGCCCGGCCGGGAGTTGGCTCCCGGCCGGGCACTGTGCAGGTCAACGACGGTCAGTCGGTGCCGAGTTGACGGCGAACCCACTCCTTCAGCTTCTTGCCGCGGCGCGGCTTGGCCTCGCAACCGCCGAACAGCGCAAGGCCCTTGACCCGGACAACCGGAGCGTACGGGTCCGCCGCGGTCTGCTCGCGGACGTCGAAACCGCCGAAGATGCCGATGCCGGACCCCTGGAGGCTCACGTTCTCCGGGACCCGGATCTGGACCCCGCCGAAGATCGCCGTCACCGTGATCTCCACCTCGGGGGACTCGAACACGGCGTCGCTCAGGTCGATGTCCACGCCACCGAACGCGGTGAAGGCGCTCAGGTGCGAGCCCACCCGCCAGCGGCCCTTGCGGGACGCGCCGCCGAAGATCGCCACCACCGTCGGGGCCTCCTGGCGCGCCGGCTGCTGCGGCGGCGGCCCCTGCGGGGCGCTCAACGGCTGCTTCTCGAAGGACAGCGGGCGGGCCGGCAGGTCCCGGGTCAGCGGCGCGAGGTCGCCGAAGGTCTTCGAGGCGTACGCGGCCTCGATCCGCTCGGCGTGCTCGTCCGCGTCCAGGCGCCCCTCGGCGTAGGCGTCGCGCAGCAGCTCCGCGACCTTCTCGCGGTCGGCGTCGGAGACGCGCAGCTCCGCCTCCGCGGCCGGCGCGTGCGGCCGCGCCGCGGCCCCGGCCTCGGGCCTGAGTTCGGGTCTGCTCTCTGACTTGGGTTCGGGTTTGGTCATCGGTACGGGCGCCGGCACCGGCGGCTGCCCCGAATCGTCGTGCGACGGCGAGTTGTCCACGGGGTCAGCCTAGTCGCTCGCACTCCTGCGCGAGTGAGCCCGGTCACGCAAGGCTGCCCTGTCCGCGTGCCGACTTCCGGCGGGTCCTACCCTGGATGGTGCTTCGCCGACGCAGCCGCACCACTGGACCCCTAAGGACCGCCCCGATGGCTCCCACGCCAGACTTCGAGTACAGCGACCTGCTCCCCCTGGGCGCTGACCCGACCCCGTACCGCAAGCTCACCTCCGAGGGCGTCTCCACCTTCGAGGCCGGCGGTCGCACCTTCCTCCAGGTCGAGCCCGAGGCGCTGCGGCTGCTGACGGCCGAGGCGATGCACGACATCTCGCACTACCTGCGCCCCGCCCACCTCGCCCAGCTGCGCCGCATCCTGGACGACCCGGAGGCCAGCCCCAACGACCGCTTCGTCGCGCTCGACCTGCTGAAGAACGTCAACATCTCGGCCGGCGGCATCCTCCCGATGTGCCAGGACACCGGCACCGCGATCGTCATGGGCAAGCGCGGCCAGAACGTGCTGACCTCCGGCGGCGACGACTCCGCCATCGCGCGCGGCGTGTACGACGCCTACACCAAGCTCAACCTGCGCTACTCCCAGATGGCCCCGGTGACCATGTGGGACGAGAAGAACACCGGCAACAACCTGCCGGCCCAGATCGAGCTGTACGCCACCGACGGCGACGCGTACAAGTTCCTGTTCATGGCCAAGGGCGGCGGCTCCGCCAACAAGTCGTACCTGTACCAGGAGACCAAGGCCATCCTGAACGAGGCGAGCATGCTCTCGTTCCTGGAGCAGAAGATCCGCTCGCTGGGCACCGCGGCCTGCCCGCCGTACCACCTGGCCATCGTGATCGGCGGCACCAGCGCCGAGTTCGCGCTGAAGACCGCCAAGTACGCCTCGGCGCACTACCTGGACAACCTGCCGACCTCGGGCGACGCCAAGACCGGCCACGGCTTCCGCGACCTGGAGCTGGAGGCCAAGGTCACCGAGCTGACCCAGAAGATCGGCATCGGCGCCCAGTTCGGCGGCAAGTACTTCTGCCACGACGTGCGCGTGGTCCGCCTGCCCCGCCACGGCGCCTCGCTGCCGGTCGCGATGGCGGTCTCCTGCTCCGCCGACCGCCAGGCGCTCGGCAAGATCACCGCCGAGGGCGTCTTCCTGGAGCAGCTGGAGACCGACCCGGCGAAGTACCTGCCGGACACCACCGACGAGCACCTGGACGACGACGTGGTGCGCGTCGACCTCGACCAGCCGATGTCCGCGATCCGCGCCGAACTCTCCAAGTACCCGGTGAAGACCCGGCTCTCGCTCACCGGCACCCTGGTGGTCGCCCGCGACATCGCCCACGCCAAGATCAAGGAGCGCCTGGACGCCGGCCAGGGCATGCCCAAGTACCTCCAGGACCACCCGGTCTACTACGCGGGCCCGGCCAAGACCCCCGAGGGCTACGCCTCCGGCTCCTTCGGCCCCACCACGGCCGGCCGGATGGACTCCTACGTCGACCAGTTCCAGGCGGCCGGCGGCTCGATGGTCATGCTCGCCAAGGGCAACCGCAGCAAGCAGGTCACCGACGCCTGCGCCCAGCACGGCGGCTTCTACCTCGGCTCGATCGGCGGCCCGGCCGCCCGCCTCGCCCAGGACTGCATCAAGAAGGTCGAGGTGCTGGAGTACGCCGAGCTCGGCATGGAGGCGGTCTGGCGCATCGAGGTCGAGGACTTCCCGGCCTTCATCGTCGTCGACGACAAGGGCAACGACTTCTTCCGCGAGACCACCGAGGGCCCGCTGATCACCAGCCTGCGCGTCCGCTCCAAGGAGTAACCCCGCGCGGGACCAACCCCGCACGCCCCTGAACCGCCCCGGCCGCCCCGCGCCCGGGGCGGTCTTCGTTCGCCTGTCGCATGGCATCCGGTACCGGAGACTCGTACCATTGCGGTACGGACATCCGGTACCCGAGTGGAAGGCCGTCCCATGGCGATCAGTGCGAGCGAGGCGCGCACGCAGCTCTTCCCGTTGATCAAGAAGGTCAACGACGACCACGCGCCGATAAGGATCACCTCCAAGGGCGGGGACGCCGTGCTGATGTCCGCGGAGGACTACGACTCCTGGCAGGAGACGATCTACCTCCTGCGCTCCCCCGCCAACGCGCAGCGGCTCATGGAGGCCGTCGCCCGCGACAGGGCCGGCCACCCCGGCGTCACCAGGACCATGGAGGAACTGGAAGCGCTGGCGGGTGAGGTGTGAGGAGCGTCCATTTCGACCCCGACGGCTGGGAGGACTTCCTGTTCTGGCTCGGGTCCAACCGGAAGATGGCTCAGCGGATCACCCGCCTGATCGGCGAGATCCAGCGGGACCCCTTCGACGGCATCGGGAAGCCCGAGCCGCTGAAGGGCGACCTGGCGGGCTACTGGTCGCGGCGGATCGACGACGAACACCGGCTGGTGTACCGGGCGGACGAGAAGGAGGTGAAGATCCTCAAGGCCCGCTACCACTACCAGTAGCAACCGCGGGCCGACCCACCCAGCTCAGGCGTCGAAGTCGTACTCCAGGACGTAGGAGGCGGCGTCCAGGATCATCTCGTTGAGCTCGACGACCTGGCCCTCGTCGGCGAAGGCGGTGCGGCAGATCAGGATGACCGGGGTGCCGGCGGACAGCTCCAGGCGGGCGGACTCGTCGGCGCCGGGCATCCGGGAGCGGACCTCCTCGCGGAAGTGCACGGGCTTGGCGCCGATCTCGGCGAGCCGGGCGTAGGTGCCGCCGGGGCCGGTGTCCTCGCGGGTGATGGCGGTGCCGGAGACCAGCACGGCGGGCAGGTAGGAGGTCGAGAGCAGCACCGGCTTGCCGTCCAGGACGAAACGGCGGTGGCGCACGCACATCGGGGCGCCCGGGTCGACCCCGAGCACCCGGGCCACGTGCTCGGGCGCGCCCCGCTCGGTGACGGACACCTGGTCGACCACCAGGCTGCGGTTGTCGATGTCCGCCGACCATATCGACCGGCCGGACCCCCACTGCCCCTGCGCCAGCCGCTGGATGCCGCGCCGGCGCAGCGGCCGGAAGTCCCGGACGAACACCCCGGCGCCGCGCCGGGCCTCGGCGATGCCCTCGCTCTGCAGCACGCCCAGCGCCTGGCGGGCGGTCATCCGGGCCACGCCGTACTCGTCCATGAGGTCGTTCTCGCCGGGCAGGCGGTCGCCCGCGCGGTACCGGCCGGTGTCGATGGCCTCCTTCAGCGCTTCGGCGATCCGCTGGTACTTGGGCTGCTTGTCGCCATTGCTGCCGGTCATCGCCGCTCCCTCTGCCTGGGACAAATCGTAGGCGTGCCCGCGGTCGCCGGTAAGGAGATACGACCGTTGACATCTCTAGAGATATTAGCTTCTCTAGAGATGCTGGCCAGTCGCCGACCAGAGCGAGGAGCAGCACGGTGAGCACCCGACAGCGCAACGCCCCGGCCTACCGGCCCCACGTGGGTGAACTCGTCCTCGACCGGAGGACCGGACGCACCGGCATCTACATGGACACCATCGGCGGCGAGCACTACCTGCGCCCCGAGGGCGGCGGCCGGGAATGGGCCGCGGAACCGCACCACGTCGCCCCCGCCTCCGAGACCCGCGATTCGGCTGATTGAGATCGGCATCGGGAATTGCGGAAAAATCCACGCAAACCACAACAATCAGGACCGGGCAATCCCCCTGGTGAATCCGGAATTCCGGAACGTGCGGCGCCCGACGCCGGGCACGTTACGGATAACGCCGGTCACCATGCGTGCACCATGGGCGGGAATCGGCCACCGCGATGCACCCGCACACGAATTGGCGCGCGCATAACCAACAGCGCCCCCGCGCCCGGACGGGGGCACGGGGGCGCACGGTCGGAACGGCTTACGGGTGGCCGCCGACGAGGGTCTCCGGCTCGTACGGGCCGCCCGGCTTGCCACCGGCCCGGTGGTCGGGCTCCTCGATGTACTGGCCCTCGTCACCGAAGGCGGCGTTCTCGAACGCGTCCTTCTCCGCGTCGGTCGGCGCCGTGTACTCGGCCGGGTTCGAGGACGCGGTCACCGCGCCCTCCACAGCCTTGCCCGCCTCCACAGCGGCGGCCGGGGCCTCGGTCTTCGCCGCGTTCTCGGGCGTGGACGGCGCCGGGGTCTCGCTCTGGTCGTTGGCCATTGGGAGGCCGCCTTTCGGTCATCAATTGTCTTCAGCCCGACCTCTGTGGCACGGGCGCGCGGACAGTATCGTAGGGTTGATTAAATGTCCGATAAACATCGTGCGGCTTGCGGCACCGTCCGGCAGAGTCGGGCGTCCGCCTAAGCTGAACCACCGCGGCGGACCGCCGAGCGCCCTTTCACGGAATCGACACCACAGGCCATCGGGGGACTTCATGGAGTTTCTGGAGACGCCGCAGAACCCTGCGCTGCGCTTCCAAGTCCTCGGTCCGGTCCAGGCCTGGCTCGACGGGAAACCCCTGTCCCTCGGATCCCCCCAGCAACAAGCCGTTCTGACCACGCTCCTGCTGCACTCCGGACGCCCGGTCACCACCCAGGACCTCGTGAACGCGCTCTGGGGCGAGCGGCCCCCGGCCCAGGCGGTGGCGGCGCTACGCACGTACGTCTCCCGCCTGCGCTCCGTCATCGAGCCCCGGCGCGAGGTGCGCCGGCCCGCCGAGCTGCTGGTCTCGGTCGCCGACGGCTACGCGCTGCGCATCCCGGGCGAGGCCCTCGACCTGACGGTCTTCGAGCGGCTCGCCGGCGAGGCCGCAGCCGCCCGGACCGCCGGCGACAAGCGCGAGGCGCACCGTCTGCTGGTGCGGGCGCTGGACCTGTTCAGCGGCCGTCCGCTCACCGGCATCCCGGGCCCCTACGCCGACGCCCAGCGGCTCCGGCTGGCCGAACGCCAGGTGGCCGCCGCGGAGGAACTGTGCGCCGCCGCGCTCGACATCGGCCTGCACGCCGAGATCGTCGGCGAGCTCAACAACCTGACGGCCGAGCACCCGCTGCGCGAGCGGCTGCGCGAACTGCTGATGCTGGCGCTGTACCGCTGCGGCCGCCAGGCCGAGGCGCTCGGCGTCTACACCGACACCCGCAAGCTGCTGATCGAGGAACTCGGGGTCGAGCCCGGCGCGGGGCTGTCCGCGATGCACACCCGCATCCTCGCCGCCGATCCCGACCTGGCCCCTCCCGCGGTGTCCGCTCCGGCCGCCCGCGAGGAGGGTCCGGCCGCGCCTCCGGCCCAACTCCCGGCGGACGTCTCGGACTTCAGCGGTCGCACCGAGCTGGTGGGCGACCTCTCGACGGTCCTGATGAACGCCACCGGCCAGGCCGTGGTGGTGACCTCGCTGGCCGGGATCGGCGGGGTCGGCAAGACCACCCTCGCCGTGCACGTCGCCCACCGCGTCCGCGCCGAGTTCCCGGACGGGCAGCTGTACGTCGACCTGCGCGGAGCCGGTGCCTCGCCCGCCGACCCGGTGGGCGTCCTGGGCGACTTCCTGCACGCGCTCGGCGTCACCGAGAGCCCCGACTCGCTGGAGCAGCGCGCCGCCCTCTACCGCTCGCTGCTCGCCAGCCGGCGGATGCTGATCCTGCTGGACAACGCGCGCGACGCCGACCAGATCCGACCGCTCATCCCCGGGGTCTCCGGCTGCGCGGTGCTCGCCACCAGCCGGTCCCGGCTGGCCGGCATCCCCGGCGCCCAGCTGTTCGACGTCGAGGAGCTGACCCCGCAGGAGGCGCTGGCGCTGTTCTCGGCCATCGTCGGGGAGCAGCGGGTCGCCGCCGAGCCGGAGGCGGCCATGGCGGTCGTCACCGCCTGCGGCTTCCTGCCGCTGGCGGTCCGCATCGCCGCCGCCCGGCTGGCCAGCCGGCCGCGGTGGAGCGTCTCCGACCTGGCCAGTCGGTTAGCCGACCAGCGCCGTCGCCTGGACGAGCTCCAGCTCGGCAACCTCGCCGTCGAGACCACCATCGGGCTCGGGTACGGACAGCTGTCCGTGCCCGAGGCCCGCGCCTTTCGGCTGCTCGCCCTGATCGACTCCCCCGACATCCCGCTGGCGTCCGCCGCCGCGCTGCTCGGGGTGGACGAGTACACCGCCGAGGACCTCGCCGAGGCGCTGGTCGAGGCGAACATGCTGGAGTGCTTCACGCCCGGCCGCTACCGGTACCACGACCTGCTCCGGCTCTACGCCCAGCGGCAGAACGAGCGGATCGGCGACACCGAGGAGCAGGAGCGCGCCGTCCGACGGCTGCTCGACCTGCTGATCCCGACCCTCCGCACCGCGACCCAGCTCATCGAGCCGGACGACCCGCTGCCCGAGCTGCTCACCACCCCCGTCTCGGCCGGGATCGGCCTGCCGACCAGCGGCTCCGCCCAGGACTGGCTCCGGACCGAGGGCGCCCTGCTGCTCAGCGCCGCGGCCGCGGCGGCGGACGGCCCCCGCGCCTCACGGCACGCGGCGATGGACCTGATGATCCTGTTGTACGGTCTCGGCCCGGACCCCACCCACGGCCCTCAGGGGCGGCAGATCCTGGAGACCATCGGCGGCGAGGCGGAGCGCTGCGGCGACCGCGCCGCGCTCGCCCGGGTCCACGTCGCCCTCGGCACCCTGCAGTCCGTCACCAGCGACTTCCAGGGGTCCGAGCAGTCCTTCCGCCGGAGCCTGGAGCACCAGGCCCCGGACGAGCCGACCTTCCTGCTGCTGGCCACCGCCAACATGCTGGGCGTGATCCTGAACCTCGGCAACCGGCCGGCCGAGGCCCTGCAGTTCCTCGAACAGGCCCGTGCCACCAGCCGGGCCGTGGCCGCGCCGATCCTGGAGGCCCGGGTCGTCAGCAACATGGCCCGGGTGCAGCACCGGCTCGGCATGACCGAGACGGCGATCCGGTCGGCCGGCGAGGGCGTCGCCGCCGCGCGGCAGTCCAACAGCGGCCCGCTGCTCGCCCAGACCCTCTACCAGCTGGGCGTGGTGCTCGCCGGCGGCGAGGCCGTCCCGCACCTGCGGGAGGCGCACCGGCTCTACCGGTCGCAGCAGAACCCCCTCTGGGAGGGCTTCACCCTGGCCCGGCTGGCCTCCGCCCTGCTCGTCGCCGACCAGCACGCCGAGGCGGCCTCGGCGGCCGGCGAGTCACTGGCGCTCGGGCAGGAGATGGACTCCGCCTACTGCCAGGGCCTGGCGAACGCCGCACTGGGCGAGGCCCTGTTGGCGCTCGCCCAGCCGGCTCGTGGACTCGCCTGCCTCCAAGAGGCCCATGCGATCTTCACACGGCTCGGTGTGCCTGAGGCCTCCCCCGTGGCGGACCTCATCTCCCAGCAGCACACCGAGCCCTTCTCTCCCCCCGCGCCGTAAGGCTTCCGCTCCCCCACGGACAACCTCCCCCGTTCCGCGCGTCGGCGCCCCCGCAGCCCCCCGGCTGCGGGAGCGCCCTCAACGCTTCCCCGGCGCTGGACTCCACTGTGCACCGCGCCGATTGACGTTCGATAAACGTCCGATAGTCAGCCCGCGGATGGACAAAACCGCAGGTCATCGACCTTCCCCGGGCGCATCGTCCGGCGTGCGGGGCCGCGCGCACAACCCCGTCCGCACCCTCGTGCTTCCGCAACCCGGGCCACAACGGCCCAAGCACGGCGAGTTGGCCGGAAACGGACCCCATGGCGCAGTGATCACGCATATTCTCAGATGCCAGTACGCACACGAGTGTCGGCCGGAAACGCGTCGGGGTGCAGTCCGTCCGTGTGGTGCGGAGAGCGTGACGTACCGCCACCGGCAGCGGCCCCCGGGGCCGCGGAGGAGCCACCGGAGGCCACGGGTGGAAGGGTGCCTCGCAACGTGACGACCGGACAGATATCCGACCCGTTCCCCGTCGGCGAGGACGCCGGCGACGACGAGCCCGAGGTACGGCGGCGGCGGGCGGCCCGGGCGCTGCAGGCGGTCGCCTTCGACACCATCGGCGCCGGGTACGGCGAGGCCTTCCCGGCCAAGGACGGCCAGCTGGCCTGCGGCCGTCGGCTGGTCGCTGAGCTCGAACCGGGCGCCCGGGTGCTGGACGTCGGCTGCGGCACCGGTGACCCGACCGTCCGCCAGCTGGCCGCGGCCGGTCTGCGGGTGACCGGCGCGGACCTCTCCGACGGGATGCTGACGCTGGCCCGGCGGACCGTCTTCCCGGGCGGGTTTGCGCCAGTGTTCCATCGGATCGACCTGTACGATCTGGCCACCGAGCGGGCGGACCGGGTCTGGAACGCCCCCGACCTGGGGTCGGAGGGCCGGGGCCGCTTCGCCGCGATCACCGCGTTCTTCTCGCTGATCCTGCTGCCGCAGGACGAGATCCCGACCGTGCTGGGGCAGCTGCGCGAACTCCTGCGGCCGGCCGGACTGCTGGCGCTCGGTATGGTCGAGGCGGACCTGGATCACGTTCCGCTTCCGTTCCTTGGCAGAGAGCTGCGGATCAGTGGGTATCTGAGGGAGGATCTGGAGCGGGTTCTGGTCTCGGCCGGCTTCGCCGTCGAGGAGTGCTCGGGGCATCCGTACGCACCGGCCAGTACCTCGCTGCCGCCGGAGGAACAGCTGTTCCTGTGCTGTCGACGCGTCGGCTGATCGAACCGGGACAGGACCGGCCGCACCCGTGGCCGACGCAACAGAACAGCTCACCGACCACACCGAATCCAGGACAGGCAGCCGTGCGCGACCAGCTCAAGACCGAGGCGGAGCAGCCGCCCGCCGTCCCGGGCCAGCGCCGCCAGGTCCCGGCCGCGACAGCGGGCCCGACACCGCCGGCCCCGGGCCTGACGGCGGCCCCGGTCCCGGCCCCGGCAGCGGCCCCGGCCGCCGCGCGACGGACGGGCGCACGACCGGAGCGCACCGAGATGGCGGACCGCCTGGCGTACCTCGACTCGGCGACCCGGCGGATCAACAGCGCCCTCGACCTCGCCGCGACGCTGCGCAACATCGGCCGGGTGCTGGTCCCGACGCTCGCCGACGCCGCCGTCATCCACCTGCGCGACCCGCTGCCCAACGTCGAACGCGAACCCGGGTTCCCGGAGGAGCTGCGGATACACCACAGCACCGGCACCCGGATCGGCCGCCGCGGCCGCCCGAGCGGCATGGACGACCGGCGCCGCTCCCGCTACGGCGCCCGCTCGACCGCCGACGGCGGCCCGGCCACCCCGGTGACCCGCGGCGGGGCGCTCGCCCACGCCCTGCTGAGCCGCCGCCCCGCCGACCCCGCCGTCCTCGGCACCCCCTCCGCCGAGCGCGCCGAGACGCTGCTGCGCGAGCTGTACGGCACCCGCGGGGTGGCCCGGCTGGCCGCCGGCACCTCCGTCCTCGCCCTGCCGCTGCGCGGCCGCAAGGCCGTGCTCGGGCTGCTGATACTGATCCGCCGCCCTCCCGAACGCACCGGCCGCCCGGTCTTCGACGCCGCGGACACCGCGACCGCGGCGCACCTCGCCACCCAGGCCGGGCTGGCCGTGGACACCGCGCTGCGCTACGCCCGCGAGTGGGAGATCGCCAACGAGCTCCAGCGCAGCATGCTGCCGCTGCGCCTGCCGCAGTCGCACGGGGTCCGGATCGCCCAGCGCTACCTGCCCGGTGAGCGCGGCGCGCAGGTCGGCGGGGACTGGTACGACGCCGTCCCGCTGCCCGGCAACCGGGTCGCCCTGATCGTCGGCGACGTGATGGGCCACTCGCTCACCTCGGCCGCCATCATGGGCCAGCTGCGCACCAGCGCCCAGACCCTGGCCGCCCTCGACCTGCCGCCGCACGAGGTGCTCTACCACCTGGACGAGCAGGCCCAGCGGCTCGGCCGCGAACAGCACCTGGCCACCTGCGTCTACGCGGTGTACGACCCGATCGCCAACCGGGTGGTGATGGCCAACGCCGGGCACGTCCCGCCGGTGCTGGTCCGCCCGGACGGCACCGCCGAGCTGGTCGAGCTGGACTCCGGGGCGCCGATCGGCGTCGGCGGGGTGGACTTCAACTCCGTCGAACTGCCCGCGCCGCCCGGCTCGGCGCTGCTGCTGTTCACCGACGGCCTGGTGGAGACCCGCACCCGCCCGATCAGCGACGGCCTGGAGGTGCTGCGCGCCCGGATCGCCGCCGCCCGCTGGCAGTCCCCCGAGCAGCTGTGCCAGGAGGCGCTGCGGATCCTGCCGCCCGGCGACCGGGGCGACGACATCGCGCTGCTCGGCGCCTGCTTCGACGGCATCCCGGCCGGGGACGTCGCGCACTGGTACCTCCAGCCGCGCAACGAGACGCCGGGCCGGGCCCGCCGGCTGGCCGCGCACACGCTGCGCCGCTGGGGGCTGGACGAGCTCAGCGAGGCGACCGAGCTGATGGTCAGCGAGCTGGTGACCAACGCCGTCCAGCACGCGACCCGGCCGGTCACCCTGAGCCTGGTGCGCACCACCCGGCTGCGCTGCGAGGTCGGCGACGACAGCCCGCTGCTGCCGCGCCCGCGCCGCACCGGGCCGGAGGACGAACGCGGGCGCGGGCTGCAGATAGTCGCCCGGTGCGCGGACCGCTGGGGCGCGACCAGGCTGGGCACCGGCAAGGTGGTCTGGTTCGAGCAGCGGCTGCCCGTCCAGACCTGACGGCGCCCGGCGGGAACGGGTCCCGCCGGACGCCCGGACTGCCCCCGGGTCTCAGACCCGGGCGGGCTCCCGCGCCGGCCCCTTCTCCAGCTCGGCGATCAGCTGCTCGCCCTCCATGTCGACCTTCGGCACGACCTTCTCCAGCCGCTTCGGGAACCACCAGGCGGCCCGGCCGAACAGCGCCATCGCGGCCGGCACCAGCGCCATCCGCACCACGAAGGCGTCCACCAGCACGCCCACCGCGAGGGCGAAGCCGATCGGCTGGACGATCGGGTCGTGGCCGAAGACGAACGAGCCGAACACCGCCACCATGATCAGCGCGGCCGCCGTGACCACCCGGGCCCCGTTCTTCACCCCGCCGACGACCGCCTCGCGCGGCGCCGCCCCGTGGACGTGCTGCTCCTTCATCCCGGAGACCAGGAACAGCTCGTAGTCCATCGCCAGCCCGAACAGCACGCCGATCAGCAGGATCGGCACGAAGCTCACCACCGGCCCGACCTTGGGCACGTCGATCAGCCCGTCCAGCCAGCCCCACTGGTAGACCGCGACCACCGCGCCGAGCGAGGCGGTGATGCTGAGCAGGAAGCCGGCCACCGCCTTGAGCGGGACGAGCACCGAGCGGAACGCCAGCGCCAGCAGCACCAGCGCGATCCCGACGATCACCGCGAGGAACGGCGGCAGCGCCTGGCCGAGCTTGGTGGAGACGTCGATGTTGGCGGCGGTGGTGCCGGTGACGGCGATGTCCGCGCCGGTCGCCGCCCTGAGCTCCGCCTTCTGGCCGCGGATCTCGTTGACCAGCGCCTTGGTGTCCTCGTGGTCCGGGCCGGTCCGCGGGATGACGGTCACCAGCGCGGTGCCGCTCGCCTGGTCGACGGTCGGCGGCAGCAGCGTCGCCACGCCGTCGAGGGTCTGGAGCTTCGCGGCCACGCCCTGCACCGCCTGCTCGGGCCGCGGCGCGCCGTGGGCGTCCACCACGACCACCAGCGGCGCGTTGAAGCCCGGCCCGAAGGCCTCGCCCACCAGGTCGTACGCCTTGCGCGCGTCCGTCCCGGCGGCCTGCGAACCGCCGCTCGGCAGGCCGAGGTTCAGGCTCGCGGCGGGCACCGCCAGGGCGCCCAGTCCGGCCAGCCCGACCAGCAGGACGGGCAGCGGGCGGCGGACCACGAAGCGGCCCCAGCGCTCGCCCAGGGTGGTGCGGCCGTTGGTGGCCAGGGCCCGCTTCCAGACCGGCAGCCGGTCGATGGCGCGGCCGGTGAAGCCCAGCACGGCGGGCAGCAGCGTGATCGCGACCAGGACGGCCACCACGACGGCCGCGGAGGCGGCCAGGCCCATCACGGTGAGGAAGGGGACGCCCGCGACGGAGAGCCCGGCGAGCGCGACGACCACGGTCAGACCGGCGAAGACGACGGCGCTGCCGGCGGTCGCGGTGGCCCGGGCGGCGGACTCCTCCGGCGCCAGGCCCTCGTCCAGGTGGCGGCGGTACCGGAAGAGGATGAACAGCGCGTAGTCGATGCCGACCGCGAGGCCGACCATCAGGGCCAGCACCGGCGCGGTGGTGATGATCTCGAAGGAGCCGGTGAGCGCCAGCAGGCCGGCCATCGTCACGCCGACGCCGACCAGCGCGGTCAGCAGCGGCAGCCCGGCGGCGACCAGCGTGCCGAGGGTGACCACCAGGACCACCCCGGCCATCACCAGGCCGATCGCCTCGGCGGCGCCCTCGATCTGGGCCATGGTGTTGTAGGCGTCGCCGCCGAAGGCCACCTCCAGGCCGGCCGCGCGGGCCGGCTCGGCGGCGGCCTTCACGGCCTCGCGCTGCCCGTCGGTGACGTCGGCGAGCTTGTGGTCGAAGGAGACCAGGGCGATCGCGACCTTCCCGTCCGGCGAGAGCGCGCCGGTGGCGTACGGGTCGGGCACCGCGGCCACGCCCGGCACCTGGGCCATCCGGGCGACGGCCTCGCCGACCGCCCGGCCCGCCTCGGGCGTCCCGATGCCGCCGGGGGCGCCGGCGGCGAAGACGACCTGCGCGGAGCCGTGGCCCTGCGCCGGGAAGGTGTCCTTGATCCGGTCCAGGGTGGCCTGCGCCTCGGTGCCCGGGACCTTGAACTCGTCGGTGGTCTTGCCGGCGAAGGCGCCCGCGGCCCCGCCGACGGCGATGAGCAGGGCGATCCAGACGGCGACGACGGCCCGCCGTCGCCGGAAGCAGAAGCGGCCCAGTCGGTACAGGTACGTGGCCATCGGCGGTCCCTCGGGTCGGTCAGGGCAGGTCGCGTCCCACCGTAGACCGAACTTTGTCGGGTGACAAAGTTGGCCGACAAGATCGTGCGACACAGTTGCCCGACCATGGCGCTACCCTGGCGGGATGGCACACGTCCCCGCCTCCGAACGCCGACCGCAACTGGTCCAGGCCGCCATCGACCTGATGACCAGGGAGGGGATCGCGGCCGGCAGCACCCGCGCGATCGCGGCCGAGCTGGGCGTGGCGCAGGCGACGGTGCACTACACCTTCGGCACCAAGAAGGACCTCTACCGGGCGATCGTCGAGCGGCTGACCTCCGACTTCGTCGGCGAGGTGCGCGCCGCCTCCCCGGGCGACGGCGCGTTCGGCGAGCAGGTCCGCACCCTGGTGCAGGCGCTCTGGGAGGCCGCCACCGGCGAGCACGGGCACTGCGTGCTGCTGAGCGAGTTCGGGGCGCTGGCACTGCGCGACCCGGACATGCGGGAGATCATGCTGGAGATGCAGCACGACATCGAGGGCACCGCCGTCGAGATGCTCGACGCCCTCGCGGCCGCCCACGGCCTGACCCTGGCACTGCCCGCCCGCCGGATCGCCGTCCACTTCCTCGGCGGCTTCGACGGCCTGACGGCCCGCCACCTGACCCTGCGCAACCCCGGCGACCGGCCCGACCCGGACACCCTGGAGGCGCTGGAGCTGCTGGTCGCCACGACGGTCGGACTCTGCCTGGGCACCCCGGCCGCCCGCCCCGAGCCGGGCTGGCACGGGGACCGGGACGGGCTCTGAGCCGGGACTGGCCCTAGGACACGATCCGGACCGGCAGCTCGACCAGCACCTCGCGCAGCGCGGCCGCGAAGCGCTCGTACTCGGCGCTGCGGGCCGAGCCCGGCCGGACGGCCAGCCCGATCCGGCGGCCGGGCGCCGGGGCGGCGAAGCGGACGGCGGCCAGCCGGTCGGTGCGCCCGGCCTCGACGTCCAGTGCGGTGGCGGGCAGCAGGGTCACCCCGAGGCCGCCGGCGACCAGCTGGACCAGGGTGGACAGGCCGGCCGCCCGGGTAGTCGAGCCCGCCGGGTCGGCGCCGACCTCGCGGCAGATGTCGAGCGCCTGGTCGCGCAGGCAGTGGCCCTCCTCCAGTAGCAGGACCTCCAGGTCGAGCAGCACGTCGCGCGGTACGTCGATCCGACCGGCGAGCGGGTGGGTGGGCGGCGTGAGCAGGACGAAGTCCTCGTCGAACAGCGGGATGTCCCTGGTCGGCGAGGTCCCGCCGGCCGGCAGCGCGAGCAGCAGGACGTCCAGCCGGCCGGCGGCCAGGCCCTCCAGCAGCGAGGGGGTGCGCTCCTCGTGGACGTGCGGCTCCAGGTCCGGGAAGCGGTCGCGGACCAGCCGCAGCACGGTGGGCAGCAGGTAGGGCGCGACGGTCGGGATGACGCCCAGGTGCAGCGGCCCGGTGAACGGGCGGCGGGCGGCCTCGACCTCCTCGGTGAGGGCCTGCAGCGAGGCGAGCACCCGGCGGGCGTGCTGGTGCACGCGCTCCCCCAATGGGGTGACAATCACCTTGCGCGTCGTACGCTCGACCAGTTGTGCGCCCAGCGACTCCTCCAGCGCCGCGACCGCCCCGGACAGCGCGGGCTGGCTGGTCCCGGTGGCGGCGGCGGCCTCCCGGAAGTGCCGGTGCTCGGCCACCGCGACGAAGGCCCGCAGCTGGGCGACGGTCGGGGTGCGAGGGCTGCGGACTGTGGCGCTCGCCACAGTCGGGTCGGCCTTCGTGCCGCCGTTCCTGCGGGAACCCGGCCGCGACGTGGGGGATTCGTTACTGATAACAATCTCCGATCAGACACATCCAGTGTAGCTATTTCCCTGATCAGTCCACGATGTGGAACTGTGAGCGGTGTCCGGATTCCGGACAAAGCTCCCCTCATCTCACTTCAGGAGAAGCGAACGTGCTCACGATCGGTGACAAGTTCCCCGAGTTCGACCTCAAGGCCTGTGTCGACCTGGATGCCGCGAGCGCCTTCGCCGACATCGACCACAAGTCCTACGAGGGCAAGTGGAAGGTCGTCTTCTTCTGGCCGATGGACTTCACCTTCGTCTGCCCGACCGAGATCGCCGCGTTCGGCAAGCTGAACGACGAGTTCGCCGACCGCGACGCCCAGATCCTCGGCGTCTCCGGCGACTCCGAGTTCGTGCACCACGCCTGGCGCAAGGACCACAAGGACCTGCGCGACCTGCCCTTCCCGATGCTGGCCGACATCAAGCACGAGCTGATGCGCGCCTGCGGCGTCGAGGGCGAGGACGGCACCGCCCAGCGCGCCGTCTTCATCGTCGACCCGAACAACGAGATCCAGTTCGTCATGGTCACCGCCGGCTCCGTCGGCCGTAACCCCAAGGAGGTCCTGCGGGTGCTGGACGCCCTGCAGACCGACGAGCTGTGCCCGTGCAACTGGAACAAGGGCGAGGACACCCTCGACGCCCAGGCCCTGCTGGCGGGCTGACCCATGGCTCTCGACGACCTGAAGGCCGCCCTCCCGGACTACGCCAAGGACCTCAAGCTCAACCTGGGCTCGGTCATCGGCAACTCCGACCTCCCCGCCCAGCAGCTCTGGGGCACCGTGCTGTCCTGCGCGATGGCCACCCGCAGCCCCGGCCTGCTGCGTGAGCTGGAGCCCGAGGCCAAGGCCAACCTCTCCCCGGAGGCGTACACCGCCGCCAAGGGCGCGGCCGCGATCATGGGGATGAACAACGTCTACTACCGGACGCTGCACCTGCTCTCCGACAAGGAGTACAGCACGATGCGGGCCGGTCTGCGGATGAACATCATCGGCACCCCGGGCGTCGAGAAGGTCGACTTCGAGCTCTGGTGCTTCGCGGTCTCGGCCATCAACGGCTGCGGCCAGTGCCTCGACTCGCACGAGGCCGTGCTGCGCAAGGCCGGCGTCGAGCGCGAGGTCGTCCAGGCCTCGATGAAGATCGCCGCCGTCCTCCAGGCCGTGGCCGGCGTCCTCGACTCCGAGGCCGCCCTGGCGGACGTCACCGCCTGACGCACCCCGGCACCCCGACGGGCCCCTCCCGGACACCATGTCCGGGAGGGGCCCGTCGTCGTTCTCCCGCGCCGGTCGCCCCG
The DNA here is from genome assembly GCF_048159585.1 of Kitasatospora sp. SC0581. Taxonomy (NCBI): domain Bacteria; kingdom Bacillati; phylum Actinomycetota; class Actinomycetes; order Kitasatosporales; family Streptomycetaceae; genus Kitasatospora; species Kitasatospora sp. SC0581. Next base: position 34,647 of record NZ_JBLRWA010000042.1, on the reverse strand, counting down.
GCCCGGGAAGGGGTCAGTCGGTGGCGGGTGCGGCCGACGGGGCGGTGCGGGCGGCCGCAGTGCGCTCGGCGGCGGGTTCGGCCGCGCGCCCCGCCGTACGCTCGGCGGCCTCACGGGCGGCTTCGAGCGCGGTGAAGACGGCCTGGCCGGCCTCGTTGCGGCGGCGCAGGTGGGCGACCACGGTGTTGGTGACGGCGATCAGCGGGACGGCGACCACCGCGCCGCCGATGCCGCCGATGATGCCGCCGGCCGCGACGCCGAGGACGACGCCGAGCGGGTGGACCCGGACGGCCCGGCCGAGGATCAGCGGCTGGAGGATGTGGCTCTCCACCTGCATCACCGCGACCAGCACCACCAGCACCATCAGCGCCGTCCACGGCCCCTGGGTGACCAGCGCGATCAGCACCGCCACGGTGCCGGTGATCAGCGCGCCGACCAGCGGGACGAAGGCGCCCAGGAAGATGATCACGGCCAGCGGCAGCGCCAGCGGCACGCCCAGCAGGTCGACGCCGATGCCGATGCAGAGCGCGTCGATGAAGGCCACGCACACCGTGCCGCGCACGTAGGCGGTGAGCGTCGCCCAGGCCTTCGGACCGGCCCCGGCCATCGCGAACCGGGAGTGCCGGGGCAGGCCGCGCAGCGCCCAGTTCCAGATCTTCGCGCCGTCGTAGAGGAAGAAGAAGGTGGTGAAGAAGGTCATCAGCAGCGCGGTCAGCACCTCGACGGCGATCTGCGCGCCGGTGATCGAGGCCGAGGTGAGCTGATCGGTGTTGGTGGTGATGGCCTTGGTGATCTGGTTGGCGAAGTCGGTGATCTGCTGCTGGGTCAGGTGCAGCGGTCCGGTGACCAGCCAGTCCCGCAGCTGGTTGACGCCGGTCTTCACCTGGGTGGTGACGTCCGAGAGGTTGGTCGACACCTGCCAGACGACGAACCAGCCGACCAGCCCGATCCCGGCCAGACCGCTGAGGAAGACCCCGCCCGCCGCCAGCGAGCGCGGCACCCCGTGCCGGCGCAGCCAGGAGACCGAGGGCTCCAGCAGCGCGGTGATCAGCAGCGAGGCCAGCACCGAGAAGGCCACCAGCCGCAGCATGTCGACCACGTAGAAGACGACGTAGAGCGCGGCGCCGAGCAGCAGCAGCCGCCAGGTCGACTCGGCGGCCACCCGCAGGCCCCACGGCACCGCCTCGGCGGGCGTGGCCGGGCGGCCGGGGTGGTACTCCCGCCCGAGCCCGACGTGCGCGGCCGGGGCGGCCGGGGCCGGTTGGGCCACCGGAGCCGTCGGGGCCGGCGCGGCGGACGGCGGGACCGGCTCGGCCGCCGGGGCCGGGTCGGCCTGCGGCACCGGAACGGCCCGCGGGACCGGGACGGGGCCCGGCGCCTCGACGAGTGCCGGGACGTGCCCGTCCACGAGCGCCGGCACCGGCCCTTCGGCCAGTGCCGGGAGTGCCGGTTCGTGCGGGTCGGCCGCCATCGCGGCACGCCGGCGCCGTTCGATCACGGCGGCCGCGCTCGCCACCACGGCCATGCCCTTGGCCACGGCCTTGAAGGCCTTTCCGCCCCGCGCCATCCTCGCTACCACCGCTCCCCTGCCGAACCCGCCGTGTCCGGCGGTACGCCGCGGGTCCTGCCGCGGCCGTCAGGGATGACGCTACCCGCCGGAGGAGCGGCGAGTCCGGTCGCCGGTCCGTTCGACTCGAACCGTCCATCCCGATGAACCGGACAAAACGCAAGGTTCCATGCGGTTTCGGACACGGTTCACCGGGGAGGAGTCGGGACGAGACCCCGGAGCCCAGCCGCCGAGGTCGCCCCACGGCCAACCGCCGGCGGACCGGCCGGTGCGGGGAGCAACCAGGACCCCTCCCCGCGCCCCGCGTCCGCAACCGGGGCCGCACCGCCCGAGGGCGCACTGGTCAGCGCCGCCCGGGCGGCGCGGTCCGCCCCCTCGCCGCGAACCGGAGAACCGCCGAGCCGGAGAACGGCCTGGCCGCGAACCGGAGAACGTCCTGGCCGGAGAACGCCACGGCCCCCGGTCGCTCGCCCGAGGAGGGCGAACGGCCGGGGGCCGGGTGGAACCGCGCCGCCGGAGCGGCAGCCGTTTCCTAGTACCAGTTGTGCGCCTGCCAGAACGACCACGCACCGCAGGGGCTGCCGTAGCGGGAGTTCATGTAGCCGACGCCCCACTTGATCTGGGTGGCCGGGTTGGTGCGCCAGTCGGCACCGGCCGAGGCCATCTTGGTGCCGGGCAGCGCCTGGACCAGACCGTAGGCACCGGAGCTCTTGTTGGTCGCGGTGTAGTCCCAGCCGCTCTCGCGCTTCACGATCTGACTGAAGCACTGGAACTGCGCGTCGTTGCCGACGATCTGCCGGGCCAGGTCCTGGACCGAGCCGGGGCTGACCGAGACGGGCGGCGCGCTGTCCTCCACTGCGCTCATCGCGGAGCGGGACTTGGAACGGTTCGCGGCGGCCTCGTCGGCCTTGCGCTTGTCGTCCGCGGCCTTGGCGGCCTTCTCCGCGTCGGCCTTGGCCTGGGCGTCGGCCTTCGCCTGGGCGTCCGCGGCGGCCTGCTGGCGCGCGGCCTCCTCGGCGGCCTTCTGCTCCGCGGCGGCCTTGGCGGCGGCGTCGGCGGAGGCCTGCTGGGCGGATGCCTGCTGGCCGATGTTGTCACTGATGGTCTGCGCCTGGGCGCCAGAGGGGACTTCGGCAAGCAGGGTCGCGCCCGCGACGTCGACCGTCTGCGTCGTCTTGCCCTCGCTGCCCGAGGCCATGCCCACGACGGCACCGACAGCGGTGACGGCGGTGGCGGAGGCCACAGCGACTCCCCGGACCGAGATCCGAGTCACATGGATTCCTTCCAGCATCGCCCACGCGTGACCGTACGGGCGCAACATGCCCCTTGACACTGACCTCCGCACGGTGCACTGGTCACGGGAGGTGCTGGCCCGGCGTCCGGCCGAGGTGAGTCGACCAGGCGTTGGAATCGGGCGGCGTACGGCTCAACGTTCTTCAATTGTGCGTCCACCGACCGGAGTTGGTGGACCTTCCGGGGCCTGACCTCCGGTGGCCGGAAGCCCTGCCGCGCCGTACGCGGGGCCTGACAGAACCCTCACCATGCCGCACCGGGTACGGTCGACGCAATTCCCGCCCGCGTGGCGCATGTCACATTCACCGCACGGCAGTTCCCCGGACGGAAAGCACTCGATGTGATGAAACGGACGGGGCCCGCTCCCTCAGGAGCGGGCCCCCGGCCATGAGTTGACCGTATTGTCCGACTATGCCCTCGGAGGGCGGATCACGGGTGGATGTCCTCCAGCATCTCCGTGACCAGCGCCGCGATCGGCGAACGCTCCGAGCGGGTGAGCGTGATGTGGGCGAAGAGCGGATGACCCTTCAGCTTCTCCACCACCGCCACCACGCCGTCGTAGCGGCCCACCCGGAGGTTGTCCCGCTGCGCCACGTCGTGGGTGAGCACCACCCGCGAGCCCTGGCCGATCCGGGACAGCACCGTCAGCAGGACGTTCCGCTCCAGCGACTGCGCCTCGTCCACGATCACGAAGGCGTCGTGCAGCGAGCGCCCCCGGATGTGGGTCAGCGGCAGCACCTCCAGCATCCCGCGGGAGATGACCTCCTCGATCACGTCCGGGGTGGTGACGGCGGAGAGGGTGTCGAAGACCGCCTGCGCCCAGGGGCCCATCTTCTCCGCCTCGGAACCGGGCAGGTAGCCCAGCTCCTGCCCGCCGACCGCGTACAGCGGCCGGAAGACCATCACCTTGCGGTGCTGCCTCCGCTCCAGCACCGCTTCCAGCCCCGCGCACAGCGCCAGCGCCGACTTCCCGGTGCCGGCCCGGCCGCCCATCGAGACGATCCCGATCTCCGGGTCGAGCAGCAGGTCCAGCGCCACCCGCTGCTCGGCGCTGCGCCCGCGCAGCCCGAACGCCTCGCGCTCCCCGCGCACCAGCCGCACCCGGCCGTCGCCGGTGACCCGGCCGAGCGCGCGGCCGCGCTCCGAGGTCAGCACCAGTCCGGTGTGGACCGGCAGCTCGGCGGCCCCGTCGACGTCCACCCCCGCGTCGTGGCCGACCGAGAAGAGCGCGTCCACCTGATCGGCCGGGACGTGCAGCTCGGTCATACCCGTCCAGCCGGAGGTGATCGCCAGCTCGGCCCGGTACTCCTCGGCGAGCAGGCCCACCGAACTGGCCTTGATCCGCAGCGGCAGGTCCTTGGACACGACGGTGACGTCGTAGCCCTCGGCCTGGAGGTTGCGGGCGACCGCGAGGATCCGGGTGTCCGCCTCACCGCCGCCGGCCCGGTAGCCGACCGGCAGTATCGACACGTCGGAGTGGTTGAGCTCGACCCGGATGGTGCCGCCGAGCTCGCCGACCGGGATCGGCTCGTCGAGCCGGCCGTGCCGGATGCGGTAGTCGTCGAGCAGCCGCAGCGCCTGGCGGGCGAAGTAGCCCAGCTCCGGGTGGTGCCGCTTGGCCTCCAGCTCGGTGACGACCACCACCGGGAGGACGACCTCGTGCTCCTCGAAGCGGGTCATGGCGAGCGGGTCCGCCAGGAGCACGCTGGTGTCGAGAACGTACGTGCGCCGGTCTGGTGTCCGGCGGCTCTTGGAACTGACCACTAGGCCTCCAGAGCGGATGACCCTGCGTCATCCGCGGCAAGCCGGCCCCCGCTGCCCCGGTGGCCTCGGGACCGGACTGACTGGAGTATTCCCAGGCGGGGAACGGTGCATTCGCGCCCCCGGCGAACTGACGGATCATTGCCGGTGAACGTTTGGCCTCGCCCGGGCGCCGGGTAGGCCAGGCCTACGGCGGTCATTTCCTCCGGACGGCCGGACCTGGGACGACGGCCCCCGGACACGGGGTCACCGCCCCCGAGGGCGCGGGACACGGCCCCGGGAACGCGGGGCACCGGCCCGGGGACGCCGGGCCGGAACCGGCCGATCCGGGACTACAGCCCCAGCCGCCGGTGGCGCTGCTCGTAGGCGCGCAGCGCGCGCAGGAAGTCGACCTTGCGGAAGGCCGGCCAGTACGCCTCGCAGAAGTAGAACTCGCTGTGCGCGCTCTGCCAGAGCAGGAAGCCGGACAGCCGCTGCTCGCCCGAGGTGCGGATGATCAGGTCCGGGTCGGGCTGGTTGCGGGTGTACAGGTGCTCGGCGATGTGCTCGACGGTCAGGACCTCGGCCAGTTCCTCGATCGAGGTGCCGCGTCCGGCCTGCTCCTGGAGCAGCGAGCGGACGGCGTCGGCGATCTCGTGCCGACCGCCGTAGCCGACCGCGACGTTGACCGTTATCCCGTCGATGTCGGCGGTCTGGTCGGCGGCCCGCTTGAGCACGTCGGCGGTGTGCTGGGGCAGCAGGTCCAGCGCGCCGACCGGGTTGACCCGCCAGCGGCGGGCGGCGGCCAGGCCGGTGACGGCGTCCTCGATGATGCCGAGCAGCGGGACGAGCTCGTCGGCCGGGCGGTCCAGGTTGTCGGTGGAGAGCATCCAGAGGGTGACGACCTTGACGTGGGTCTCGTCGCACCAGCCGAGGAACTCGCTGATCTTGTCGGCGCCGCGCTGGTGGCCGTACGCGGTGGAGCCGCCCGCCGCCTTGGCCCAGCGGCGGTTGCCGTCCAGGATCACGCCGATGTGGCGCGGGGTGCTCGCGAGGTGGACCTCGACCCGTCGCCCGTAGAGCCCGTACATCCCGCCGAGCAGGGTGCGCAGCCCCGGCGTCCGTTCGGCGACATCGCGCAGACCCATGTTTCCCGGCCCCTCCGTGCTCGTTGCAACTGGTGCGTCTCCGCCCCCGGCGCAGCCTACTCCGGCGCGCAGGTGCACAGTAAAGCCGCAGGTAGCGGTCTGGTCACGGTCCTGTACGAAGTCTGTCCCGACGGGCGTGTCGGGGGTCCTCCGGACGGGTGGCGGGGTCTCCGCGGGGCCGCCGCAGGGCCTCCCGGGCGCGGACACGGAACGGTCTCCGAATCCTTAACGGAACCGTAAGCCGTTCTTCCGATGCTTGACGACCAGCAATGGTCTAGTCCAGCTTTTGATCCGGGACGGAACGATCCTCCTGCTCCGCCCCGCAGGCTCACTTCGGACCTCCCCTCCCCCACACGCGGCCGCCGCGCCCCCCACCGCGGCGGCCGCTCCTCCCCCAGGAGCGTCACCCCATGGCCCGTACGCTGAACCAGCCTTCGCACAAGCGCCGGCGCAGCCCCCTCCCGGCCGTCGCGGCCGGCGCCACCGCCCTCGCCCTGGCCGGCGGCGGCCTCGCCCTCTTCGCCGGCGGCGCCAGCGCGGCGGTCGGCAACCTGGTCGCCAACGGCGGCTTCGACGGCGGGCTCGGCGGCTGGACCTGCACCGGCGCCGTGACCACGGTGTCCTCCCCGGTCCACTCCGGCACCGGCGCGCTCCAGGCCACCCCGGGCGCCGGCGACACCGCCGAGTGCGCCCAGACCATCAGCGTGCTGCCCAACACCAGCTACACGCTGAGCGCGTGGGTCCAGGGCCCGTACGTCTACCTCGGCGCGCGCGGCACCGGCGGCACCGACCCGTCCGTGTGGTCGAACCAGAACAGCTGGAACCAGCTGTCCACCACCTTCACCACCGGGGCGAACGCCACCAGCGTCACCGTCTACCTGCACGGCTGGTACGGCCAGAGCGCCTACCTCGCCGACGACGTCGCACTGGTCGGCCCCGGCGGCACCGGCACCCCGTCGCCGACCGCGACCCCCACGCCGACCCCGACGCCGACGGCCACCGCCTCCCCCACGGCCACCGCGACGCCCACCCAGACGGCGACCCCGACCCCCACCGGGACGCCCACCCAGACCCCGACGGCGACCCCCACCGCCACGCCGACCAGCACCACCCCGCCGGTCACCGGCCTGCCCGCCCACGCGGTCACCGGCTACTGGCAGAACTTCGACAACGGCTCGACCGCGCAGCGGCTGAGCGACGTCCAGAGCGCGTACGACATCATCGCGGTGTCCTTCGCCGACGCCGTGCCGACCAGGACCGGCGCGATCAGCTTCACCCTGGACCCGGGCCTGTCCAAGGCCCTCGGCGGCTACACCGACGCCCAGTTCCGCGCCGACGTCAAGGCCAAGCAGGCGGCCGGCAAGAAGGTCATCCTCTCCATCGGCGGCCAGAACGGCGCGATCACCGTCGGGGACGCCACCGCCGGCGCCAACTTCACCAACAGCGCCTACGCGATCATCAAGGACTACGGCTTCGACGGCATCGACGTCGACCTGGAGAACGGCGTCCAGGCCGGTCCGCTCGGCGACGCGCTGCACGCCCTGCAGGCCAAGGTCGGCCCCGGCTTCGTCTTGACCATGGCCCCCGAGACCATCGGGATGTACAACACCTCCGGCGCCTACTTCCAGCTGGCGCTGAAGACCAAGGACATCCTCACCGTCGTCAACACCCAGTTCTACAACTCGGGCGGCATGAACGGCTGCGACGGCAAGGTCTACAACCAGGGCACCATCGACTTCATCACCGCGCAGGTCTGCACCCAGATCCAGGGCGGCCTGCGGCCGGACCAGGTCGGCATCGGCGTCCCGGCCTCCAGCCGGGCGGCGGGCGGCGGCTACGTCTCGCCGACCGTGGTGAACAACGCGCTGGACTGCCTGGCCACCGGTAACAACTGCGGCAGCTTCGTGCCGCCGGCCAAGTGGCCGACCATCCGCGGCGCGATGACCTGGTCGACCAACTGGGACGCCAACAACGGCAACGCGTTCTCCAACACGGTCGGCCCGTTCGTCCACAAGATGCCGTGACGGCCGGGAGGCCGTGACCCCCTAGAGCCCAACTCCCCCGGCGCGCCGCTCCTTGAGGGTGGGGCCCGCGCGTCGGCGGCGGGGCCCGTCGTACCGACCGGTACGGCGGGCCCTTCCGTTTCCCCTGTCCCCTCTATTAGGGGCGGGGTCCGGAAGGGGCGGTGGCGGGGTCCCCCGGGGACCGGGAGCGGGGTGGACCGGAGGCCGGGGCGACTCCCGGTCGTCGTCTGGTACGGCTCCGCTCACCGCGCCAGGACCGCGGTGAGCGCGCCGAGCAGCAGGAACGGGCCGACCGGGAGGTCGAGCCCGCGCACCGGGCGGCGGCGGGCCAGCGCGGCGGCGGCCCGCAGGGTGCCCCACAGCCCGGCGAGCACCATCGCGGCGAACAGCCCGCCGAGCGCCACCGACCAGCCGAACCAGCCGAGCAGCCCGCCCAGGGCGAGCCCGAGCGGAGAATCCCCGGGGCCCAACGCGCCCAGCCAGACGGCCAGTTCGAGGACGCCCCCGACCGCCAGCGCGACCAGCAGGCAGCGCAGCAGCGCACCCGGGTCCCGCTCGGCCTGCGCCGCGACCAGCAGCAGCGCCGCCACCCCGCCGAGCAGCGGCACGGTCAGCCCGTACGGCAGCCGGCGCACCCGCGCGTCGACGAAGCCGAGCGCCACGCCGAGCGCCGCCGCCCAGCCCAGGGCCAGGGTCACCACCACCAGGCGGTCCGCCGCGTACGCCACCGCGACCGCGACCGCCGCCGCGACCGCCTCCACCGTCCAGGGGCCGGCGCCCAGCCGCTCCCGGCAGCCCGGGCAGCGCCCGGTCGGCGGCAGCAGCCGCACCGCGCGCCCGCAGGACGGGCAGGCCTCGCACCAGGGCTCGCCCTCCGGCACCGCGAAGCGGGCGATCCGCCCGCGCAGCGGCGGAGCCGCCAGGAGACCGACCAGCACCGCCGCGACCACGACCGGGACCACCGGCGCACCCCCTCCTCGACCGACACGACCGGCCACATCCTCCCGCGCCGGGTGTGTGCCGTCCGTCTCGTTCCACGGAACGGCGCGGCGGCGCTCCTCGCATACAGGAGCATTCCGGACATTCGACTGCCGGTTCACAAGGCCGCCCGCCGCCCTCGCCTGCCGATCCAAGGGGGCCGTTCCGACCCTCCGAAGCACCCCCGCGGAGACCCGCCGCACGGCCGCTCCGTACCCCTAAAGTAGGCGGACATGCAGGTCATCCAGTCCAGCAAGCTCGCCAATGTCTGCTACGACATCCGCGGACCGGTACTCGACGAGGCGATGCGGCTGGAGGAACAGGGCAACCGCATCCTCAAGCTCAACACCGGCAACCCGGCCACCTTCGGTTTCGAGGCGCCCCCGGAGATCCTCCAGGACATCCTGCGCAACCTCGCCACCGCGCACGGCTACGGCGACTCCAAGGGCCTGCTCTCCGCCCGCCGCGCGGTGGTCATGCACTACGAGGACCGCGGGCTGCACGGCCTCTCCGTCGACGACGTCTTCCTCGGCAACGGCGTCTCCGAACTGATCCAGCTGGCCATGACCGCGCTGCTGGACGACGGCGACGAGGTGCTCGTCCCGGCCCCGGACTACCCGCTGTGGACCGCCTCGGTCTCGCTGGCCGGCGGCACCGCCGTGCACTACCGCTGCGACGAGCAGTCCGAGTGGTACCCGGACCTCGCCGACATCGAGGCCAAGGTCACCGACCGCACCAGGGCCATCGTGGTGATCAACCCGAACAACCCGACCGGCGCGGTCTACCCGCGCGAGGTGCTGGAGGGCATCGCGGAGATCGCCCGTCGGCACGACCTGGTGGTCTACGCGGACGAGATCTACGACAAGATCCTCTACGACGACGCCGAGCACGTCCCGCTGGCCACCCTGGCCCCGGACCTCTTCTGCGTCACCTTCAACGGGCTGTCCAAGGCGTACCGGGTCGCGGGCTTCCGCTCCGGCTGGATGGTGCTGTCCGGCGACCGGCACCGGGCCCGCAGCTACATCGAGGGCCTGACCGTGCTCGCCTCGATGCGGCTCTGCGCCAACATGCCCGCCCAGCACGCGGTGGCCGCCGCGCTCGGCGGGCGGCAGTCGATCCGCGACCTGGTGCTGCCCGGCGGCCGGCTGCACGCCTCGCGCGACGCCGCGTACAAGCTGCTCAACGACATCCCCGGGGTCAGCTGCGTCAAGCCCAAGGGCGCGCTGTACGCCTTCCCCCGACTGGACCCCAAGGTCCACAAGATCAAGGACGACGCCCGGATGGTGCTCGACCTGCTGCGCTCCCAGCGCATCCTGCTGGTCCAGGGCACCGGCTTCAACTGGCCCGAGCCGGACCACTTCCGGCTGGTCACGCTGCCCCGGCCGGAGGAGATCACCGACGCGGTGACCCGGATCGGCGACTTCCTGAGCGGCTACGTCCAGCCGTAGCCACCGGGCCCGACGACACCCGGAACGGCTCCCGGGACGGCTCCTGGGACGGCTCCCGGAAAAACACTACGGCCGGAGTTCCGGCCCGGGCGATCTCCTTGGTCGGGGGAAAATCGCCCGGCGGAACTCCGGCCGTCCTGCCGCTCGGCGGGGCGCGCGGTTCGTGCCGCGCGCCCGCCGCTACCGCGACTGAGGCTCAGGCTCAGCCGAGGCGCGCGACGAGGTTCCGGTACTCGTCCCACAGCTCCTTCGGGGTGTGGTCGCCGAAGGTCTCCAGGTGGGCCGGCACGAGCGCGGCCTCCTGGCGCCAGATGTCGGCGTCCACGGTGAAGAGCAGGTCGAGGTCCTCCTTGGAGAGGTCCAGGTCGCCGAGGTCGAAGCCCTCGACGGTCGGCAGCACGCCGATCGGGGTCTCGACGCCCTCGCCGGTGCCCTCCAGGCGCTCGACGATCCACTTGAGCACGCGGCTGTTCTCGCCGTAGCCGGGCCAGACGAACTTGCCCTCGGCGTCCTTGCGGAACCAGTTGACGTAGTAGATCTTCGGCAGCTTGGCGGCGTCCGCCTGGGCGCCGACCTTCAGCCAGTGGGCGAAGTAGTCGCCCATGTTGTAGCCGCAGAACGGCAGCATCGCGAACGGGTCGCGGCGCAGCTCGCCGACGGTGCCCTCGGCGGCGGCGGTCTTCTCGGAGGCGATGTTGGCGCCCAGGAAGACGCCGTGCTGCCAGTCGAAGGACTCGGTCACCAGCGGGACGGCGGTGGCGCGGCGGCCGCCGAACAGGATCGCCGAGATCGGCACGCCCGCCTGGTCCTCCCACTCCGGGGCGATGGTCGGGCACTGCGCGGCCGGGACGGCGAAGCGGGCGTTCGGGTGGGCGGCCGGGGTGCCGGACTCGGGGGTCCAGTCGTTGCCGCGCCAGTCGGTCAGGTGCGCCGGGGGCTCGTCGGTGAGGCCCTCCCACCACACGTCGCCGTCGTCGGTGAGGGCGACGTTGGTGAAGACGGTGTTGCCCCAGAGCGTCTCGATGGCGTTGGCGTTGGTGTCCACGCCGGTGCCGGGGGCGACGCCGAAGAAGCCGGCCTCGGGGTTGATGGCGTACAGGCGGCCGTCGGCGCCGAAACGCATCCAGGCGATGTCGTCGCCGATCGTCTCGACCTTCCAGCCCGGGACGGTCGGCTGGAGCATGGCCAGGTTGGTCTTGCCGCAGGCCGAGGGGAAGGCCGCCGCGACGTACTTGACCTCGCCGCTCGGCGGGGTGAGCTTCAGGATGAGCATGTGCTCGGCCAGCCAGCCCTCGTCGCGGGCCATGGTCGAGGCGATGCGCAGCGCGTAGCACTTCTTGCCGAGCAGGGCGTTGCCGCCGTAGCCCGAGCCGAAGGACCAGATCTCCTTGGTCTCCGGGAAGTGCGAGATGAACTTGGTGCTGTTGCACGGCCACGGCACGTCCGCCTGGCCCTCGGCGAGCGGGGCGCCGACGGTGTGCACGGCCTTGACGAAGTCGCCGTCCTCGCCGAGCTGGTCCAGCACGGCCTGACCCATGCGGGTCATCACGCGCATGGAGACGGCGACGTAGGCGGAGTCGGTGATCTCGACGCCGTACGCGGCCAGCGGGGAACCGACCGGGCCCATCGAGAAGGGCACGACGTACATCGTGCGGCCCTTCATCGCGCCGCGGAAGAGGCCCTGCTCGCCCTGGAAGATCTCCCGCATCTCGGCGGGGGCCTTCCAGTGGTTGGTCGGTCCGGCGTCCTTCTCCTGCTCGGAGCAGATGAAGGTGCGGTCCTCCACGCGCGCCACGTCGGACGGGTCCGAGGCGGCGTAGTAGGAGTTGGGGCGCTTCTCCTCGTTGAGCTTCTTGAAGGTGCCCTGCGCCACCAGCAGGTCCGCGAGGCGCTGGTACTCCTCGTCGGAACCGTCGCACCACTCGATGCGGTCCGGCTGGGTGAGCTCGGCGATCTCGCTCACCCAAGCGAGCAGCTGCTTGTGGCGGGTGGGCGCGGATGCGCTGAGAGCAGAGATCTCGTACGACACGATCGCTCCGTTTCACGCCATCTCGGCGTGGAGATGGCGTCGCGGGGGTCTGAGGGTGCTTGCAGCGTAGCTCCGGACTCAAGGCCAGAACGCGGCGAAGCGTCGAAATTGACGCACCCTTTACTACAGCCAGTATGATTACTCATCGGTAACATACCGACCGACCCCGCGACGGAGTGCGCGGCGCCACACTCCAAATACTCCAAAACGTCTAAGAGTGACGATCGCCACTTCCTACGCACGAGTAACCTACGGAGCCGTAGGTAACGGGTAGCATGCTGCGCATGACTGCTGCTGCGCTCGCGGAGAGTGCACTCACGGAGAGCAAGCCGAAGTGGCGCGGCTGGCTGCACGCCGGAATGTTCCCCGCCACGGTGGCCGCCGGGATCGTGCTGATCTGCCTGGCCGACTCCACGCCCGCCAAGATCGCCTGCGCGATCTACTCGGTCAGCGCCTGGCTGCTGTTCGGGGTCAGCGCGGTGTACCACCGTTTCAACTGGGGGCCGCGCGGAGACGCCGTACTGCGCCGGCTGGACCACGCGAACATCTTCCTGATCATCGCGGGCACCTACACGCCGTTCACCATGCTGCTGCTCAAGGGCGCCGACCAGCAGGTCCTGCTCTGGGTGGCCTGGGGCGGCGCGCTGGCCGGGATCGCGTTCCGGGTGTTCTGGGTCGGCGCGCCGCGCTGGCTGTACACACCGGTGTACCTCGCGCTGGGCTGGGCCGCCGCCTTCTTCCTGCCGGACTTCCTGCGCGCCGGCGGGGTCGCCGTCCTGGTGCTGATGATCGTCGGCGGGGTGCTCTACAGCATCGGCGGCGTGGTGTACGGGCTCAAGCGGCCCAACCCCTCACCGCGCTGGTTCGGGTTTCACGAGGTGTTCCACGCCTTCACCCTGGGGGCGTTCATCGTCCAGTACGTCGGCGTCTCGCTGGTGGCCTACAGCACCACCGGGTGAACACCGGTGCCGTACGCCACGGCCGGTCGGCCACCGGTGGCGTACGGCACGGTCGGATGATCACTGGTGGCGCACGGCACGGCCGGTCGATCCCGGCGCACCCCGACGGGCGGTCGAACGGTCCACGGACCGGACGGCCGCCCGTTCCGCCGTCCAGGGCCGCTCGTACGGGGCCCGGAGCTGCGGGCGGCGCGGGTAGGCCGCGTGGTCGGCAGCGCCGGCCTCCGGCTGCGGGCCCGGATCCTGCAGCGGCCCGTGCGCGTGGTGCTGCTCGCCGTACCCGTGGTGCTGCTGCCCGCCGTGCGCGTGGTGCTGCTCCCCGTGCGACTCCCGGTGGGGCTCGCGCGGAGGCCAGGCCGGCGCCGGGAGCGCCTCGGGCTCGGGCCACCGCACCGCGCCGACCGCACGGCCCCGCGCCTGCCGGGCGTCCAACGCCTCGCGGGCCCGGCGGCAGCGCTCGCAGTGCGCGGCGTCCGGGATGCCGCGGCGCGGACGGTGCCGCACCGGGGCCGGCCCGCCGCGCATCGCGCGCCAGCGGCGGGCGACGTAGACCATCAGCAGCAGGGTCTCCACCCCGGCGACCGCCAGGACCAGTGGGGCACCCTTGATCAGATAGGCCGCCACCACGGCCAGCGCAGAGCCCACCACCACCGCCGAGCCCCACACCTGGGAGCTCATCTGCTTGTCGTCCGCGTCGGCCACCTCGGTCCCCTTTCCCGGTGCCGGGCTCGTGGTCGGCTCCCGCCGCCCCACCTCTTCTCCGCTCTCGGCACGCGTCGGCCAGCACTGACCGATTGCCACATCGTATCTACCGTCAGTCATGGCCAACCGCCCCCAGGCGGCGAACGACAGATCAACGTTGCGTCAATTCCTTGTGCGGAAGCAGCACTTCCAGGACACATCACGGAACGTGACCACGGCAAGGCGCCCGGCCGGGAGAACCCGGCCGAGCGCCTCGGTGAACCTCTCGCGACCCCGCCCGCCGTCAGCCGCGGCGGACGCCCCTCCGCCGCAGCACGGCACCCGCGCCCACCAGGGCGGTGGCCCCCAGGGCGGCGGCCGCCGTCACGGCCGGCAGTGCCGAACCGCCGCCCGCGGGTCGCGGTGCGACCGCGAGTTGCGGGCCCTCCCCGGGCTGTGGTGCCGTCCCGGACCGCGGCGCGGCCGCGAGTTCCGGCGCGGCGTCCGCCTCGTAGCCGCCGCCCTTGCCCGCCCGGTCGTACGCCGAGCCGGGCAGCTTGTCCCCGTACCGCTGGTGCACCAGCTGCTGGTACGCGGCCAGCGTGACCCCGCCCGCGCCCACCGAGCGCCGGGCCTCGTCGTCCAGCGGCAGCACCCGGCCGTCGCGCAGCACGTACCAGGCGTTGACCTGCGGCTCGCGGAAGGCGGTGCCGCCGCCGCTGCCCGCCGCCTTCGCCGCGTAGTCGCTCTCGTCACCGCCCGAGGCGATGTTCACCACCTTCCAGCCGCCGCCCTGCCGGACGGTCCAGACCGAGGCGCTCTGCCCGTCCGCCGCGACCACCTTGCTGGCGGTGAACTCCGACGTCGCCACCGGTGCGCCGGGGGTACCGGCCACGAAGCCGGGGTCCAGGACGTACACCGGCACGGTGTCGCCGACCAGCCGCGGCGCGGCCTCGCCCGCCGCCCGGGCCTCCTCGGCGGCGCCGATGGTCAGCTGCCGGGTCGGCGGGACGCCCTTGCGGGCGAAGAAGTGGCCGACCTTGTCGAGGACGGCCGGGTCCTGGACCGCGCCGCGGGCCTGCGCCAGCTCGGCGGCGGGCACCGGGGCCGGGGCGGACGGGGAGTCCGCGTGCGCGGCCGGGGCGAGCGCCAGCGCGAGGCCGGCGGCGAGCAGGGCGGTGGCGGTCGCGGTGGCGGCCCGACGGCGGCTCTTGGTCTCGGTCATGGCCGCCCTCACGCGCCGATCCGGTACAGGGAGTGGGTCCACGAGAACGTGTTGTTGTTCACGTAGTACCCGTAATCCGCCCAGTTGTAGCGGTAGTTGGAGGGCCACGGATCGCCCCAGTAGACCCAGTTGCTCGACGTGTCGTAGCCGTACAGGACGTGCATGTGGCCGCCGCCCGAACTCCACTGGATGCGCGTCTCGATCGGGCGGTCCGCGTTCACCTCGGACTGCACGGTGCCGTAGTTCAGGTACCCGTTGACGTACGAGCCCGGGTTGATGCCGACCCAGTTCAGCCCGTTCTGCACGTCGCCCAGCGTGGCCTGGCTGTTGGGGCAGCTGGAGTTGGCCGAGCGGCCGAATGCCGCGTTGCAGAACTGGTTCTGGCTGTAGTTGTAGCCGAACCAGGTGGCGATGGTGTTCCCGCTCGCCGCCCAGCACCAGTTGGTCTGCTGTTGCTGCTGCATGGTGATGTTGAGCTTCTTGAAGGTGCCGGCCAGGTCGGCCGTGCTGCCGGGCGCGGCGGCCTGGCGGACCTGGTGCGCGGCCCGGTCCTGGGCCTGCGTCTGGGCCTGCGTCTGGGCCTGCGTCTGGGCCTGGGTCCGGTCCTGGTCCTGGTACTGGGCCTGGGTCTGCTGCCCGGCCGGGGCGGCGATCGCGGGCGCCGCCACCGCGGCGGTGAGCGCCGGGCCCAGCACGCCGAGGGCGAGCAGCGAGACCGCGCGGCGCAGCCGTATTCGTGGAACTGGCATGGCGGGAAAGCCTCCTTGCACGAGTGGAGCGAGGTGCTGTGTGGGGGCGCGGTCCGGATCGCGCCCCGAGCATCGCGCCTCGTCAGGGACAGGTCAACGGCCCTCCGCGGGGCCCGGACCGAGGTGTGAACGGGCCGAAGCGGATGTGAACGGCGCCCGGAGAACCACCGCGCAGCAGGCCCGGACCGGTGACAAACCACCGCACCGATGTGAATATTCACGGTCAAACGCCGCTCCGTCCGAGCCGCCCGCACGCCGGTCCGCCCGTCCCCCAGGAGGCCGCCATCCACAAGAGCGACCCAGCCGACCTCGCCGCCGCCCTGCGCACCGGCCCCTTCCACCTCGCCCTGCGCACCGCGATCTCCGCCCGGGGCCTCGCCCTCCACCGCATCCGCCGCCACCTCGCCCTGCGCGGCGTCACCGTCGGCCTCACCAGCCTCAGTTACTGGCAGCAGGGCCGCCGCCGCCCCGAACGCACCGAGTCACTGCGCGCCGTCGCCGCCCTGGAAGAGGTCCTCGACCTGCCCGAACACTCCCTCACCCGGCTGCTCGGCCCCCGCCGCGCCGCCGGCCCCGCCCCCGCCGGCCCGCCCGTCCGCCCCTACCGCGACCTCATCTCCCCCGCCGTCGCCGTCGACGACCTGCTCGCCACCCTCGCCGGCCCGCGCGACACCGGACTGCACACCATCACCCACATCGAACGCATCCGCGTCGGCCCCGACCGCCAACTCGCCCGCCGCGACTCCCAGCACGCCCTGCGCGCCCACCGCGACGGCATCGACCGCTACCTCGCCCTCTACCAGGGCGACCCCGGCAGCGACATCACCCGCGTCGGCGTCCGCGCCGAGGAGAACTGCCGCCCCGGCCGCATCCGCCGCGACCAGGCCCACCACCTGCTCGCCGCCGAACTCCTCCTCGACCGCCGCCTACGCGCCGGCGACACCCACCTGCTCGGCTACGGCTTCGACGACGCCCCCTCCCCCGACCCCAGCTGCGAGTACGTCCGCGGCTTCAACTCCGGCGCCGGCCAGTACGTCCTCCAGGTCACCTTCCACCCCGCCGCCCTCCCCGTCCGCTGCCACCGCTTCGCACTGCACTCGCCGGGCGCCGCCCCGTACGAGACCGAGGAACTCACCCTCGACGGGCACCACTGCGTCCACCTGGTGGCGACGGCGGTACGGCCGTGCCTCCTGGGGATCCGGTGGGACTGGGAGTGAGGGGGTGGGGGTCAGTGCGACCAGTACGGGTCGTCGACGGGGTCGCCCATCGCGGCGAGCGATGTCCTGGCGAGTGGGGACACCGGCTCGTATTCGTGGGCGGGCTGGTACAGCACCCCGTAGGCCTCCACCAGGAACTTCACCCGGTACGTCGAGTCCGGCTGTGCCGCCGCAAGGAACAGGAGGAACGTCTCGCCGCCCGCTTCCCCGACCCCGTGCAAGGACTGGATCTCGTCGGAGGGGTTCGACCGATGGACCACGGTGCTTCCGAGTCCCTGCCAGGCCTGGGTCACCTGGTCCATCAGGGCCGGCAGCCTCGTACTCGCGACCGCGGTCCGACCGACGACGACCTCGGTGACCGCCGACACCATGCTCGGCTCGCCGTCCCAGCGGTCCCGTTCCCTGCGCACCTCGAAATAGGCACCCGCGAAGGCCAACGACGGAGAGACCGCCCCCATCGTGGTGCGCAGGGCATGGTCGATCCGCACCTTCGCCGCTCCGGGTGACAGCCGCGACCGCCGATCGGCCAACGCCAGCGGTCCGTACCCGTTGAAGAACAGCACCGAACAGGCGGTCACCACGACGGCGAAGGCCAGCACGACCGATCCGACCAGCTTCCAGCGGGCCCTCATCGGCCACCCGTCACATGGACGTCGCCGCCCTTGCCCGTGACGATGGAGGCGATGTTGCCCAGCGAGGGGCCACCGAACTCCGGGGTGAGGTACTTGGTGTGCGCACCCACGAGGTTCGCCCCCTGGCTGTACTCGGAGACCGTGAAGCGCTTGCCACCGAAGGACTCGCTCGCCGGATCCCGTCCGTACCAGTTCTCGTCCGGGTGAGCGCCGAGGGGCCACGGGACGAGACCTCGGGGCGACGAGGCGTGGGTGACGACGTCGTTGTCCGCCGCACCGGCCCAGACGTGCCCGGGCAGCCGGAGCTCCGAGGCGCGATCCACACCGGTGCCGGGGCTTCCGATGAACACCACATCATCCGGTGGCGTGTAGTTCCCCTGGTGCGTGGCCGCCTTCGTCGCCAGTCCGACCACGACCGAGCCGTAGCTGTGTCCGATCGAGGTGATGTGCGGGCACTGGCCGCTGCTGTTGGTCGTCCGGAGCCCGGTGACGAACCTCGCGTAGTCGGGTGCGCCCTTGACCGCCGCCTTCGGGTCGGCCGCGTTCAGGTCCTCGCCGGGCGGGTCGTAGCCCAGCCAGACGATCGAGGCCACCGAACCGCCGGGCTTGACCTTCTTGTTGGCCTCGCGCCAGATGTTCAGCGCGTTCTCCGACTCGTTGGTGCCCGGCGTGTCCCCGTGCTTGGCCGGGCCGAGAGAACTGGGATCCGTGGTGACGCCGGGAACATAGGCGGCGATGTCGGTGGCGGTGTCCGGGTTCCCGTAGGAGAGGATCGCGCGTCCCTGGCCTTCGGCACCGATACCGATCAGATACGTGCGGGGACGACCGTCCGTCGCCCCGCCGTCCTGATCGAGGCGGTCCCAGATGGGCTGCAGCTTCTTGAGCTCCGCCTCCTCTTCCTTCGTCCGCTGCTTGCCCTTGAGCTCGCTCAGCCGCTTGTCCAGGTAGCTCCGGTTGACCTGGTCCCGCACGTCCGCCGGGATCCCGTCCAGGTTCCCGACCTTCTCCGGGTGGTGGTCGATGAACCACTGCCGGCCCGCCGGGTCGAGGCCGTTCCACCAGCTGTTGACCTCGGTGGGCGGCGCTCCCACGGCCGGCATGTCCCTCAGGTACGGGGCGCTCGACTCGTTCGCCGTCCGCTGGTCGGCCTCGGCGACCGCGAGGGTCAGGCCCGACTTGCTGGTGGCGTGCTGGGTGAAGCCCCTGAGCAGCCCGGCAAGGGTCTGGTCGGCCGTGCCGGCCTCGGTGAGGGCGGCGGTGATCCGCTTGGCGATCTCCTCGGCCGCCGCCTTCTGCTTGGTCTCCCAGTTCGCGTCCACCGGGCCGGTGGGCGCGGGCCAGCTCACCGTGCCGTTGTCGCTGACGGTCAGGCCCTTGGCGCCGGCGTCGACGACGGCCTGCCGGAGTTTCGACTGGGCGAGTCCGAAGAGGTCGGCGTAGTCCCGCAGGGTCTGGCCGAGTGCGGCCAGTTCGGTTTCGGCGGCGTGCAGTTGGGTGGTCGTGCCGTCCAGTGAGGGGATCGCGGCGTCGGCTGCCGGTCCGCTCCAGCCCGACCCGTGGACCCGGTCGGTGGTGCCGCGCTTCCAGTCGGCGGTGTGCTGCGCGAACGCCTTGTGGAGCGCGTCGTACGCGTCGCCGGCCGCGTGGAGGTCCGCCGGTCTGGCGTTCTTCAGGCTCGCGAAGTCGAGTCGGCCCGCGCCGGCCCGCTGATCCGGATCAGCCATGAGTGCTCCCCCCGATACTCACCGCTACCATAACCCACGTCTGCCACAGCGGCATTGGGGGAAGAGCGATGGGTGACGGCAAGGGATTCACTGTCAAACCAGGCGAGTTGACCGCCGCCGGGAACAACGCGCTGGCGGTGGCCGGGAAGGTTCCGGAGGAGACGGCGAAGCTCGCGGAGCCGGGCGACAAGGCGGCCGGGGGGCTGGCGGGGTGGCAGAGCGGGGCGGCGTTGCAGGGGTGCGGCACCGCCTGGAAGTCGCTGCTGGACGGGCTCGCCGGCGACATGAAGTCGGCCGGCGGCAACCTTCTCACCTGCGCGCAGACGTACCTCAGCGCCGACCGGTTGCCCGCGCCCGCCACCGCGGCGGCCGCCACCGATCCCTTCGGCACGAAGGTGGCCGGGGTGACGGGTGTGCATCTGACCAGGGACGCGTAACTCCGTTACCGGGGCCGGAAGTCCACGATCAGGGAGTCCTCCACCGGCAGGTAGCCGATCTGCTGGTAGATGGAGTTGCTGGTCGGGTTGGCGAGGTCGGTGTAGAGCAGGACCTCGGTGGCGCCGTGGGCGAGGAGGTGGGCCGAGACGGCGGCGGTGACGGCGGTGCCGTAGCCGTGGCCGCGGCTTTCGGCGGGGGTGTAGACCGGGCCGATGCGGGACATGCCGGCGAGCACCGGGCTGCTGCCGGCCAGGGCGACCGGGCGGCCGTCGTCCTCCCACAGGTGCAGGCAGCCGTTCGCGGTCCGCTCGTCCACCGCCCTTGGGACGTCGGGGAGTTCGACCTCGACCTCGGCCAGGAACTCCTGGTACCAGCGGATCGCCAGTTCGCGGTCGGCCGGTTCGGCCAGCCGGTGGCGGCCTGCGGGCGGGCGCGGCGGGTCGGTCAACTCGCCGAGCCGGTAGAGCCGTTCGTCGACGCGGACGGACTGTTCGGTGCCGGTGGCCGCCGTCCAGGCGGCGGCGAAGGCGCGGACCGCTTCCGCTCCCCCGCCGACCCCGGTCACCGTGGTGAACCCGGCTCCGGCGGCGGCCAGGCCGGTCGCCAGTTCGGCGGCCGCGGCCGGCGGCATGAAGGAGAGCCGGGGGGCGAACGGCGGCGTCTGGAGGAAGGCGCCCGCGACCGGACCTCCCTGCTCGGCCCGCCACCAGCCGAAGACCGGCGGCTCGCCGAACACCGTCAGGCCGGACTCGGCCAGCCGGTGCGCGATGGTGAGCAGGACGGTGTTCTCGGCGGGGCGGGCGGCCAGGAAGGCGCCCGCCCGGTCGCGGAACTCGTCGAGGGAGGTGCTGAAAGTCCAGGTCATGGCCCATGGTGGACCCGGCCGGACCCCGCTCGCCAACGATTATCCGGCCGCCGCCGAACCCCTGCCCGCCCCACCGTCGACGGCTTGCCCGCCCCCGCCGGGGCGCCCGCTACTCGACCGCCACGCCCAGCTTCCCGGCCAGTTCCGCCGGATCGGTGGTCGGGGCGTCGCAGGCGAAGTGCCGGCAGACGTACGCCGCGGGGGCGCCGCCGACCAGCGGCCGGTCGGCCAGCAGCGGCACCTCGGGCTCCCCGGGCGCGCCGACCGCGACCACCGCTCCCGGCGCCGTCCCGAGCAGCGCGGCCCGTCGCAGCGCCGCCGTGGCCGGGTCGCCGTCCGGGCCGACCACGGCGACCTCGCGCGGCCCGTCGAGCAGCGCCTCGGCGACGGCGAGGCCCCAGCCGATGAACCGCGGCGCCCGGCCGGCGAGGGCGCCGACCACGCCGAGGGCCCGTTCGGCGGCCGTGCGGTGCCGGTCGGAGCCGGTGTACGCGGCGTACGTGAGCAGGGCGCCGGCGGCGGCCGTCCAGCCGGACGGGGTGGCGTTGTCGGTCGGGTCCTGCGGGCGGCGGATCAGCTCCTCGGCGTCGTCGGCGGTGTCGTAGAGCGCGCCGGAGGCCTCGTCGGTGAAGTGCTTGAGCACGGTGTCGAGCAGGCCGCCCGCCAGCTGGAGCCAGGAGGCATCGCCGGTGACGGCGTACAGCGCGAGGAAGCCCTCGGCGGTGTCCGCGTAGTCCTCCAGCACGCCGGCGTTGGCACCGGCCCGGCCGTCCCGGGAGGTGCGCAGCAGCCGGCCGTCGGGGGTGAGGTGGACGGCCAGCAGCAGGTCGGCGGCGCGTTCGGCGGCCTCGACCAGGTCGGGGCGGTCCAGCAGCGCGCCGGTCTCGGCGAGCGCGGCGACGGCCAGGCCGTTCCAGGCGGCGACCACCTTGTCGTCCCGGGCCGGGGCGGGGCGGGCCGCCCGGGCCTCGGCCAGCCGCGCCCGGATCGTCTCGTACTCGGCGAAGTCCTCGGGGTCGGCGAGGAGTTGGAGCACCGAGGTGCCGTGTTCGAAGGTGCCCTCGGCGGTGACGGTGAACAGCCGGGCGGCGGTGGCCGCGTCGGCGGGGCCGAGCAGGTCGACCAGCTGGCCGGGCTCCCACACGTAGTACGCGCCCTCGGCGGACTGCCCGGTCTCCTCGTCCAGGCTGTCGGCGTCCAGGGCGGAGGCGAACGCGCCCTCGGGCGTGCGGAGTTCGCGCAGCAGGAAGTCCGCCGTGGAGAGCGCGACCCGGCGGGCCAGGGCCGATCCGGTGGCCCGCCACAGGTGCAGGTAGGCGCGCAGCAGCAGGGCGTTGTCGTACAGCATCTTCTCGAAGTGCGGCACCACCCAGCCGGCGTCCACCGCGTACCGGGCGAAGCCGCCGCCGAGCTGGTCGTGGATGCCGCCGCGGGCCATCGCCTCACCGGTGCGGACGGCCATCTCCAGGGCCGCCTCCGAGCCGGTCCGGGCGTGGTGGCGCAGCAGGAACTCCAGCACCATGGCCGGCGGGAACTTCGGCGCGCCACCGAAGCCGCCGCGGCTCTGGTCGAAGTCCCGGCTGAGGGCCACCAGCGCCTGGTGCAGGTCCGCCTCGCCGGGCGGGTTGTGGGCACCGGCCGAGTACACGGCGGCCCGCTGGGCGAGGTCGGCCCGGATCCGTCCGGCGACCTCGCCGACCTCCTCCCGCCGGTCCCGCCAGGCGGCCTCCACACCCTCCAGCACCTGCCGGAAGGACGGCATCCCGTGCCGGGGCTGCGGCGGGAAGTAGGTGCCGAAGTAGAACGGCTCCTTGTCGGGCGTGAGGAACACCGTCATCGGCCACCCGCCCTGCCCGGTCGCGGCCTGCACCGCCTCCATGTACACGGCGTCGACGTCCGGCCGCTCCTCCCGGTCCACCTTGACCGGGACGAACCGCTCGTTGAGGTACTCGGCGAGCCCGGCGTCCTCGAAGCTCTCGTGAGCCATGACATGACACCAGTGACACGCGGCGTAACCGACCGACAGCAGGACGGGCACATTGCGCCGCCCTGCTTCCTCGAAAGCCTCCGCTCCCCAGGGCCACCAGTCAACCGGATTGTCAGCGTGCTGAAGCAGATAAGGCGAGGTCACACCAGCCAGCCGATTCATGTGCCTAGACTCTCACACCACCCCGTCTTGCCTGTGGAACCCGCACGCCCGTCCGCTTGGTCGATGTGCGCCCATCCGCCGTCGCGGCATGAGGTCATTTCCAGCCCAGGGGGGGCAGCATGGGTGTGCACCACGATGCCGGAGACATGGTGCGCGACGACATCATGTATCTCCGGCGTCAGAGCCAGGCGTTCGTCTCGCCGCACGGCCGCGGCAGCCCGGCAGCAGCGCTCCAGAAAGACAGGACGAGCGCCGCGCCGAAATCAGCAAACCAGCCCTGGACACCGAGGAGGAGGTGAGTGGTTTCCCAGTTGTCCTCGCTTCCTGCCACGTCCCCCGGGGCACCGACACGATGGCAGAGTGACGCGAACACACGGGATCGTGTTGTGCCACTGATCGTCGAGTCCAGGGCGGGAAAGCCGCGTTGCGCCTTCGAGGCTGCACAAGCCTGGACCCGCTGCCCCCTCACTCGGTGTCGATGTCGGCCTCCCCGACCTCCTTGTCCGCCGACTTGATGCCCAGGCTCTCGATGAACTGCCGCTCCCGCGCGGCCAACTCGTGCTGGCGCGCAAGGATGAAGTCGGTGAAGTCGTCGGCCTTGAGGTGTTCGATGGACGCGAGACTGACTCCGTGGGAGTCCAAGATGTCGGTCCTGCCCTCCTCCGCGAGCCTGATGAGCGCCTGCCGGATCGACACACCCGGCGGCGTCGTCATGACGATGCGGTTGGCCGGGCTGGACGCCCCCGGGACCCCGCTCTGGGTGATGACGTGTCGATAGGTCTCGCTGTGCGCCGTCGCCAGTTGCTCCAGCACGTTGGCGGTGCTGCCGTCGAGGTTCTTCCGCTCCGGGAACGTCTGCAGGTCCCAGAGGAGGTAGGCGCGCACGCGCGCGCTGCGCAGGTCGAAGCGCTCGGGGAAGGACCGGGCCCGCTCGCCGGAGTAGCTGAGCCCACCGTTGCCCCGGGCGAAGGCCTTCATCTCCGTGATGAAGTTCCGGACCTGGGTAGTGGTGGACCCGGCGAAGGTGCCGGCCAGCGACGTGGTCCAGAACCAGTGCCGGAGCTTGACCCGCTGCTCCGCTTCGACCTTGTCGGAGAAGTGGAAGAAGACGGCGAGCAGCATGATCTGGATGTTGTACGGAACCAGGCGGGCCAGCGGAACCTTGACCTCGTCCCGCAGGAACTCGACCACCTGCTGGAGGATCCGGTCGGTGTCCTCCACCGCGGTCATGAGCTTGCCCTGGACCTTGCGGGCCATCGTCTCCCAGGACGTGTCCCGCTGCACGTCCTCCTCGCCGGACAGCGCGAGGACGGTCTGGAAGATCGTCATGATCGGAATCTCGCCGAAGCCCGAAGCCGCGATCCGCGCCTTGATCTCCTCCATCTTGTCGCTGAGCGTCTCGGAGCCGATGGTCCCGTAGGTCAGCGCGGAGACCATCTGGTCGGGACGCATCTTCTGGCCGCTGCTGTTGATCCTGGAGAAGACCTCGATGGCCTGCTGGAGAGTGCCGCCCTCCATGCGCACCACGGAGACCTTGTAGTTCTTCACCCGCTTCGCGATGCGCTCGCTCTCCTTGGTGAGGCTGTCGGCCTCCTCGCGGGACGGGGAGACATCGGACAGCGTCCGTGCGTACTCGAGGAAGTCCAGGGTCCCCAGCACGGACCGCATGGGCAGGAAATTGCTGGGCACCTCCTCGCCGCTCTTCCAGTGGCGGTAGCGCGCGCTGTCATGCTCCGACCGGACGAGCGGGCGGTAGACCCACCACATCCAGTCCTCCTGCCGCGTGGACCGCGGGGCGTCGGCCGAGCGGTGGAGGACGCCGAAGAGCGTCGAGAGCCGCTGATGACCGTCCAGCACGTAGGCGACTTTCGCGCCCTCCGGTGCCGGCGGGATGCTGCGCCCACCGATGGTGTCGAGGCTTTCGAGTTTCATGGTGGTTTCCCAGATGAGCAGGCTTCCCATGGGATAGCCGCGCTCCATGCTGTCGAAGAGCTGCAGCATCTGCTCGGGGCGCCACAGGAACGGGCGCTGGAACTTCGGCACCCGCAGCTCACCCTGTGCAATCAGCTCCAGGACCCGCTCCAGGAAATAGACCTCCGGCACCACCGAGATATCCTTGGCCACCTCAACATCTCCCATGATCAGATCACGCCCCGAATCTTTTCGAACATCGATCGCAATTCCTGTTTCGCTCCGGGGCCCAGACCGTCCAGGTCCCGTTCCGATATGCCGCCGCTCAGCACCTCTTTCAGGAACAGATCCGGCAAGTCCGTTCCGAATCCCTCCTGGAGGGTGATGAGATCCTGCTCCGCCACTTCGTCGTACAGATCGCCGTGGCGCGGGGGGATGACGTAGGTCGTCCCCGCCTTCCCGGAGTGCCGCCCCTTCTGGTCGGCGCCCCTCTGCGGCTTCCCCTTGAATCCGTGCTTCATGTCGAAGTGGGCGCGCTGCTCGGGCGAGAAGGTCTTGAGGGACTCCAGGCGCTTGGCCATGGAGGCCATTCCGACGGTCTTCTTCGGCTGGCGGGCCAGGACCCGGTTGGGAATGTAGTTCTCCATCTCCCGGAAGCTGAGGACGTGCGAACTCACGCCTTCGCGGGCCGCGGCTTCGGCCTTCTCGTGATTCCCGGTCCGGTCCGTGGGGTGGAAGCTGTCGCTGTCGATGACGAGGACCACACGCTTGGTCCTGGAGAACTGCGCGGCCTGGTCGACCGCATGCCGGGTCGCGCCGTCCTTGCCGCCTCCGTTGTACAGGCCGAGGCGGCTGCCCTCCTTGGCGTCGATGACGTCCTGGCAGCCCAGCAGGCGCGCGAGCGCCTCGATCATCTGCCAGTCGTAGACCGCGTTCTCCACGACCAGTACGGCCGGCCGCTCCAGGTCGCGGATGTCCGCCGCCAGCGTCTCGCCAGCCACCCTGAGCACGCCCGTGGTCCCCCCGTGCGGCGCCCAGGCCTGCGCCATGCTCGCCTTCTGTGCGAGCAGCAGGTAGATCGGCGACAGGACCGGGACGTGACGCTCCAGGAACGCATGGACGGCGTCCACATCACGCGGGGAGATGATCCACTCGTGCCGCGCCTCCCTGAAGAACGCGATCAGCTTCAATATGAGCTCGGCGTTCTGGTCGCCCTGGCGGTCCGTCAGCAGGTCGATCGGAATCTCAACGCGCATCGTCGATCCGATTCGCCTGCGCGTCCGCGAGGGCGCGCACCTCCTCGAAGTCCTCCGCGAAGACCCCCCGCGGCCAGTAGTCGAGGTTGCCGAGGGCATCCACTTCGATCTTTCGCAGGGTGGCGGCGCCCTCGATCTGCTCGACGAAGTAGATCTTCACGTCCTCCGGCGCCAGCTTTCGCTCCGCGACCCGCCGGCGCAGCCGGAGGAGGAAGTTCTCGCTGTGCGTCTCCACCAGGAAGCGCACCTGCGACTCCTGCACGGCGTCGACATAGAGATCGGCGATCGCGGCGTGCGCGGACGGGTGGAGATGGAGTTCGGGCTCCTCCACGATCTCGATCACAGGTCCGGCGGGCGGTTCCACGCGGTCCGCGGCACGCTGGATCACTATCGGCAGGAACTGGACCACACCGGTGCCGACGTCATCGATGTGGACGACGAGATCGGGGTCGCGCAGGGAACGCAGCTTGGGGATGTACATCCCGGAGCCGACGTCGGTGACTTCGAGGCGCCACCCGGGCAGGATGCTTTCCAGCAGGGTGTTCACCTCACGGCCGATCAGACCGCGCCCGTACATCTCGTCCGCGGCGAGCATGCCGAGGGCCTTCTCGCCCCGATAGCCGACGCTGCCCAGGGTTCTGGCCGGAGACCGGAAGAACCGCTCCGGGCTCTTCCGGAACGGACCCAGATACCGGATCTCGTCCAGGCCTTCCCGAATGAGCGCGGTGACTCCGCTGACACCGCCGACGGAGTCCGTCCAGTCGGCCGGATCGGGCAGCAGCCCGCGGAATCCGACTTTGCCCTCATGGCCGTCGACGAGATACGCGCGCTTCTCGGGAGAGTAGGCGTCGGCGCCGGGGATCCAGGAGAGGTTCGCGACTTCCTCCCCAGAGGAGATCTGCAGCGAGGAGACCAGCTGCATGCCCTGGTTGGCGATGTTCTGGACCTCGGCGGTGGCGCTGACGGCCTCGCCGTCCTCGCACCCGATCGATGCGCCCAGGCGGATGTGCCCATGGGGTGATGAGCCGTGGATCAGATCGGCGAACGAAGGTGTGAAGCCCTGGATCAGGTCCAGGTCCAGCGGGCACGGGGAGTCGCCGCGGATACCGATGGAGAGGAGCGGGAGCGCTCGTACGACGGCGCTCTTGCCGGAGTTGTTCCGGCCGAGGACGATGGTGATCTTGCCGAGCTCCACCTCCTGCTTCTCTCTGAAGCAGCGATAGTTCTCCAGCGAGAACCTCTCCAATGACACCTGGGCTCCGTTCGCTCACACCATGTCCGGCGCACACCGCCCCAGCGGCGCGTCGGCGTAGCTGCGGCAATACTCTCAGACGGTGGAAGCTCGGCACCCGAGTTTCGCTCTTCCCGCTGCGGAGTTACCCGAGGTCCGCCTCGGAGTCCAGCTATCCGGCGAGACCGTGAGCCTCCACACAACAACCCCTGGGCGGCAGAGGTGCTGCGCGCAGCTGTGGGCCTGAGCGCCAGGAA
Organism: Kitasatospora sp. SC0581; assembly: GCF_048159585.1. Taxonomy (NCBI): domain Bacteria; kingdom Bacillati; phylum Actinomycetota; class Actinomycetes; order Kitasatosporales; family Streptomycetaceae; genus Kitasatospora; species Kitasatospora sp. SC0581. The sequence goes on along the minus strand of NZ_JBLRWA010000042.1, from coordinate 7,126 downwards.
GGGCAGCGGGCCGATCAGCTTTCCCGGGACCGCGGCCGGGCCCGACCCTTGGACCTCCCGGTAAGGGCACGGTCGTCATCACCTGCAGCCAGCAACAGCTCCGCCCCCTTGATGCGGCTTGCGTCGAATTGCCTTGCCACATCCGTCAACTTGCGGTCCGCTTGGGCTCAGCATGTCCACCTCCGGGTGGCCGCCACCTCCTGAGTATGTCGCCCCGCGTCTCAGACGGACGCGAGAGCTGCGGACTACTCGGTTGACGAGGTCACTGGCACCAGTGACATGCGGCGTAACCGACCGACAGCAGAACGGGCACATTGCGCCGCCCTGCTTCCTCGAAAGCCTCCGCTCCCCAGGGCCACCAGTCCACGGGGTTGTCGGCGTGCTGGAGCAGGTACGGCGAGGTCGCGTCCGCGAGACGGTTCGGCATGCCCCCATCCTCGCGCATCCGGGGGTCGGCGTGCGGCAGGTCAGGCCGGTCCGGACCAGTAGCTGATGCCGAGGTTGGCGTCGAAGGTGCGCATCCGCCCGAGCACCTGGTCGGGGGTCGGGCCGAGGAGTTCGTCGACGATGCGGCCGTCGGCGAGGAAGACGACGCGGTCGGCGTACGAGGCCGCCACCGGGTCGTGGGTGACCATCACGACGGTCTGGCCGAGTTCCCGGACGCACCGGCGCAGCAGCGCGAGGATCTCGGCGGCGGAGCGGGAGTCCAGGTTGCCGGTCGGTTCGTCGGCGAAGACGATCCGGGGCCGGCCGGCCAGCGCCCGGACGCAGGCGACGCGCTGCTGCTGGCCGCCGGAGAGCTGGGCCGGGCGGTGGCCGAGCCGGGCGCCGAGGCCGGCCGCCTCGACCAGGGTGTCCAGCCACTGCCGGTCGGGGGTGCGGCCGGCCAGCGTCAGCGGCAGGGCGATGTTCTCCGACACCGTCAGGGTGGGGATCAGGTGGAAGGCCTGGAAGACGAAGCCCACGTGGTCGCGGCGGAGCCTGGTCAGCTGGCCGTCGCTCAGCCGGGTGAGGTCCGTGTCGCCGATCCGGGCGGCGCCCGAGGTGCAGGACTCCAGTCCGGCGAGGCACTGGAGCAGGGTGGACTTGCCGGAGCCGGACGGGCCCATGATCGCCGCGAACTCCCCCTCCCGGAAGGACACCGAGACCCGCTCCAGTGCCACCACCCGGGCGTCGCCCGACCCGTGCACCTTGGTCAGGTCGACGGCCGACGCGGCGGCCGGGGCGTGGTTCGCGGCGGCCCGGGGGCCTCCGGGACGGGACGGGCCTCCCGCGAGGGACTGGGGCTCGGTCATCGGTGGTGCTCTCCTCGGTTGGACACGGGCTGAGGTCAGGACTGCGGTCTGGGCCGGGGGCCGGGCGGACCGGCGGGCAGGTCGGCGGGTGGCAGCAGGCCGGTGCCGGCGGCCAGCAGGGCGAGGGAGCGGACCGCGAGCTCCCGTCCGGCCGCGGCCGGACGGCCCTGGTGGCCGCCGCTGTCGTGGTGGTCGAGCAGGACCGGCGCCGCCCCGGTGGAGGCCTGTCCGAGCGCCGCGCAGAGCTTCCAGGCGTGCCAGGGCGGCACCCGCGCGTCGTTCGCCCCGGTGGCGAGCAGCACCGCCGGGTAGGCCGTCCCTGGCACCACCCGGTGGTACGGGGAGTAGTCGAGCAGCGCCCGCAGCGCCCGCGGGTCGGCCGGATCGCCGTACTCCTCCGCCCAGAGCCGGCCGAGGCCGCCGACCTGGTAGCGGGCCAGGTCGGTGAGCGGGGCCACGCACACCGCGGCGGACAGCAGACCGGGCTCCCGGGTGAGCGCGGCGGCGACCACCAGCGCCCCGTTGCTGGCGGCCAGTGCGCCCAGCCCGCCGGCCGGGGCCTCGCCGTGTTCGACCAGCATCGCGGCGGCGGCCCGGAAGTCGTCCACGGTGGCGCTCTTGCCGGGGCCCCGGCCGGCGGCCGCCCAGGCGGGGCCGAGCTCGCCGCCGCCGCGCGCGTGCACCCAGGCGATCCGGCCGCCGGCCCGCAGCCAGGCCTCCATGGCCGGGTCCCAGGAGGGTTCCAGCGGGAGGCCGAAGCCCCCGTAGACGGTGAGCAGGGTGGGCGCGGGGCGGCCGCGGTCCCGCGGCCCGGGGTCGCAGACCGTCACCGGGACGGGCGCGCCGTCCCGGCCGACGGCGGTGAGGGTGCGCAGCGCGGCGCGGCGCTCGGGGGGTTCGACCGGGCCGGAGCCGTCCAGGCTCCTGGTCCAGGTGCCGTACCGGGGGTCGTCGGCGAGCAGCCAGACCGACCCGCCGACCCGCCCGTGCCGGTCGTACGGGGTGGCGCCGAGGCGCAGCCGGGCGGGCCAGTGCAGTGCGGTGGCTCCGCCGCCAGGTGCCTCGCCCGGCGCCCCGCCCGGCTGGTGCAGGTCGAGCCGGTGGGTGGTCCCCAGCCGGCGGAGCAGCGCCAGGCCGGGCCTCCGGCCGGGGCCGAGCACCCGCAGGGCGGTGACCGGGCCCGCCTGTGCTTCACCGGCGGCGGGCGGTTCACCGACGGCGAGCGGCGCGACCACGGCGGGCCCGCGGGTGGCGCCCCGGGCCAGCTCGTCCAGGTCCAGCGCGAGCAGCTCGTCGGCGGCGAGGAAGCAGACCGTCTCGTTCAGGTCCAGGGCGGTGACCCGCCGCCCGTCGAGGTCGAGCGGCTGCCAGTCGGGCACCGCCCGGCCGGTCCACCGGGTGGCCCACCAGCGCACCGGGCCGGACGGCTGCGGGCGGGTGCGCAGCAGCAGGTTCCCGCCGGGACCGCCGTGGAGGGTGAGCCGGACCGGGCCGGGCACCGGCAGGGCGAGCCGGCGGGCCGGGCCGCCGTCCGGGTGGCGGGCCGCCAGGGTGTGCTCGGTGCGGGTGCCGGCGGTGTACACCAGCGCCTCGCCGGTGAAGGCGAGGGTGGCGTACGGGGCCGCGTCGGGCAGGTGGTGGGGCCGGTCGCCCGGGCGGGTGGGGAGCAGGTGCAGTCCGCCGTTCTCGGCTCCGTCCCGGTGCAGTTGGACGGCGATGAACCGGCCGTGCGGCTCGGGCTGCCAGCCGGCGATCCGGTCGCCGGGGCCGATGACGCCCTCGGTGGGCGTCCGACGGGTGCCGTCGGGGTGCCGGACGGTCAGGACGTCGCCGTCCGGGCCGCGTTCGTGGCGGAAGAGCAGGCCGCCGGCCTCGGCGGGCGGGGTGGGCGTCCGGTCGGGCGCCTCCCGTTCCACCCGGTCGAGCAGGGCGGCCCAGGCGGGCTCGTCGGAGCGCTGCGGGCGGGCGGCCAGCAGGCGCCGCTGCTCGGCGAGCCAGGCCCGGGTGCGCGGGGTATCCGCCTCCTCCAGCCAGCGGTACGGGTCCGCCGGCGTGAGGTGCGGGTCCGCCGGCGCGGGGTTCGGCGCCGCCGGCCCGGGGGGCGCGGCCCGGTGGGCGAGGTCAGCCATGGACGGCCTCCGCGGGGTTGTCGTTCCGTCGTTCCGGGGCACCCCCGGCCCCGGTCGGACCGGCGGCGGGCCCACCACCGGTCCGGCCCGCGGTGGCGGCCAGCCCGACTGCGGCGAGGACCACCACGACCACGGCCGCGCCGGCCACCGTGCCGGTCAGTCCGAACGCGTGGGCGCACAGGCCCGCGAGGGTCGGCCCGGCGGGCGCGACCAGTTGGGCGAGGAAGCCGATGCCGCTGTGCACCCGGCCCTGCAGACCCGGCGGGGTCACCTCCATCTGGGTGACCGCGATCAGCACGGTGACCACCGGCCCGGCAGCCGCGGCGAGGGCCAGCGGAAGGACCGCCGTCCAGTGCCCCTGGGCCAGGGTGAAGCCGGGCAGGGCGAGCGCGACCACGGCCGTGCCGAGGGCGATGCCCCGGGCGGGCGGCAGCCGCCGGGCCAGCGCCGGTGCGAGCAGCGATCCGGCCAGCCCGCCGGTGCCCAGGGCCGCGGTCAGCACCCCGATGTGCACGGCGCCCCCGCCCGAGGCCACCACCACGATCAGCAGCCCGTTGAACACCAGGTTGAGCACGGCCGCGTTGACCACCGCGTAGCGCAGGAAGGGCACCCGCCAGATGAACCGGACGCCTTCGGCCAGCGCGGCCCGGACGCCGGGCGCGGCCGGCTCGTCCCCGGGGCGCTCCCGCCTGCCCTTCGGCAGCAGTGCCACGCAGCAGACGGCCGCCAGGTAGCTGCCGGCGTCGACGGCGAACACCCAGGACGGGTGGACGGCCAGCAGCGCACCGCCGGCCACCGGGCCGGCCATCGCCGCGACGGCCGTCCTGCTCTGCAGCAGGCCGACCGCGCGGGGAAGGTGCTCGGGCCGCACGAAGCACCGCACCACCACGTTCTCGACGGGTGCCAGGGTGCTGCCCACCGCGCCGAGCAGCAGGGCGGCGACCAGCACCGCCCACAGCGGCGGCATGCCGCCGGAGGCCGACAGGGCCAGCGCGGCCAGGACGAGTGCGCCGGCCGCGTTGCCGGTCAGCAGCACCGTCCGCCGCTCGCGGCGGTCGGCGAGGACGCCGGCCGGCAGCCGGGCCAGCAGCACCCCGACGGAGAGCGCCGTACCGGCCAGTCCGGCCTGCCGGATGTCACCGCCGGCCCGCAGCGCGACCACCGGGAGGGCGATCACCGAGGCGGCGGTGCCCAGGGCCGAGGCGGACTCGCCGCCGTAGAGCAGCCAGAACGACCGCCCCAGCCCTCCGGCGGCCGCCGCGCTCACGCCGACCCCGTCGCGAACTGTCGCCGGATGCCGCGCAGCGGACGGGCCGCCAGCGCCGCCGGGACGGCGGTGGCGACCAGCACCCCGACCAGGACGCCGACCGTCCACGGCACGTCCAGGGCGGGCAGCACCCCCTGCCCGACGGCCCGGGCCAGCGGCACCAGGCAGATCCCGGCCGTCGCCACCGCCAGGACCGTCCCGACCAGCGCCGAGGCCAGCACCTCGTACACCACGCAGCGCAGCAGCTGCCCGCGGCCGAGGCCGAGGGCCCGCAGGTGGGCGCGCTGGGAACGGCGGTCCCGCTGGGCGATGGCGCAGGTGTTGGCGAGGGCGAGCAGCGCGTACCCGCCCACCACGGCGACGATCAGCCGGGAGGCCATGTCGTCCTGCACGTTGCGCGGCCGCAGGTGGGCCAGGTAGTCGGCCCGCGTGGCGAGCCGCTGGCCGGGCCGGAGCTCCCAGGCGCCCGGGTCACCGCGGAGCAGCACCCGGTCGGCGTACGGGGCCGGGGTGTGCTCGAGGGCGAGGTCGACGGGGAGGACGTACGAGGGGAAGGCCAGGTCCCGCTGGTAGACGGCGACGAGCCGCAGCTGCGCCTGCTGTCCGTCGGCGAGCGTGAAGGTGACGTCCTGGCCGAGCTTCCAGTGGCGCGCGGTGGCCTCGGTGCTGCCCGCGGCGAACGTGCCGGGAGCCAACTCGTCCAGCCGGCCCTGCTGTTCGCCGAGGTCCAGGGCGCTCCGCAGGGCCGCCCCGTCGACGCCCCAGGCGCGGGTGGGCTTGGGCTTGTCGTCGTAGAAGCTGGGCGGCGCGGTCACCTTGGTCGCGATCGGCGCGACGGCCGTCCCGCCGGGCAGGCCGGCGGGCCGGGCGGGCAGCTGGCGGCCCGGCTCGGCCGTCACCACCGCGTCGGCCCGCAGTGCCTGCTCGGTCTGCTGCTGCACGGCGGCCCCGATGGTGGCTCCCGAACCGAGCAGGCAGACCACGGTGCCGACGGCCAGCAGGACGGGCACCGCGATCGCGGCCGTCCGGGCGGGCGCGGCCCGCAGCCCCGCGGCGGCGATCCGGCCGGCCTTGCGGTCGAGCAGCAGCAGCACCGCGCAGCAGGGGCCGACGAGCAGCGGCACGAACCAGGGCGCGAGCACCGCGAGCGTGGGGATGACGGCCGTGGCCAGGCCCATCACCAGCGCGCCCTGGAGCACCGGCGGCAGGTCCATCACGACCATCAGGGCCACGAGCGGCCCGCAGAGCATCAGGACCATGGCGATGCCCGCCACCAGTCGGCCGACGTTGCGGCGGGGCGGGGCCAGGGCCAGCGACTGGTCCTTGAGGAGGTCGATCGGCTGGACCCGGCCGGCCGCCAGCACGCTGGCCAGCGCGGCCAGCACCGCGACCGCGCAGGTGCCGAGGCAGGCGCCGACCGCGATCGCCCAGGTCTGCCCGGCGGAGGGCAGGTCGACCGCGGCGGGGAACAGCTCGCGCTCGATCAGCAGGCGCCGGCCGAACCCGGCCACCGGGACCGTCCCGGCCACCGCGGCGACGGCGGAGGGGGCCAGCGCGACCAGCGCGACGTCCGCGACGACCAGGGCCCGCAGCCGGCCGGCCGTCACCCCGAGGGCGCGCAGCACGGCGAACTGCCCGAGCCGCTGGTTGGTCCAGAGCGCGACCGTCGACCCCGTCACCAGCACCGCCGACATCAGCAGCATCGTCAGCAGCAGGCCCAGCAGGTTCTGCGCGTCCTTGGCCGCCGCCGCGGCGGACGAACCCTCCGGGTAGGACGGGCCGCTGACCGCCGCGAGCAGCAGCAGGCAGGCGCCCACGCCGGTGGCGGTGAGCGCGCAGGCGACCGCGACACCTATGACCCGCCCCGGGTACGCCCGTACCTCGGCGACGCACAGTCGCAGCGCGCCGAGCGGTCCGCTCGGACGGGTAGTCGGTTCTGATGCCACGGCCACGGTTAACTCACCCCAAAACGGTAAACAGAATGCAGAGCCGGGGAAGGCCGCATGTGCCGCGGCCTTCCCCTCTCTGTCACCCGGTACTGCCGGACCCAGGGGGTCAGCAGCTGAACACGCTGTACGAGCTGAACGGGGCGTCGACGACGATCTCCTCGTCGAGCTCCTGAAGCGCCAGAATGTCGGCCATCACAATCACCTCCTCCTCACCGCCTCGCCGGAACGCGGCACCGGGCCACAGGGGTCAGCAGTTGAACGCGCTGTACGAGCTGAACGGGGCGTCGACGACGATCTCCTCGTCGAGCTCCTGAAGCGCCAGGATGTCGGCCATCACAATCACCTCCTCCTCACCGCCTCGCCGGTACACGGCACCGGGCTGCCGGGATCAGCAGCTCCAGTAGCTGAGCGAGCTGAACGGGGCGTCGACGACGATCTCCTCGTCGAGCTCCTGAAGCGCCAGAATGTCGGCCATCACAATCACCT